>NZ_JAAFZA010000024.1 GCF_015356865.1 Catenulispora pinisilvae
GCGTCCCGGCGGCGGCCGAGCGGCGCCGGTGGCGCCGGGCGTGGGCCAGCGCCCCCGCGTGCAGTACGGCGGAGGCCGGTGCCTCGAAGGAGAAGGCAGTCTCGCGGAAAGCCGCGGCGATGCCGTCCGGTTGATCGTGGTCGATGTCCTCGAAGTGATCGGTGGACATGGGAGTACACCTCTTTCGTGTCAGGTCTGAGAGTGATCGGGGACCGGGCCGGTCCGGACGCGCCCGGGAAGTGCTCAGAAACGCGCCAGGTCGGCGAAGTCGCCGCCCAGCAGCTCGCGAACCCGCGCCAGCGCACGGGAACAGCGCGAGCGGACGGCCGTGTCGGACAGGTTCAGCCGGGCCGCCGTCTCGGCCACGCTCAGGTCCTCCCAGAACCTGAGCACCAGCACCGCACGGTCGACCGGCGGCAGCGACCGCAACGCCTCCAGCAACGCCACCCGCAGCACGACGTCCTCGCCGCGAGCCGGTTGGTCCGCCACACCGCCGAGCCCGGCGCCGCCGGCCGGGCGCTCGCTATTGCTCCGTTTACGCCGCGCCGACACGAATCGGTTGATCAGGGTGGTCTGCGCGTAACCGACCGGGTTGTCCAGCCCGCCCACCCGCTGCCACCGCCGGTACAGCAACCCGAAGGTCTCCTGAACCAGGTCCTCGGCGGCATGGGTGTCCCCGCCGGTGAGCAGGCAGGCGGAACGGAACAACCGCGGCCCGCTGGCCGCGACGAACGCCTGGAAGTCCAGGGCCGCGCCGTCGGCTTCTGTCGCGCCGCGACTCCCGCGCTGTATGAGCCTCATATCCGATCAACGCCGCGAAGATGGTGAACTGTGGCACGCGATTTTTCGGCCGGGGCCGTACCGAGGTCTGGAAGTCAGACAAACTGGCCGACCGGCCGCGTCACACCCATAGGGATTAACCGGGACACTCGACAGAGTGTCCGCATCCCGATCCCGTCCGAAAAGCGATCAGGCCCGGTTCCCCGAGACTGTCGTCCTCGGAACCGAGCCTTATCGTCGACTACCTACAAGTGCGCGAGGGGGGAGTTGAACCCCCACACCCTTTCGGGCACACGGACCTGAACCGTGCGCGTCTGCCTATTCCGCCACTCGCGCTCGCTCTTGCTGCACAAACATTAGCACGCGGTAGAGGTGCCTCTGGCCAATATCGCGGCGGGCCGGAAGGTAGCGATCGTCACATCCGGGTACCGGTGCCGATCGCCCGTTTCGCCGAGCCGGAATCGATGGGAACCGGTCGGGGGTGTCGCACGTCCTTGTGTCGAGAGGGTGTTCACCTCCCTCCTTCCGTACCTGCTCGCGGCGCCGCTTTCGGGCGGGCCGCTGAGCTGCGTGGGCACGGCCGTGCGGCTGATCTCGCGGCGATGTGGGTACGCAGCGGGGGATGGGGTGGTTACGATCTCATCCGTAACAGGCACACGGACCGGACGTCGCAGGCGGCGGACGGTGCGGGTGACCGTGGGTCCGACGACGACGGCGTCCCGATGTGGGTCGCTGGACGACAGAATGGTCTGCGAGGCCGGTCAACGCTAGGCTGGCGCGCCGGAAGGGGGTGTCCGTGGGAGTCCTACAGCGGTTCGAGCGACGCATCGAAGGGTTGGTCAACGGCGCCTTCGCCAAGGCATTCAAGTCCGAGGTCCAGCCGGTGGAGATCGCCTCCGCGCTACAGCGCGAGTGCGACGACCGGGCGGCCATAGTCAGCCAGGGACGGACCATGGTGCCCAACGACTTCACAGTCGAGTTGGGCGGCGTGGACTACGAGCGGTTGGCGACCTACGCCGGCCCCCTGGGCGCCGAACTCGCCGAACTCGTCCGTGAGTACGGTGCGGAGCAGCGCTATATGTTCGTCGGACCTGTCGAGGTGAAGTTCGCGCGCGCGGCCGATCTCGACACGGGGATGTTCCGGATCCAAAGTCAGGCGTTGGCAGGAGTGGTGCCCGTGTCTCAGATGCAAGGCGAGCCCCAGGGCTACGACCCCTACGGCCAGCCTCCCCCATACCAGGGCGGACCCCAGGGTCCGCAGGGCCCCGGTGGACCCCAGGGCCCGGGCGGACCGCAGGGGCCCGGCGGGCTCCAGCCGGTGCCGCCGCCGAACCCGGTGCCGCAGCCCGCGCCGTGGGGCAGCCCCCCGCCGCCCCCGCAGGGGCAGGGCGGGCCGCAGCCCGGCTGGGGTGCGCCGCCGCCCGGCCAGGGCGGCTATGACCAGCCGGGTCAGGGTGGTTACGACCAGCAGGGCCAAGGCGGGTACGACCAGCAGGGCCAGGGCGGGTACGACCCGTACGGCCAGCCGCCGCCGCAGCAGGCCGGTTGGGGCCCGCCCGGCGGCCAGCAGCAGGGCCAGTACCCGCCGCAGCAGTCGCAGACCCAGTGCTGGGTGGAGATCAACGGCGCCCGGCACATGCTGACCAAGCCGGTCACCACCATGGGCCGGGGTACCGATGTGGACCTGCGGGTGGACGACCCGTCGGTGTCCCGTCGGCACGCCGAGATCCGGATCGGGACTCCGTCCTACGTATCCGACCTGGGCTCGACCAACGGCATCGTGGTGGACAACCAGCACGTGACGCAGGCTCCCCTGCGGGACGGATCGGTGATCCACCTGGGTACCACGACGATCATCTTCCGGCAGCAGGGCTAGGGGCGAGGCGAACCCACTCAAGATGTCCCAGCTGACCCTTACGGTGATCCGGCTCGCCTTCCTGGTGCTGCTCTGGCTGTTCGTGTTCTCCGCGGTCGGGGTCATGCGCTCCGACCTCTACGGTTCCCGGACGAGCAAGCGCCAGCAGGCCAAGGCAGCCAAGGCGGCCGCCGCCTCGACCCAGCAGGTGGCCGCGCGCGGCGCCGCCCGCGCGCCCTACAACCCAGGCGCCCGCCGCAGCGGCCCGCCACAGCCCACCCGGTTGGTGGTGGTCGGCGGCTCGCTGGCCGGCACCACGGTGAACATCACCAGCGGGCAACAGGTCACGATGGGGCGGGCCCACGACTCGACCATCGTGCTGGACGACGACTACGCCTCCAGCCGGCATGCCCGGCTCTACCCGGATGCCTCCGGGCAGTGGATAGTCGAAGACCTGGGCTCCACCAACGGCACCTTCCTCGGGCAGACGAAGCTGAACGCGCCGACCGTGGCACAGATCGGTGTCCCGATCCGCATCGGCAAGACCGTGCTCGAGTTGCGCGCTTAGGGATAAGGAGAGGTGCCAGATGGCTCTTGTGCTCAGGTACGCGATCCGCTCCCATGTCGGGCTGATCCGGGAGGGCAACGAGGACTCCGGTTACGCCGGCCCGCGCCTGCTGGCGATCGCCGACGGCATGGGCGGCGCCGCCGCCGGTGAGCTGGCCAGCGCGGTCGTGATGACGACGGTCTCGCGGCTGGACGCGCCAGGCGGCGAGGTCGGCCTGGAGGCGCTGTCGAGCTCCGGCGAGCTGCCCGCCATGCCGCGGGGCGGTCAACCGGGGCCCGGGGCACCGGCGCCGGGGGACCAGGGCGTGCCGGAGAACGAGCAGACCCTGCACATCTCCCAGCACGACCTGGCCGCCCGCGAGTCCGGCCACCCGCACTCGGCCCCCGACCCGACGCTCGGCGAGCCCGATCTGGCGCTGCTGGGCGGCGCGGTGGTGGCGGCCAACGAGCGGCTGCGGGCGATCGTGGCCGAGCGCCCCGAGCTGGAGGGCATGGGCACCACGCTGACCGCGATGCTGTGGTCCGGCGGCCGGTTCGGCATGGTGCACGTCGGCGACTCCCGGGCCTACCGGCTGCGCGAGGGCCTGCTGGAGCAGATGACCGCCGACCACACCTGGGTGCAGCGGCTGATCGACGAGGGCCGGATCACCGAGGAGGAGGCGGGCCACCACCCGCAGCGCTCCCTGCTGATGCGGGTCCTGGACGGCCGCACCCAGGTCGAGGCGGACATCGGCACCTTCGACGCCTACCCCGGCGATCGCTACCTGCTGTGTTCTGACGGCTTGTCAGGCTTTGTCTCACAAGAAACTCTGGCCGAGACCCTGGCCGCCTACCTGGACCCGCAGCAGGCCGTGGACGCGCTGATCGAGCTGGCGCTGCGGGCCGGCGGCCCGGACAACATCACCTGCATCGTCGCCGACACCATCGACGACGGGACCATCCCGGGGGCCAGCCCGAACGAGGCCACCCAGATGCTGGGCTCGCTGACCCCGGTCGTGGTCGGCGCGGCCAGTGAGGGAGTGGACCAGCTCCCCCAGTTCAGCACCCCGGCGACCGGCGGTCCGGGCCAGGGCGGCGGTCAGCAGGACGACTTCCCGCAGAACCATCCGGCCGGCCGAGCCGCGCGGCTGCGGTCCCGCCGCAACCAGCAGAGCCAGCAGAACCAGCAGCTGGCCGCCGAGCACCCGGGCGGACCGGTGGCCACCGCGTCGCCGCAGTTCGACCCGGCGGCGCAGACCATGGAGACCGAGTCGGTGCCCGGGCAGCGCGCCATGATGCCCGGTGCGCAGACCCCGCAGCCCGGCTCCCCCGGCGGGCCCGGTGGGGCGTTCGGCGGACCGGAGGGGATGCCCGCCGGCCCCGGCGGTGCCGCCGCCGGAAAGCGGAGCAAGAAGGGGCTGCTCATCACCGGGGCCGTGGTCGTGGTGCTGGCCGCCGCCGCGGGTGGCGCCTACGTGTACAGCCAGGGGCAGTACTACGTGACGCCGTCCGCGGACAAGCAGCAGGTGCTGCTCTACCAGGGCATGTCGCAGCTGTCGTTCGCCGCGTCGAAGCAGTCGATGACCGAGGGCCCGCTGTGGATCGCCTCGGTGCCGGAGAGCAAGCGCGCGGACCTGCTCAACACCCAGTCTTTCGGCTCCAAGGGCGCCGCGCTGGCCTTCCTGGAGCAGTACCGGTCGGCCGCCAAGTCCTGTGCGGACTACCGGCACAACCAGCCGCCGGCCGGCCAGCAGGTGCAGTCGCAGGCGGTGACCGGCCGACCGGCCGGTACCACGCTGCCACAGCAGAAGAACCTCACTCCGTCCTCGCCGGCCTCCCGGGACGGTGCCCCGCTGGCCAACGGCCCGAGCTCCAACGCGCCGGTCCCCACGCCGCCGGCCGACATCCCGACCGGCAGCTCCAGCGGCGAGCAGGGTTCACCGCTCCCGCAGAATCCCACGTCGTCGCCGTCGGCCGTGTCACAGCCGACTGACGACCCCCGAAAGGCGTACTGCGCCGGAACAACGGACGGTCCTTAGTAGTGTCGTCGATGTCAGCCGCCCCACCCCGGCCCGAAGAACCACTGGTCCCCAAACGCCGCAACACCGAGCTGCTGCTCAGCTTGTTCGCGGTGGCGATCGCCATGTTCGCGTACGCCAACGTGGGCCTGGCCGACAACGGCAAGCTGCCGGCCGGTATGTGGGGCTACGGCGCGGGCCTGGCGGCGGTCGTGGTGGTCGCCAACCTGCTGATCCGCTACGCCGCGCCCTACGCCGACCCGCTCTTCCTGCCGCTGGCGATCTTCCTCAACGGTATCGGCCTGGTCCTGATCCACCGCCTGGACATCTACGACTCCGAGACCTTCGTCGCGCTGCACAAGGTCGACCCGGTGAAGTACCACACCGCGCCGACCGGCTCCACGACCAACCAGCTGATGTTCACCGCGCTGGGCATCATCGCCCTGGCTGGCGTCCTGCTGATGATCAAGGACCACCGGATCCTTCAGCGCTACGCCTACATCTCGATGGTCGCCGGCCTGTTCCTGGTCGCGGTCCCGGCCGTGCTGCCGGCCTCGATCTCCAGCGCGAACGGCGCCAAGAGCTGGATCCGCTTCCCGGGAGGGGTGTCGATCCAGCCGGCCGAGTTCGGCAAGCTGCTGCTGGTGTCGTTCTTCGCGGCGTTCCTGATGGCCAAGCGCGACGCGCTGCGGGTGGCCTCGCGCCGGGTGTTCGGCCTGAACATCCCGCGCGGCAGGGACATGGGCCCGATCGCGGTCTGCTGGGTCCTGGCGATGCTCATCCTGGTCTTCGAGACCGACCTCGGTGTCTCGCTGATGTTCTTCGGCGCCTTCGTGGTGCTGCTGTACATCGCGACCGAACGGACCTCGTGGCTGGTCTTCGGTGTCACCGCGTTCATCGGCGGCGCCGTGTTCATCGCCGAGACGGTCCCGCACGTCCAGCAGCGCGTGAACAACTGGCTGCACCCGTTCAACGGCGAGATCTGCGCCGCCGCGAACGGGAAGAACTGCCCCTCGGACCAGATCTCGCAGTCCATCTACGGCTTCGCCACCGGCGGCATCTTCGGCAAGGGCCTGGACCAGGGCCGGCCGTGGCTGGTCGGCTTCGCCAAGAACGCGGACTTCATCCTGGTGACGGTCGGTGAAGAGCTCGGCATGGTCGGGCTGTTCGCGCTGATGATGGTCTACACGCTGTTCGTGATGCGCGGCTTCAAGACCGCGCTGCTGATCCGCGACAACTACGGCAAGCTGCTGGCGGCCGGTCTGTCCGTGACCTTCGCCCTGCAGGTGTTCATCACCGCCGGCGGTGTCATGCGGGTCATCCCGCTGACCGGTCTGCCGATGCCGTTCCTGGCCGCCGGTGGTTCGGCGCTGGTGGCGAACTGGGTCGTGGTCGCCTTGCTCATCCGGCTGTCGGACTCCGCGCGGCGTCCGCTGCCGCCGGCCATCCCGCTGTCCGACGACGAGCTGCGGGCGATGCGCCTGGCGGCCGCCCAGCGGATGCCCTCGAACGCGGTGCAGGGGCGGCACGCCCAGCCGGCGGCGCCGCAGGGTCCTGACGGTCCGCCCCGTCCGCATCCGTTGGCTCAGCCCGGGCTCGGGCAGAGCGGATTGGGCCAGACCGGCCTGTCGGATCCAGGCGGGCCAGGGGGTCCCGGCGGGCCCGGCGATCCGACGCCACCCGGCGCCGCCGAGGCCACGCAGGCGATGCCGGTGCGGCCGGCCGGTGCCGCCGGATCGGCCGGTGCCGGGGATCCGACGCAGGCCGTGCCCGCCCAGCCGCGCGGTTACGGAGAGCAGACGATGATGCGCGCAGGGGAAGCGACACAAGCGATCCAGACCACACCCGGGCCGAACTCGGAACCGGAACAGGGTCCGACTGAGTCCTATACCCCGGTATTCGAAGACGAAGAAGACGACGTACGGACGCGGCAGACCCCGGCACCCGGTGCGAACCCGGGTGACGCGCCGGGCCGGCCGAGTCCGTCGGAGCGGAGGTACGGACCGTGAACCAGCCGATCAGGCGGGTGGCCATCTTCTGCTTCCTGCTCATCGCCAGCCTGTTGGTCAGCTCCAACTACCTACAGGTGGTGAACGCCGACAGCTACAAGTCGCGGGTCGGCAACAAGCGGAACGTCTACGACGCCTTCGCCTACCCGCGCGGCCAGATCCTCACCGCGGACGGCACCGTCATCGCCAACTCGGTCCCCTCCGGCGGTCTGTTGTACAAGTACCAGCGCCAGTACCCGCTCAAGTCGCAGTACGGCAACATCACCGGCTACAAGTCGATCGGCTACGGCTCCACCGACATAGAGTCCGTCCTGGACGGCTACCTGAAGGGCACGGACAGCTCCGAGTCCGTGGCCAACTTCATGGACACGCTGACCGGCAAGTCCAAGAAGGGCGGCGACGTCCAGCTGACGCTTGAGAACTCGGTGCAGCAGACGGCGATCACCCAGATGACCAAAAAGATCGGCTCGGTGGTGGCTCTGGACCCGACCACCGGTGCGATCCTGGCGATGTACTCCAACCCGACCTTCGACCCGAACGGGATCTCGTCCAACAACTCCGACATCTCCACTCCCGCGGCCAACGCGCTGGCCAACGACAAGACCAAGCCGAACCTGAACCACGCGATCCAGGAGAACTACCCGCCCGGCTCGATCTTCAAGATCGTCACGGCGACGGCCGCGCTGGAATCCGGCAAGTTCACCGAGACCGGCGCGACCCAGGCCCCGACCGGGCCGCTGACCTGGCCCGGCTCGGCCAACCAGCTGATCAATGAGAACGGCGTCGCCTGCCCGGCCAACGACCTGAAGACCGCGCTCGAGCAGTCCTGCAACTCCGTCTACGGCTGGGTCGCCGACCAGCTCGGCGCGCCGACTATGGCCGAGTACGCGCAGAAGTTCGGGTTCAACAACCCCAGCTTGAAGATCCCGCTGTCGGTGGCGCAGTCCAACTACCCTGCCGCCAACCAGATCGGCAGCGACGCGGTCGCCCTGGCCCAGGACTCGGTCGGGCAGAACGGCACGCAGGCCACCCCGCTGCAGGCGGCGATGATCGCGGCGGCGGTCGCCAACGGCGGCGTCATCATGCAGCCCTATCTGGTGGACAAGGAGACCGCGCCGAACGGTCACGTGACCTACAAGGGCACGGACCACCAGCACGAACTCAGCCAGGCCATGCAGCCGTCCACCGCGGCCACCCTGGACGACATGATGAAGGGCGTCGTCGCCGACGGCACCGCGCAGCCTGACGCGGTCGCCGGCGTGGGGATGGGCGCCAAGACCGGTACCGCCCAGCGTGGCCAGGGCCAGAACCCGCTGGCCTGGTTCATCTGCTACGGCAGCGCCAACGGCAAGCACGTCGCGGTGGCGGTGATGGTCCAGACCGACAATCCCGCCGTCCGCGACAACGTCTCCGGCGCCGGCTATGCCGGCCCGGTGGCCGCGGCGGTGATGAAGGCGGCACTCGGCGTGAGCTGACAGGGCGGGGATCCGCCCCGGGCCGGGCGGGTGTCGGACCGGCGGCCCCGGGTAGCGGGGAGCCGGTCCTCGGAGATCGGCGGCGCGTGGACTGGCGCCGGACCCGGTTCGGGGGATACTGCCGGAAGCAAGTTTTCGACTGAGACGATGTCAGACCGCCGCCTTCGGGCGGTGATCGATGAGCTGGAGCGATGAGATGTCCGGAACCTACCCCGGGGCGGAACAGCCGCGGCGGCTCGGCGGCAGGTACGAGCTGGGCTCCGTGCTGGGCCGAGGCGGGATGGCCGAGGTCTTCATGGCCCGCGACACCCGGCTGGGCCGCACGGTGGCCGTGAAGACCCTGCGCGCGGACCTGTCCCGGGACCCCACGTTCCAGGCGCGGTTCCGCCGCGAGGCCCAGTCGGCGGCCTCCCTGAACCACCCGGCGATCGTGGCGATCTACGACACCGGCGAGGACTTCGAGGCCAGCGTCTCGGTCCCCTACATCGTGATGGAGTACGCCGACGGCTCCACGCTGCGCGACCTGCTGCACTCCGGCCGCCGGCTGCTGCCCGAGCGGGCCCTGGAGATCACCGCCGGCGTGCTGCAGGCCCTGGACTACTCGCACCGCAACGGCATCATCCACCGCGACATCAAGCCGGCGAACATCATGCTGACCCGGGCCGGCACCGTGAAGGTGATGGACTTCGGCATCGCCCGGGCCATGGCCGACAACGGCATGACGATGACGCAGACCGCCGCGGTCATCGGCACCGCGCAGTACCTGTCGCCGGAGCAGGCCAAGGGCGAGACCGTGGACGCCCGCAGCGACCTGTACTCCACCGGCTGCCTGATGTACGAACTGCTCACCGGCCGGCCGCCGTTCGTCGGCGACTCCCCGGTGGCGGTGGCATACCAGCACGTGCGCGAGGAGCCGCAGCCGCCGTCCTCGTACGACCCCGAGGTGAGCCCGGCGATCGACGCGGTGGTGCTCAAGTCGCTGGCCAAGTCCGCCGACCAGCGCTACCAGTCGGCCACCGAGATGCGCGCCGACATCGAGCGGGTGCTGGACGGCCGGCCGACCGACGCGCAGACCGCGGTGCTGGGCGCGGCGAACATGCCGACCCAGCGGCTGGACCCGCGCCAGGTCGGTGCCGCGGCCGCGGTGGGCCAGACCCGGGCCATGCCCGCGGTCGACGCGCAGACCGGCTATCAGCCGCCGGCGACGCCGCGCTACGAGGACGAGGAATACCTGGACGGCGGCCGTCCGCCGGCGGGCCCGCCGCGCCGTCCAGAGTCGCGCCGCCCCCCGGAGCCGGAGAAGAGCGGCAAGACCGGGTACATCATCTTGGCCATCGCCGGCATCGCCGCGGTGATCGCCGCGGTCCTGCTGGCCAAGTCGCTGCTGAAGTCCGGCGGCAACACCAGTTCCAAGGCGGTGCCGGACTTCGGCGTCGGGATCACCAACGTCAACCAGGCGCAGCAGATGCTGGCCAAGCCGGAGTACGCCGGGTACTCACTCACCGGCAACGGCAAGGACTGCCCGCCCGGGACGGACCTGCATCAGGGCGGGACCGGGACGATCATCGCCCAGAGCCCGGCGGCCAACAGCTACCAGAGGCCCGGGACGATCACCTACTGCCTGTCGCTGGGCCCGCAGACGGGCAAGGTGCCGACGAAGGCCATTCTGAACACGTGGAACCAGGACGCTCTGAAGAACTACCTGGCCGGTGCCCATTTCAATCTGGACAATCCGGTGATCTCGCAGGCGTCCAGCGATACCGTTCCGTCCGGCAACATCATCGATGTGATCGACGCGAACAACGGCAACGCGTTCCTCGACGGTACGCAGGTCGCCGACGTCAGCAAGGTCCAGATCGGGTGGATCGTCTCCACCGGCAAGAAGACGATCCCGCTGAACGGGGCCAGCGGCGGCTACGTCGGGCAGCCGTACGGCGGCGTCGTGAGCCAGATCGAGGGGCTGGGCTTCACCAAGGTCACCCCGCAGCAGGACAACTCGGCCGACGGCCAGCAGCCCGGCAACGTGACCAAGCTCAGCGTGGGGGACGGTTCGTTCACCGCCGACACGCCGATCGTGGTGTACTACGCGCCGCCGCTGCCGCCGAGCACTCCGTCCAGCTCCCAGCAGCAGACGTGTGACCCGACGCAGGACCCGAACTGCCAGCCGAGCGGCAACCCGACGTCGACGACGTCGTCCGGGCCGGGCAACCCGAACCCGACCAACAGCATGGCCTGCATCCTCGACCCGGCGCTGTGCCCGAGCTCCCCGACGAGTTCGAAGGGGCACGGAGGTAACTGAGCGATCCGCTCTATAGCGAAGCCCCGCACGGAACCTTCCGTGCGGGGCTTCGTGTTGTCCGCTATAGGGGAAAACGCTATAGCGCAGCCCTCAGTTAGCCGCGCCAATCACCACGGGGGCCAGGCCCGCCGACCGCTCGACCGCTCCGGCGTCGCCGCATACGGTGAGCCAGTTCGCCAGCATCCGGTGCCCGCCTTCGGTGAGGACCGACTCGGGATGGAACTGCACCGCCTCTACCGGCAGTTCGCGGTGCCGGACGCCCATGATGACGCCGGAGTCGGTGCGCGCGGTCACGGACAGGTCCGCCGGCAGCGTCTCCGGCTCTATGGCCAGGGAGTGGTAGCGGGTGGCTGTGAACGGGTCCGGGAGGCCCTGGAAGACACCTTGGCCGTCGTGGGTCACCGTGCTGGTCTTGCCGTGCAGCAGTTCCGGGGCCCGGCCGACCACGGCGCCGTGCGCGACGGCGATCGACTGTAGGCCCAGGCAGACGCCGAAGACCGGGATCCGGTGCTGCTCGGCGTACCCGACCATCTTGATGCAGATGCCGGCTTCCTCGGGTGTCCCGGGGCCGGGCGAGAGCAGGACGCCGTCGTAGTCGTGCGCGGCCTCGACGCCGATCGCGTCGTTGCGCACCACCTCGCACTGCGCGCCGAGCTGGTACAGGTACTGGACGAGGTTGTAGACGAAGCTGTCGTAGTTGTCGACGACGAGGATCCGCGCTGCCATGCCGCGAGCCTACCGGCCGCGGGGAGCCGCTACTGCGAGACGGTGTTGCCGCTGAACGGCATCAGCGGCTCGACCCACGGGAAGATCCAGCCGAACAGGAGCACCACGATCACGGCCGCCACGGCCAGGGCGACGAGCAACTTCACATAGACGGGTCCTGGAAGGTGCCGCCACAGAAACGCGTACATCGCCTGCTCCTCTTCTCTACAGACTTCTCTATAGAGGTCTCTATGAGGTTTTACCAGAGTCTTATTGGAACTTGGGGGCGTTCACGGTCAACGCCGGGGGCTCGCCCTGGGCGCGCGGCCGCTCGGCGATCAGTGTCCCGATGACGATCATCCGCTGGGTGGAGGCCCACCAGGGGTTGCAGGTGGTCAGCGTGATCAGTTTCTGGTCGGGCTTGACACCCGGCTCGTTCGGGACCGGGGCGACGACGCCGAGGTCGGTCGGCTCGACGATGAACGGGTCGCGGTCTTCGCGGTAGGTGTACCAGGTCTGGGCGGTCTCCACGACGATCAGGTCGCCGGCCCGCATCTCGTCGAGGTAGCGGAACGGTTCGCCGTGGGTCTTGCGGTGTCCGGCGACCGCGAAGTTGCCGATCTGGCCGGGCAGCGCCGAGTCCTTGTAGTGGCCGACGCCGCGGCCCAGCAGGTCCAAGGTGGTGCCCTGCAGGACCGGGATCGACTTGTCGCCGAGCCTCGGGATGTGCAGGATCGCGAACGCCGTGCCAGTGCGGCCCTGGCTGTCGGCGGTGTCGAAGGGGTCGGCGGCCGGCTTGGCCGAGCGCGCGGCCGGCGGCTGGGCCCACTGCTTGTGCAGGTCCGAGACCTCGGACTTCATCGCCTCGTCGGCGACCACGTTGGTGTAGAAGAGCTGGTAGGCGCAGAACAGGAAGAGCACGACGCCGAGCGTGATCAGGATCTCCCCGAGCGATCGGATGGTCGTTCGCGTACGTTCAGCCCACATTCCGCCAGTTTGTCGGCATCACGGCGCCACGGACGCGAACGACACGTCCAGCGGCCCGGTGTAGCCCGGGAGCGTCACTCGATCGCGCGCCTTCACGTCCCAGCCGAGGCCGTAGGCGCTGACGTACTCCAGATACGTCTGCACGGCCGGGGCGGCCAGCAGCGACGCCCGCAACTTGGTCGGATCGCCGACCGCGGTGATCACGTAGGGCGGGGAGTAGACGCGGCCTTGCAGCAGCAGGGTGTTCCCGACGCAGCGCACCGCGGAGGTGGGCGCCAGGCGCTGGTCCATCAACTGGATCCCGGTCGCGCCGCCGGCCCACAGCGCGTTCACCACCGCCTGCACGTCCTGCTGGTGGATGATCAGCCAGTCCGGCTGGGCCGCGGGGGCCCCGGCGGCCGGCTGGGCGTTCGGCGGGGCGTCGTTGAGGGTCACGGCCAGGGCCGAGCCGCTGACCGGGGTCAGGGCCACCGGGCCGGACAGCGCGTCCACCTGGTCCTGGACCGCCTTGACCCGGGCGTCGGCGCTCTGGGCGCGGGTCAGCGCGTCCTGGTCCGCGCGCTGGGCCGCGACCTGCTCGGTAAGCTGTTGGTTGTGCGTGTTCTGGGCTCGGATCACGTCGGAGAGCTGGGCTCCCCGGTCTGGACGGATGTCGCCCTGGCCGTTCGCGGTGTCCCGGGCGGTCAGGAACAGCGCTCCGGCGAGGGCGAACACCAGGACCACCCCGGTGTGCCAGACCACCCGGGAGCGGGGTCGGCCGGCCTTCCGCGCGGCGGTGTCCGGACCCGGCTCCGGGTCGGCCGCGGATACGGGTTCGTCCAGCTGATCGCGCCCTGACGCCATGGCGGATACGCTATCGGACGCACACTGTCGCATGCCCGATCGAGGCCGCACAGCAGCCGAGCAATCCAGGAGTGAACCGTGCCCGAGTCGAAGGTCCGCAAGAAGGCCGCGTACACCCCGCCGCCGGACAAGAGGCAGCCGATCAAGCTGGACACCGGGAACCGGGTGGTACTGCCGCTGATGGTCGGGTGTTTCCTGCTCGGCCTGCTGTGGATAGTCATCTACTACCTGTCGAACATGACGTATCCGGTGTCGGCCCTGCACGGCTGGAACATGGCCGTCGGCTTCGGCCTGATCATCGCCGGATTCATCACGTCGATGAAGTGGAAGTAGCGTCCCGGCCCCGCATTAGGTCCTCGGCGTCACCGACTGTGCCCGACCGCTTCCTAACACAACATCCACAGGCTTATCCCCAGTGTGGATAAGTGCCGGAAGCCTGTGGATAACTTGCCGGGATGTCGGTGACGACCCTGGTCAGACCGGGTGAGTACGCCGCGCCGTCAACAGTGCGCGTACGGTTCGCCGGGTCGTTCAGGTGTGCGGTGTGGACGGCCGTCCCGGCTATCGCCAGCGCCAGCACCAGCGCCATGGTGCCGAAGCCGAGCCCGTTGAGCAGCCGCACCTGCTGCTCACGGGGCGCCCCGGCGCGCCCGAGGGCCCGGATCAGCTCCGGGGCGAAGGCGTAGACCGCGCCGATCAGCGCGCCGGCCACCACGCCGCCGACGTGGTCGCGCCAGTCGATGTTGGTGTCCTGCAACGGGATCACGATGTTGATGATCAGCACCACCACGATCATCCCGGGGTCCAGGATCTTGCGCCGCAGCCCGATCACCACCAGGCAGCCGAAGACCGCCGAGATCGCGCCGGAGGCGCCCAGGCTGGCCGGGCTCAGCGGGGTCATGAACCAGTAGGACGTCACCGCCCCGGCCAGCCCGCCGACCAGGTAGACCAGCAGGAACCGGAGCCGGCCGAGCATCGCCTCCAGCATCGGGCCGATGAAGAACAGCGAGATCATGTTCGAGGCGATGTGTATCAGGTTCGCGTGCAGGAACATCGAGGTGAACAGCCGGTACCACTCGCCGTTGGCGACGCCTATCGGCTGGCCGTCCACCCAGGTGCCCTTGGCGATCAGCTCCAGCCGCATGTCCAGGGTGTTCACCTGGGCCACCTGGCCGTCGCCCACGCCGATCTGCGAGCTGCCGATGATGTGCTGCAGGCCGAACATCACGAAGTTCAGCGCGATCAGGCTGTAGGTGACCACCGGCACCACCCGGGGCCGCAGCACCGCCCCGAACGGGGACCGGGCCTTGGGCACCTGCTGGTTGCCGCCGCGCACGCAGTCCGGGCACTGGAACCCGACCGAGGCCGGCACCATGCACTCCGGGCAGATCCGGCGCTCACAGCGGGTACAGCGGATCTGCGCCTCCCGCCCCGGATGCCGGTAGCAGGCTTGGAGGTCGGGCGCTGGCGCGGAGGGGCTGCCTGGGCTGCCTGGCGGCATCGTCACGGTGATCCTTCTGCCACGGGTTCCGGTATCGATCGGCCGGTTCGAATGTAGAGGAAACGAACACGCGGGGCACGGAGTTTCCTCCGGCCCCGCGCGGCAGGCTCAGCCTTCGCGACGCTCGATCGTGACCGACTCGATGACCACCGGCTCCAGCGGGCGGTCCTGAGCCCCGGTGGGGACGGCCGCGATCTGGTCCACGATCTTGCGGCTGCCCTCATCCACGACCTCACCGAAGATCGTGTGCTTGCCGTTCAGGTGGGTCGGCCGGCGCGGGGTCGGCACGGTGATGAAGAACTGCGAGCCGTTGGTCCCCCGGCCGTTGCGGATGCCCGCGTTGGCCATGGCCAGCAGGTAGTCGCGGTCGTTGAAGTTCTGGTCCGGGTGCGGCTCGTCGTCGAAGACGTAGCCCGGGCCGCCGAAGCCCTGGCCCAGCGGGTCACCGCCCTGGATCATGAACTGCGGGATGATCCGGTGGAAGACGGTGCCGTCGTACAGCGGCTTGGTCGACTTCTCGTTGGTCTCCGGGTGCGTCCACTCCCGGGTCCCCTCCGCCAGACCCACGAAATTGGCCACGGTCTTCGGCGCGTAGTCCGGAAGCAACCGCACGACGATATCGCCGTGGTTGGTCTTGATGGTGGCGTACAGGTTCTCGGCCACAGTCTGTTGCCTTTCGGTTTCTCTCGTATGGACGCTCTCCATCCTTGCACGGAAGCACGCTCGCTCTCCGGGTAGCCCCAATGGCCCTGAGTGAGATTGTCCGAAGGGTGGGCCGGGCAGGCACGACTTCGAGCCGCTTGCCAGGTCGACCCTGCTTCCGGCGGCGCTGCCCGGCGGGGCCGCCGGCAGCGGTGAACAGGTGAAGTAAGGGAGAGGCGAGGATGAGGATGCCGTTCAGCCACGAAGAGCCGCAGAGCCGTCTGGAGCGCGTGCGCTGTGCCGTGCGCGACCGGACCTCTGGCGCCGCCAACTCGGTCTCCGGCGTGGCCGGGACCGCCCAGTCCGCGGCGGCCAACGCCGCCGGCGTCGCACAGGACACCGCTCAGCAGGTCGCCGGGCGGGCCACGGTGGTCGCGCACCAGGTGGCCGACCGCGCGTCGATCGCCGCCGCGGTGCTGGCCGAGCGCGCCCGCCCGGTGGCCTCCGAGGCCGCATCCCGCGGCGGCGCGGCCTGGCAGGTCGTGCTGCACGGCGCGCCCCAGCCCTCGCCGATGTCCCGGGTGGCCGCGGTCATGCCGGTCGCGGTGACCGCCGCCCGCCGTGGCCGGGCACCACTGGGCCTGATGGCCATCGGCGCCCTGGGCGCGGTCGGCCTGCTGTGGTGGCGACGCTCCCGCACCGGCGCCGACAGCGTCTGGATCCTCGACTCGGACAGCGACGTCGAGCCGGTCGGCCGCTGGCAGGAGGGCGACCGCCGCGGTGCGACCGACGACAGCGCCATGGACCCCGGCCGCCGCGAGTCCCCGGCCAACCGCTGGCCCTGAGTCCCCGGCCAGCCGCCGGCCCTGAGCCGCCGATCCTGAGCCGCCGACCGGCGCGGACCCGACCACCCACCCGAAAGGCGTTCCGCCCATGATCGCCGTCGCGCTGGGCCTGATCGGCCTCGTGGTCATGATCGCTACCGGCGTGGCCGCCTCCAGCACCGCCGACGACCACCTGACCTTCCTGGGAGTCGGCGTTCAGACCACCACGGCCCAGGTCTTCCTGACCGGCGCGATATTCGGCTGGGTCTTCGTGATCGCCCTATGGCTGCTGCGGGTCGGCATGCACCGCTCCGGCGAGCGCTGTGCCCAACTCGCGGCCCGCCGCAGCCGCCGTGCCTCCGACTGGCTGGGCTTCACCGAGAGCGACACCGACGACGACGGCTGGGCCGGCTGGAACGACTGGGGCGTGCTGGGGCGGCGCTCGGGCAGCGAGGGGCGCGCGGCGATGCCGGGCGGGATTCGCTTGCGCACCTTGCCGCCGCTCGGCGCCGACGGTGACACCGGCGGCGACGACATCCGACCCGAGCGGGTCGTCGGCCGGACCGGCTCGACTCGTCACGGTCGCGGCACCCCATGGCGTCCCGGCGGCGGCGCTGACAAGACAAACCGGACCGTCGCAAGCGCATCGGACCAGCCGTACCCGCTGCGCGACAGCCACCCGCCGCGCCCAGTCACAGGGCGCCCCGGTATCGGCATGGACAGCGGCACTCAACGCCGCGAGATCGGCGGCGGCCCCAGCGCGATGCCGGGCGAGAACCGCGGACCCGAAGGCGAGCACGGCCCCGGCGAGGGCGGTCAGCAGACTGGCTAGGAGCGCGGCGTAGATCGTGGCCGAGCCGCGGTCACGGGCTCGGGTCGGCATGGGAGTCCTCGCTTTCGGTGAGCGGCCTCTGGGCCATTTGCGAGCGCCAGCTATCAGTGCCTGGACCGAGACGCGGATCTGGTCATGGGCTCGGGTCGGCATGGGAATCCTGGCTTTTCGGCGAGTGGCCTGCCGGGTTCTTGCGAGCACCAGCTATTGGGTGCCTGGACCGGGATGCGGATCTGGTCATGGGCTCGGGTCGGTGCCGGGGTCCTCGCTTTCTGTCGTGGCCTCATCTGCCTCGTAGGCCTCGGCGTGCACGGTGAAGGCGTGCAGCAGCGGCACCGCGGCCACTGGCGCTGAGACCGAGACGTGGATCAGGCCGTTCTCGGTGGTGATGTGCACCGAGCTGTCGGGGGCGGCGCGGGTGACGGCGGCTTGGACTTCTGCGGGCGACTCGCCGCGGGCCGTGGCTCGGGCCGCGAGGCGGGCGGCGTCGACGCAGCGGATCTGGGTCGCCATGCCGGCCAGGACGCCGGCGAGCGCCAGGGTGAGGAGCAGCAGGCTGGGGATGGCCAGGGCCGCCTCGACTGTCGCGTAGCCGGCGTCGGGGGGTCTTCGGCCGGGCATCAGAAGGCCGTGTTCATGGCTTTGCGCAGGACGGCGGTGAGGCCGTCCTGGACCATCGGGCTGGTGATCACCTTGTACAGGATCACGGCGAAGGCGCAGGCGGCGAGGGTGCCGAGGGTGTACTCGACGGTGGACATGCCGTCGTCGCGCCTGAGGCGTCGCAGGGTGTGTCGCATGGTTCTGTCTTTCTGTCGTGCTGCCGGTCGGTCAGAGCAGGTGGTGGGCCAGGCCCAGGGCGATGGGGATGACTCCGATCAGGACGAAGGCGGGCAGGAAGCAGCCGGCCAGTGGTGCGACGCCGCGCACTCCGGCTCGGCGGGCGGCCGCCGTGCTCGCGGCATGGCGTTCCTTGCGGAGATCTGTCGCGCAGGCGCGGATCGTGGCGACCGGTGGGGCGCCGGACAAGCCGGCCCGGCCGATGGCTTCGGCGACCGGGCGCAGTCCGGGCTCGCCGGCCACCACGCGCCAGGTGGTGATCGGGTTGCCGCCGAGCCGGAGCAGGTGCGCGACCTCCTGGAAGCGGTCGGCCAGCTCGGCCGCCGCGTGCTCGCCGAGGGTGGTGAGCCGGCCGGCAGGGCGCAGGCAGTAGGCCACGACCTCGGCGGCGCGCAACGGATCGGCGCCGGAGGCGAGGCATGCGGCCAGCAGGTCAGCGGCTACCGGGCAGATGCGGGCCGTCGCCTGGCCTTGCTGCGTCCTTCGGCGGGCCGCGCTCCAGGGGTTGTGTCTCAGCCGTTTGAGAAACCCGGACCAGGGCCGGGTGTGCGCCGGATCCGTCGCGCCCTCTGGTGCGGCCAGGAAGGCCAGGCGTCGGGCCGGGCGGTTCTGCTGGCGCTGTGGCCAGCACAGCACTGACAAGCCCGCCGACACGCCGGCCGCGATCCCGGTGAACGCGACGCCCAGGACGTTCACGACAGCGCCTCCGCCGAGCGCGCGATGCGGTCCATCCACAGCACGCCGCCGAGCACGAGCGCGATGCCCAGTACCAGACACGTCTCGCCGACCCCGGTGTGCAGCAGCATGGGGACCGGCGAGAGCCCCATCCCGGAGCCGATGACCAGCCCGACCACCGGCAGCAGCGCCAGTAACCGGGCCGAGGTGCGGATCCCGGCGAGCTCGGCGTCCAGCTCCCGGCGTTGGGCCCGTTCGGCCCGCAGCCCGTCGGCCAGCTCCCCGATCGCCGCGGTCATCCCGGCGCCGCCCTCGGCGACCTGCCAGCACGCGGCCAGCGCGGCCAGGGCCTCGCGGCCCGGGGTCGCGGCGGCCGAGCGCAGCACGGTGACCACGTCGTCGCCGGTGCTGAGCGGTCCGGCGAGATACACCGCCAGGTCCGGGCATGCGCCGCCGGCCGCGTCCCGCAACGCCTCGCGCGCCTCGCGTCCGGCGTGCAGTTCGGAGCGGATGGTGACGCAGAGTTCGATGATCTCGGTCCGTCGGCGCTCGACGGCCAGCCGCGCGGTGTGCGCCGTCCATGCCCGATGGGCCCGCCACGCACCGAACGGGACCAGGAACGCCAGAACCGTCGAGCGGGCCAACAGGGAACTGAGGATGCCCAACGCGATGGCCGAAAGCGCCGTCGGCCACGCCCCCGACAGCCGCAACCGCCACCTCGGCCCCTTGGGCTGGCCCAGTACCGCGGTCTCCAGACGGCGGCGCGCGCCGGGGCCGGGAAACGCCAGCACCGCTGAAGCCGCCAGCAGCCCGGCCAACGCGGAGTTCATCGGTGGCCCCCTCTGCGTTCCGGTGAAGGGCCGTAGTCGGCGACGAACGGTTCGTCCGGACCGGCTTCGCCGCCCGGCGCGCTCTTCAGCACCGGCAACAGCCGATCGGCCGCGGCCAAGGCCTCCTGCCAACTGTCGAGTTGTTCCAGCCCGACATCAGGGTCTTGATTCTCCGGTTCCGGTGAGGGTTCGTCGGGGGTCTCACGGATCTCCAAGCCCAGTAGCCGACTCAGGCGTTCGGCTCCGGCGCCGTACGTCGCCGTGCCCGCGGCGTCGAAGTCCACGGCGGGGAGCACCCGCGTCTGCGCGAACCCGCGGTCGATGACGCCGATCGAAGCCAGGCGCCGTTTTCCCTTCTCTCGCACCAGATGCACGACCGCCTGCACCGCCGAGGCCAGCTGCGCGTGCAGCGCACTGCGCGACAAACCGGCCGGTGCGGCGAGGGCTTCGACCCGGGCCACGACGTCCTGGACTCCGTTGGCGTGCAAGGTGGCCGCGCAGCCGTCGTGCCCGGTGTTCATCGCGGCCAGCAGTTCCAGCACCTCGGGCCCGCGCACCTCGCCGACCACGACCCGGTCCGGCCGCATCCGCAATGCCTGCCGTACCAACGTCCGCAGGTTCACCGCGCCGCGGTTCTCCTGATTGGCGATCCGGCATTGCAGCCGCGCCACGTGCGGATGGTCGACGACCACCTCGGCGCACTCCTCGGTCACCACGATGCGCTCGTCGGCCGGCACCAGGCCGAGTAGCGCGCCGAGCAGGGTGGTCTTACCGCTGCCGGTGCCGCCGGTGACCAGATAGGACAGCCGGGCGGTGGCGATGGCCTGGAGGAGGCGCGCGCCGTGTTCGGTGGTCAGTCCCCCGGCGGTCAGCCGTTCCATGGTGAAGGCCCGGCGCGGCGGGACCCGCAACGAGATCAGCGTTCCGCGCACGGCCACCGGAGGCAGTACCGCGTGCAGCCGGGCGCCGTCGGGCAGGACGCCGTCGACACAGGGTGCCGCGTCGTCGAGCCGGCGCCCGGCGTGGGCGGCCAGCCGCTGCGCGAGCCGCCGTACCGCGGCCTCGTCGGGGAAGCGCACGTCGGCGCGGCTCAAGGTTCCGGCCCGCTCGATCCACACCGAGTCCGGCGCGTTGACCAGGACGTCGGTGACCTCCGGGTCGGCCAGGAACCGGTCCAGCACACCGGCGCCGGTGAGCTCGGAGCGGACCTGGTAGGCGGCCGAGCGCAGATCGCGGCCGTCCAGCATGCATCCCTCGGCCCGCAGCGCGGCGAGGATGGCTTGCATGTCGACCCGTACCGGCGGGGTGGCCAGCCGGGTGCGGACCCGGTCCACGAGCGCCGCGTTCAGCCGCAACCGCTCGGCTCCGGGTAACGGCCCCGATGACATGGGCGAGGGCGATGACATGGGCGGCGATGACATGGAAGGCGGCGGGATGCTCATGCCGCCGCCCGGGACTCGGAGCCGCGCCGTCCGGACGGCAGGCCGAACAGGTCGTCCAGGAAGGACCGGCAGAAGGCGGAAACGCTGCCCCGGGCGCTGGAGCCCGGCGGCTCGCCGTGCTCGGCGGCGGCCGACAGCCGGCGGTCCGCGCCGATCACCCCGGCCAGCGGCAGTCCGCCCATCACATCCGTTATGTCCAGCGGCTCCAGACCGCCGGGCGCGGGCAGCCGGACCACCACCCGCAGGTCCGCGGTGACCAGTCGGACCGCCGCGGCCAACTGCGAGGCCGCGGCCGAGGCCCGCACCTCGGCCGGCACCACCATGAGCGTCACGTTCGCCAGCGCCAGCGCCTCGGTCGCGGCCTCGTCCAGGGCTCGCGGCAGATCCACCACGACCAGATCGCCGGCCTGGGCCAACGCGGTCAGCACCGCGCGCACCGGCTCGGCGGCGACCGCGGGCAGCGGGATGTCGGTGCGGGTGTGCGGCCATGTGAGGACCGGCAGGCCGCGATGCGGCCGGGCGGCGACCGTCGCCCGGGCGTCCACTCGGCCGGAAACCGCAGAGCCGCTACCGGCTTGCCGAGATCCCTCTGAATCAGAGTTTTCCAGCGCGATCACGCTCGCCCGGGAAAGGGATTCCGCTGATGAACCGTCAGCATTGATCCGGCGTCCGGCGCGGTGCGGTCCGGCGGTTTCCTTCCGGCTCGGCGAACCGCCGCCGGACCACAGATCGTCGTCGATGTCCGGGACTGCCCCGTCATACCCGGCTCCGGCGCCGAACAAGGGATTCCCGGATCCGCCGGAAATGTCGGCGCCATGGACGGTCGGGTCCGAGGACAGCCACGGGTCCGCCTTCGCCGGATCCGCCGGCGTCCCGCTGTCGTACCAGGGGTCCTCGGCGACCCCCGGCCGGGCCCCGAGCCAGCCGGGACCGTCGTCCTCGCCGGGCCGGGCCCGCGGCCAGGCCAGCACCGGCAACCGATCCGCACCCTCCTCGGTGAACCCCAGGCCGGCGGCCAGCCCGTGCCGGGAGTGGGCGGCGTAGGTCGGCAGCGCCTCACGCAGGGAACGGCCGCACAGCCTGCCGTCGCGCCACTGGGCCAGCTCCGACCAGCGCGGCCCGGGCTCGGTCTCCAGGCCGAAGAGCAGGTCGATGCCGCCGCCGGCCGGGTCCAGGTCGACCAGGGTGGAGCGCAGGCCGCGCCGGGTGCCGGCCAGGGCCAGCGCGGCGGCCAGGGTCGAGCCGCCGGCGCCGCCGCGCCCGGACAGCACGGCGACCACCGCCCCGGGCTCCCCGCGCGGGCTGTCGGCCTCGGCGAGCATGCCGGCCAGCCAGCGCTCGCAGTCCGGCAGGATCAGCACGTGCGCGGCGCCCACGGCGCTGCCGCGCTGCCAGACCGAGGCGTCGTCCAGATCGCGGCCGATCAGCGCGACCTCCGGTCTGCGGGGCAGCCCGGCCCGGGCCACCTCGCCGGTCTGGTCCGCGCCGATCAGCACCAGCGGCGCGACGGCCCAGCGGCGGCGCGCGGCGCTGGGCCCGGGCACGATCTCGATCCGCACCCCGGCCTCGGCGGCGATCCGCAACAGCGCCTCGGCCAGCGCCGGGTCGGCGGTCACGGCCAGCGGCGCCGGGGCCGCGGCGGGTCCCTGACCTGGGCGTGCGCCGGGATCCGGGCGGCGGGTCCGGCCCGGTCGGCCGGACCCGGGATGCTGCGTGGGCTCTGGCATGACGGCTCCCTCGGGGCGATGTCCACTGTGGATCGGGGCCCGCCTTCGGTCGGCGGGCCACCGGCCCACGGTCGCCGAGGAATCGCAGAGTGCGCCAGAGCGGCCGGAAGCACTTGTGGATAAACCCGGGTTCGGGAAAACCGCTATCCCCCGTTTGGCGCAGCGGCCACGCGGTTATTGGATGCGGAGTCTTAGTTCGTGGGCGAACTTGTGGATTTCTCAGCGAAGCGCAAACCGGGGTCCGGATATCCGGACATCGGTCGTCGGAACTGTGCCTGAGATCTGTGTCTGAGATCTGTGCCCGAGATCTGTGTCCGGCGGGGCTTAAGTGAAGAACGCATGTGGGGATTCGAGTGGGCATCGAGTGGCGTCGCGGGGCCTGTGGGTGACGCGCCCGCGCGGGGCCCCGACCGGTGCGGCGACCCGGTTGTCATCACGACCTGCGGACCCGCTGGCCGGACCGCCGCCACCCGGGAGCGGGTGGGGCGCGGCTGTGACATCGCAGGCAACGGGGCGGCGCCGTTAGAGGAAAAGTGAAGACCCCCGCCGGGGGGGAGAGCGGGGGTCTTCTCCACGACCAGGCTCGGGGGGGAGGAGCCGGGCCGTGGTAGCACGGTCGCGAACGATCCGTGACTTCCATGGTGTACCCGAGGCTCGCAGAATGCAAACCCCGCCCTCATCCATTACGCCGAATGACTGAAGAGGGCGCCTCGACCGGGCGCAACTGCGCTTCAAAGCCGTCACAGAGGGCGCATCTGAAGCCGCGTCGGCGTAGACGCTACCAACGACGCTATCCTCGATTGTGTGGATGAGCATGCGGACGCACGTGCGGATGGCGCGGGCCGTCCGGCGGCCTTCTTCGACCTGGACAAGACGATCATCGCCAAGTCCTCCACCCTCGCCTTCGGCCGGTCGTTCTACAACGGCGGCCTGATCAACCGGCGCACTGTGCTGCGGACGGCGTATGCGCAGTTCGTCTATCTGGCCGGCGGTGCGGACCACGACCAGATGGAGCGGATGCGGCAGTTCCTGTCCGCGATGGCCAGCGGCTGGGACGTCGAACAGGTCAAGGAGATCGTCGGCGAGACCTTGCACGACCTGATCGATCCGCTGATCTACTCCGAGGCCGCGGCGCTGATCGCCGAGCACAAGGCCGCCGGGCGGGACGTGGTGATCGTCTCCACCTCCGGGTCCGAGGTCGTGGAGCCGATCGCCGAGATGCTGGGCGCGGACCTGGCGATCGGTACTCGGATGGCGGTCGGCGAGGACGGCAAGTACAGCGGCGAGATCGAGTTCTACGCCTACGCCGAGAACAAGGCCAAGGCGATCATGGAACTGGCCGCCGAGCGCGGCTACGACCTGAAGCGGTCCTTCGCCTACAGCGACTCGGCGACTGACATCCCGATGCTGGAGTCGGTGGGCCACCCCTACGCCGTCAACCCCGACCGGGCCCTGCGCAAGGAAGCCACCGCCCGCGAGTGGCCGATCCTGGTCTTCGACAAGCCGGTGGCGCTGCGCTCCCGGGTCGGCGAGCTGGCCGCCAAGCCCGCGGTGTCCGGGACGGCTCTCGGCCTCGCTCTGGCCACCGCGGGGACCATCTGGTGGCTGGGCACCCGAGGCCGCCGCCGGCGGCGCTACGACTTCGACTGAGCCCTCAGCGAGGCGTCGGGGGACGTCCAGACCCGGTGTCCCGATGCGGAACCGGGTCCGGCTGGCGGTCGGGCACCGAGCGCACCACGACCAGCCGGTCGGTGAGCTGGACGGTGCCGATCGCCACATCGTCGTAGCGCATGGTCCGCGACCCGCGGATGACCGCGAGCACCGGCTCCTTGACCGCTCTGGGCTCCTTGCCGACGTCGCGCGAGTCCGCGGGCCGTTCCAGCAGCTCCAGGCCGTCGCCGTAGGACAGCAGGTCCTGGACGACCTGGCTGACCTTGGGGCTGATGGTGGCGACGCCGAGCAGCTGCCCGGCGGTGTCGGAGGTGGTGACCACCGAGGTGGCGCCGCTCTCGCGCAGCAGCGGGGCGTTCTCCGCCTCGCGGACCGAGGCCACGATGGTGGCCCGCCGGGTGAGCCGGCGCACGGTCAGCGTGGCCAGTACCGCGGTGTCGTCCCGCGCCGCGCTGATCACCACGTGCCGGGCCTTGGTGATCTCCGCGCGCTCCAGCACCTCGCTGCGGCTGCCGTCGCCGACCACGCCGACCAGGCCGCGCCGGTTGGCCTCGGCGATCCGGGCCGGATCGGTGTCGACCACCACGATCGACTCCGGGGAATGGCCGTTCTTCAGCAGCGTCTGCACCGCGGAGCTGCCCTTGGTGCCGTAGCCCACCACGACCGTGTGATCCCGCACCTTCGACCTCCACCTGTCCTGCCGCCATACGTTGCGGGTCCGCTCGGTGAGCACTTCCAGTGTCGTGCCGACCAACACCAGCAGGAACATCACACGCAGCGGCGTCACGACGAGGGTGTTGATCAACCGGGCCGAGTCGCTGACCGGCACCACGTCGCCGTAGCCGGTGGTGGAAAGGGTCACCGTGGCGTAGTAGAAGGCTGTGAGCCAGCCGATCGGCTTCCCGGAGGAATCCCGGTAGCCGTCCCGCCCGAGGTAGACGATCACCGCCGAGAGCACCAGGATCGCCAGCGCGAGCAGCACCCGCTTGAGCACCGCCCACAGCGGGCCCGGGACCGCGCGCGGCAGCACGATCGCCGGGCGGAACGGCGCGGCGTACGTGGTGTGCTCGCTCAGACTGTCAGCACCTCCACCCGCTGCCCGGCGCCGAGGGCGACCACCCCTCCTCCCGGCGGTACGACGGCCAGTCCGTCGGCCAGCGCGAGTCCGCGCAGCATCGCCGGGCCGGTGAACCGCAGGGGGAGCACGGAGGCGTCGGTGACGGAGACGGGCACGAGTCGAGTGTCTGTCGGGTGGGTGCCGACGGCATCTCCGAGCGGCAGGAAGTGTGACGTGTCCGGCAGCCCGGACAGCTGGCGCAGCAGCGGCCGCACCACCGTGACGAAGCCGGCCACGGCGGCCAGCGGGTTGCCGGGCAGTCCGGCGACGAAACGACGGTGCTGCCTGGTACCGCCGTACTGCGCGAGCAGCATCGGATGCCCGGGCCGGACCGTGACCCCGTCGACGACCAGCCGCGCGCCCAGGTCGGCCAGCACCCGGTGCACGTGGTCCACCGGGCCGCGCGCCGTCCCGCCGGTGGTGATCACCAGGTCGGCCGGGGAGGAAGCGATGGCGGCGAGCAGGTCGCGAGGGTCGTCGGCGACCCGGCTCACCGTCACCTCGACCCCGAGGGCTTCGAGCCAGGCGGTGAACATCGGGCCGAGCGCGTCCCGGATCCGGGCGCCATCGGGCAGGCCGGACCCGGCCAGCTCGTCGCCGATGACGACGAGTGCGACCCGTGGGCGTTCGTGGACCGGCAGGTCGTCGTAGCCGGCGGCGGCGGCCAGGCCCAGGACCGCGGGGGTGACGCGGGCCCCGGCTGACAGCAGCGTCTCGCCGCGGCGCGACTCCTGGCCCTGCGGCCGGATGTCGGTCCCTATCGGGAGTCCCAACTCGGTGCCGCGCGGGGTCCGCATCGCGGTGGCGCCGTTGGCGACCGCCGCATAAGAGCGCTGCGGTGCGGCGACCGCCGCCGCGCGGTCGTGGGCCTCGGAGTTCTCGGCCACGTGCAGCCAGCCGTGCGCGTCGACGAACCCGCGTTCGCGGCGCAGAACCGCCTCCGCCCCGGAGGGCACCCGCGCCCCGGTGGCGATCTCGACCGCCTCGCCGTCGCCGAGCCGGCTGGGCTCCTGGCCGGCCAGCACCCGGCCGGTGACCTTCCAAGCCGCCGGACCGGCGACCGCCCAGCCGTCCATCGCGGAGGTCGCGAACGGCGGCAGGTCGACCAGCGCGGACAGCGATTCGGCCAGCACCATGCCGCGGGCCTGGCCCATCGGCACGCGGGTGGCGGGCAGGGGGATCGCCGCGGTGCCGGCGATCTTGCGGGCCTCGGCCCAGGACGTGCTCACCGGCCGCCGGATCCCGTTGAGTCGCCGGCCGGGCTGTCGGCCGCGGCACCGGTCGCGCCACCGACGGCGGCGCCGGCGGAGGCGTCGCGGGTGGCGGCCGGGCTCCCGGCCACCGAGCCGCCGACCGTGGCGCCGGCCGGGCCGCCGCGCCCGGCCCCGGCCGGCGTGCCGGTCGCCGGATCCCAGGCCTGAGCCAGGGCGCTGAGCTTGGCGATCGGCCCGTCCAGGGCGCCGCGCCCGCCGTCCGTGGAGCTGCGCAACCCGATCGCGTATCCGGCCAGGAACGTGGTCAGCGGCGCCGCCGGTCGCAGAACGTTGTGGGCGGCGACCCCGGCCAGAGCGAGGATCGCGTCCAGGTCGGCGTCGGTGAGTTCGTGCCCGGTCAGCCCGAGTTCGGCCGCGGCGGCGGCGCACCAGTCGGCGAGCTGCTTCTTGTCGTCCATGTCCTCCATCTTCGCCTTTGTCGCGAGTCGTGTCGCGACCAGTGCGCGGGCCGCGTGAACGGCGTCCCACGTGTCGCAGTCCGTAGTCGCGCCCCGGGTGTCCGGGATCCGGGTCACTTCCAGCGCATTGAGGACCGAGAACAGCCGTGCGCCCCGGAGCTCTGGAAGGGCCTCCAATGCTGCCGCCAGTTTGTTACGTCGATATAGCGCGGCCAGCAGTTGGTCCTTGCCCCGGGCATCGGTGTAGAGCACTGCGTCGGCGGTCAACGAGCGCCGCAGGACCGTGACGGCCTCCGCGTCGAGGAACGGCAGGTCGGCGGCGAAGACCGCGACCAGGTCGGCCGAACCGACGGTGAGCCCGGCGGTCAGCGCCGGGACCGGCCCTCCGCCGGGCGGGTACTCGCGGGTGAACACGACCGCACGACTCACCTGCCGGGGCGGACCCACGACCGCCACCGACGCCGCGCCCCGGCAAGCGGCCAGCACCCGGTCGAGCAGGCTGACCCCGCCGACCTCCAGCGCGGGTTTGTCCGCTCCGCCCAGCCGGCGCGCGCCGCCGCCGGCCAGGACGATCACGTCGAAGGGTTCGCCGACTCCGCTCGGACGCTCCATGACAGCCACCATAACCGGGTGTGGCCATCCAGTAGAACGTGTTCTAATCTGACGAGTGCTCAGATCGCGCTCGGGCCACCGCGAGCCTCCGGTCGGGGCGTTCAGCACTCGCCTGTCCAGCCGATCACGCCGACCGCGGGAGACGCCACCGCATGCGCCCACCGGAACACCTGGCCTACACGCCGGCCCAACGAGCCCTGCGCGCCGAACTGCGGGACTACTTCGCCGCGCTGGTCACCGAGGACGTCCGCCGCGATCTGCGGCTGCCCGACACCGCCACCGACACCGCCCGCACCCTGCACCGCAAGCTCGGTGCCGACGGCTGGCTCGGCGTCGGATGGCCGAAAGAGTACGGCGGCCGCGGCCTGACGCCGGTGGAGCAGTTCATCTTCTTCGACGAGGCGGCGCGCACCGGCTGTCCGATGCCCTTGGTGGCGCTCAACACTGTGGGGCCGACGCTTATGCGTTTCGGCACGCAGGAACAGAAGGACCTGATCCTGCCGCGGATCCTCGCCGGGGAGATCGACGTCGCGGCCGGCTACTCCGAACCCGGCGCCGGGACCGATCTGGCCAGCCTGACGACACGCGCGGTCCGCACCGAGGACGGCAGCGCCTATGTGGTCAACGGCCAGAAGATCTTCACCACGCACGGAGACTCTGCCGAGTATGTGTGGCTCGCCTGCCGGACCGACCCGGAAGCCCCGAAGCACAAGGGCATCTCGATCCTGCTGGTCGACACCAGCGACCCCGGCTTCGAGGCGACGAAGATCCACACGATCGCCTCGCACTACACGACCGCCACGTACTACCGCGACGTCCGGGTCCCGGTGACGATGCGGATCGGCGCCGAGAACCAGGGCTGGAAGCTGATCACCACCCAGCTGAACCACGAACGGGTGGCGTTGGCGGCGGTGGCCCAGGGCGTGATCCGGTCCTTCACGAAGGTGCAGAGGTGGGCCATGGAGACGCCTGCCGCGGACGGGAAGCGGGTCATTGATCTTCCCTGGGTGAAGACCACGCTGGCCCGCGCGCATGTCCGGATCAGTGGCCTGCGACTGCTCAATGGCCAGATGGTCGCGGCGCTACAGAAAGACCAGACCGGGGGACACCTGTCCCCCGCGGATGCGTCCGCCGCAAAGGTGCATGGTACGGAAACGCATATAGAGGCGTTGGCGGAGTTGATCCAGGTACTCGGCGCGGCGGGAATCCTGAAAGCCGGCTCCCCCGGCGCACTCCTCACGGGCGACCTCGAATTCCTTTACCGCTACGCGGTGACCAACACCTTCGGCGGCGGGGCCAATGAGATCCAGCGGGAGATCATCGCGATGACCGGGCTGGCGATGCCCAGGGTGCGGAGGTAGGGAGAACTGTGGAGACCGATCCGCTGTACGAGACAGTGTCCGCGCACACCGCCGACCCGCCTTCCGAACCGGTGTCGGCCTGGGACCCGGTGAACCAGCCGATGATCCGGCACTGGTGCGACGCGATGGGCGACGAACTGCCGATCTACACCGACGTGGCGGCGGCCCGTGCGGCCGGTCACCCCGACGTGGTCGCGCCCCCGGCGTCGTTGCAGGCCTGGACGATGCCCGGGCTGCGGATGCGCGGGGCCGAGGACGGGTCCACCCGGGCTCAGGCCACGCTGGTCGAGGCCGGCTACCTGGCGGTGGTGGCAACCGACTGTCAGCAGACGTACCACCGGTACCTCACCGTCGGGGACCACCTGTACGCCACCACGCGGCTGGACTCGGTATCGCCGCGGAAGAAGACGGCGCTCGGCGAGGGCTACTTCCTCACCTCGATCACCGAGTACCGCGACCAGCACGGCGAGGTGGTCGGCGAGATGTTGTTCCGGACGCTGTGGTTCAAACCCGCGCGGGCGCAAGACACAGGAGCCCTGGCATGACGCGTCCCCAGCCGGTCATCGGCCGCGACAACGCCTACTACTGGGAGGGCGTAGCCAAAGGCGCCGTGCTCATCCAGAAATGCACAGCCTGTGGATCGCTGCGGCATCCTCCGTCTCCCATGTGTCCCGAGTGCCAGTCTCTGGACTGGACGACGGTGAAGGCGACCGGGCACGCCACGTTGCACAGCTACACCATCTGCCATCACCCTCTGCCTCCCTGGGAAGAGGGCCCCTATGCGGTCGTCCTTATAGACCTGGAGATCGAGGACAGCGACAGGCGACCGCGCATCGTCTGCGGGGCGAAGGGCATCGCCAACGAGGACCTGCGCATCGAGATGCCGTTGAGCCTCGTCTTCGAGAACGGACTCGTCTTTGCCGGTCCCGCTCGAGAAGGCGGGGCGTCGTGACTGTCGTGGATCACTCTGTAGACGATGCGCTGGAAGCGGTGGGAGAGCTCTGTAGAGAGGTCTTCGGCGACCTCGATGTGGAGGCCTCGCGGAGTCCGTCCTACAGCAACGAAGCGGTGTCCGACGAGCACGATCGCCGGCTGTGGGGGATTCTGGCCGACACCGGCCTGCTCGCCGCTGTCCTCCCGGAGAGCGTCGGAGGCGGCGGCACCGGCGTGCCGGGCATGGTGCGCCTGCTCACCGACGCCGGCGCCGCGCTGGCCCGGCTGCCGCTCGTGGAGACGTTCGTCGCGGCCTCGGTCATCGGTGAGAAGAACCTGCCGGCGGTGCTGTCCGGCGAACTCGTCATCACCGCTGCGCTGGCCGAGCATCCGTCCACGATCGCCGTACCGTTGCGGCTGACCGGCCACCGGCTCAACGGCATCACGCAGTTGGTGCCGTACCCGCTCAGCGCCGACCTGGTGCTCGTCCCGGCCCGTCGCGAGGACGGCAAGGAAGTGCTGGCGCTGGTCTCGCTGTCGACGGCGCGCATCGGGGACCAGGTGACCACGACCGGCGAGCCGCTGGGCGTTCTGGAGTTCATCGACGCCGAGGTCATGGAGGTCTGCGAAGCGGTCGACGAGGCCCGCGCACTCGCCGCGCTGTTCTCCTCGGCGATGCTCTGCGGGATCGCGGCGCGGGCCCTGGCCATGACCGCCGAGTACGTCAGCAGCCGGGTGCAGTTCGGCTACCCGCTGGCCACGTTCCAAGCCGTGGCGTTGCGTGCCGCGGACCGCTATATCGATTCCCGCGCTATGCAGGCGGCGTTGTGGGAAGCGGTACGTGCGGTCACAGAGAACGACATCTGCTCCCCCGGCGCCCGCTACGCCGTGGTCACGGCGAAGATCTGGGCGGCCGACGGCGCGCGCCGGGTCGTCGGCTCCGCGCAGCACCTGCACGGGGGTTTCGGTGTGGACGTCACCTATCCCCTGCACAGGTACCACGCGTGGGCCCGCTACTGGGAACTCTATGGGGGTTCCGCGGAAGCCTGGTCCGGCGACCTCGGCGAGCTGATCGCCGCCCACCCGCTAGAGGAGGACGACGCATGAGCGAGACCGCGCTGCCCAAAGTCGGGGAGACGTTGCCGGAGCTGGTCCTCCCCATCACCCCGACGCGGATCGTCGCCGGGGCCATCGCCTCCCGCGACTACCAGGACGTGCACCACGACGTCCCGGCGGCCCGGGAGAAGGGCTCCCCCGACATCTTCATGAACATCCTCACCACGAACGGCCTCGTCGGTCGCTTCGTGACCGACTGGGCCGGTGCCGAGGCCCGGATCCTGACGATCGCGATCCGGCTCGGGGTGCCGAACTATCCCGGCGACACGATGACCCTCACCGGCGCGGTGGCGAAGGTCGGGGAGGACGGCACCGTGGAGGTCGCGATCCGGGGTGCCAACCAGCTCGGCAACCACGTGACCGGGACCGTGACCCTGAAAGGGATCGGCAAGTGAAGGCTTCTCTGTCCGGCGCGACCGCGATCGTCGGCATAGGCGCCACGGAGTTCTCCAAGGACTCCGGCCGCAGCGAACTCCAGCTGTGTCTGGAAGCGTGCAAGGCGGCGCTGGACGACGCCGGCATCGCGCCGCGCGATGTCGACGGCCTGGTGACCTTCTCGATGGATTCCAGCCCCTCGATCATGGTCGGCCGCGGTCTGGGCGTCGCCGAACTGCGCTACTTCTCGCTGGTCGACTACGGAGGCGGCGCGGCCTGCGCGACCGTCGCGCACGCGGCGGCGGCGATCGCCGCGGGCCTGGCCGACGTCGTGGTCTGCTACCGCGCCTTCAACGAGCGTTCCGGCCGCCGCTTCGGAAGCGGGGACGCCGCGATCCAGGCACGTGGCGAATCCCCCATGGCACAGCACTTCGGCTACTACTCGCCCTACGGGCTCATCACGCCGGCGGCCTGGGTCGCGATGGCCGCACGCCGGTACATGCACAAGTACGGCGCCACCTCCGAGGACTTCGGTCGTGTCGCGGTGGCGGCGCGGGCCCACGCCGCCACCAACCCCGCGGCGTGGTTCCACGGGCGCCCGATCACCCTGGCCGACCACCAGAGCTCGAAGCTGATCACCGATCCGCTGCGGCTGCTGGACTGCTGTCAGGAGTCGGACGGCGGGGTCGCGTTGGTTGTCGTCTCTGCAGAGCGCGCGCGTGACCTTCCTGGGAAGGAAGTCCTTATAACGGGCGCAGCGCAAGGCTCCGCGCATGACCAACAGATGATGACCAGCTACTACCGTGACGACATCACCGGCCTCCCGGAGATGGGGACCGTCGCCCGGCAGGTTTGGAGCCAGTCCGGGCTGGGACCGGACGACATCCAGACCGCCGTCATCTACGACCACTTCACCCCGTTCGTCCTGACCCAGCTGGAGGAGTTCGGCTTCTGCGGCCGCGGTGAGGCGCCCGACTTCATCCGCGACGGCGCCGTCCACCTCGGTGGCCGACTGCCGTTGAACACTCACGGCGGCCAACTCGGCGAGGCCTACATCCACGGCATGAACGGCATCGCCGAGGCGGTGCGCCAGGTCCGGGGGACGGCCGTCAACCAGGTCCCGGACGTGCACAACGTGCTGGTCACGGCCGGTACCGGGGTGCCGACCTCGGGGCTGGTGCTCAGCGCGGCCTGACCGCGGCCGCCGCCCTGGGCCCACCGGCCCGGGCGGTACCCGCGCCACCAGCCGTAACCCGGAGTTCCGTTGGGCGTCGGAACGATCAGTTAATCTCGGAGCCATGCCCCGTCTCGCGCTCTTCGACCTGGACGACACCCTGATCTCCTCCAAGGACGCCTTCGTCGCCTGGGTCGAGGAGGTGGTCGCGACCCAAGACGCCGGGGGCGACGCGCGGTGGTTCGTCGACAACGAGCACATCTTCTGGACCGGGACGCCGGAGGACGCCTTCCGGGGTCTGGTCGAGCACTTCGGGCTGGCCGCCGAGCCGGCCGAGCTGCTGGCCGACTACCGGGAGCGGATGGTCGGGCTGCTGAAGCCCTATGACGGCGTTCTCGACGGCCTGGAAGCCCTGCGCGACGCGGGCTGGCGCATCGGCATCGTCACCAACGGGTTCGGCCACTTCCAGAACGCCAAGATCGACGCGGTGGGGCTGCGCGCCTACGTGGACGTGGTGTGCGTCTCGGACGTCGAGGGCAGCTGGAAGCCGGATTCGAAGATCTTCCAGCTGGCCTCCGAACGGGCCGGGGCGCCGCTGGAGGGCGGCTGGATGGTCGGCGACTCCCTGGTCTCGGACATCGCCGGCGGTAACGGCGTCGGCATGCACACCGCGTGGCTCCCGCACGGCCGGGTGCTGGCCCCCGACGACCCGCAGCCCGAGCACATCCTCAAGAACACCGCCGAGGCCTTCGAGCTGATCCTCAGCCGACCCTGAACGGTCTGCGGAGCGAGGCTGCGGAGCGCTAGGGCGGGGCGGGCGAATCCGGCTTGACCTTGACGTAACGGAAGCTTCTACCTTCGAGGAAGTGGCCGGACCGACCGGCCGCACAGCGATGGGAACCGCCATGAGCTGGTCGATCGCGCAGGTGGCGCGGATGTCCGGGGTGACTGCCCGAACTCTGCGTCACTACGACGACGTCGGGCTCCTCAAGCCCGACCACGTCGGTGCCAACGGCTACCGCTATTACGAGGAATCACAGCTGCTGCGTCTCCAGCAGATCCTCGTGTTGCGCGAGCTGGGACTCGGCCTGGCCGACATCGCCTCGGCGATCGACTCCGAGCCGGACACGCTGGTGGCGCTGCGCCGCCAGTACGCCCGGCTGCTCGTCGAACGCGACCGGTTGTCGCGAGTGGCCGAGACGGTGCGGCGGACCATCGCCGAGCTGGAAGGGAAGCCTCAGATGTCCGTGCACATCAACCGGCCGGAGAACCTTTTCGAGGGGTTCGACAACTCGCAGTACGACGACGAAGCGCGCGAGCGCTGGCCCGAGGACTTCGAGCGGGCCCAGGCCAAGCACGCGACCATGACCGAGGAGGACATCGAGCGCTGGCAGCGGGAGGCCACCGCGGCGGCGATCCGGATGGCGGAGTTCATGGCGGCCGGCACCCCGGTTGACGACCCGGTCGTGCTAGACGAGGTCGATGGGCACTACCGGGGGATCTGCATCTGGTGGACGCCCAATCGCACCGCCTACAAGTGCCTGGGCCAGATGTACGTCGACGACGAGCGGTTCAAGGCGAACTTCTTGAAGATCGCCGAAGGACTCGCCGAGTACCAGGCGGAGGCGATGGCCGCCTATGCGGACGCGCGCCTGTCCGACTAGTAGGAGAGCGCTAGTAGAGGACCTCTATAGCGAATCCCGATGAGCGTCCCCTCCGCGGTCAGCGCGGAAGGGACGCCGCCTCATTCTCGCCCGAGCATCAGTTCCGCGTCCTCCGACTCCTCGGCGGTGCACAGCTGGTCATAGAAGCGGTCCCTTCTCCGCAACAGCACCACCGCGACCAGCGCGGACACCAGGGACCCGAACAGCACCCCGGCCTTGGCCAGGTTCAGCAGGGCCAGGTTGTCGGTGAAGGCGAGTTCGGAGATCAGCAGCGAGACCGTGAACCCGACGCCGGTGAGGGCGGACACCGCCGCGATGTCCCGCCATCGCAGTTCGTCGGACAGCTCGGCGCGGGTGAAGCGCGCCGTCAGATACGCGCCGCCGAACACCCCGACCGACTTGCCGATGAACAAGCCCGCCGCGATCGCCAGCGGGATCCGGTCGCTGACCAGTTTGCCGAGCGTGTCGCCACCGATGTACACCCCGGCGGACATGATGGCGAAGACCGGGACGCAGAAGCCGGCGGAGAACGGCTGGAGCAGCCACTGCACCTTCTCGGCGGGTGACTGGGGCTCCTCGGCCTGCGGCGCGTCATCCTGCGCGCCGTCCGTGTAGGCGTCGTCGTGGACCCGGCCGCGCAGCATCAGGCCGATGGCCACGCCGGCCACCGTGGCGTGGATGCCGCTGGCGTGCACCGCGATCCAGATGGCCAGCCCCAACGGCACGTTGAGCCACAAGCTGGCGATCCGCATCCGCTGCACCACGTAGAAGGCGGCGATCAGGACCGCCGCGATCGCCAGCGCGACGACATCGATCTTGGCGGTGTACGCGATCGCGATGATGATGATCGCGCCGAGGTCGTCGACCACGGCCAGGGTCAGCAGGAAGGCCCGCAGCGCCGACGGCAGGTTCTGCCCGACCACGGCCAGCACCGCCAGCGCGAAGGCGATGTCGGTGGCGGTCGGCACGGCCCAGCCGTCCCCGGCGTCCGCGTGCCCGGCGCTGACCACGAGGTAGACCGCGATCGGCACCACCATGCCGCACAGCGCGGAGACGACGGGCAGTACCGCCGCGCGCGCGTTCGACAGCTCGCCGGCCTGCAACTCGTGCTTGAGCTCGATCCCGGCCACCAGGAAGAAGAACGCGAGCAGGAAGTCCGCGGACCAGCTCGCCAGCGACAGGTCGAGGTGCCACAGGTGCGGCCCGACGACGGTGTCCTTCACGGTGTCGTAGGAGTGGCGCCACGGGGAGTTGGCCCACAACAGACCGAGGATCGCGAAGACGATGAGCAGCGCGCCGCCGACGGTCTCGGTCCGCAGGACGGCCGCCACGTGTCTGCGCTCCATCCGCTTCAGGCGCGCGAAGGCGCGCAGCGGGGCGGAGGGGTGGTCCGGGGGCGTCATCAGGGCGTCCTCGTGGCTCGGCGGTCGGCGGCGGACGGGCGGTGATCTCTAGACCACTACCCATGCCGACCAGACTTCCCGGCGCACCTGAGCTGTTCAGGTTACCGGAGCATGAGGAACTAGTGTGCGACTATCCGGATCTTGAGAAGGCGCCAGAGCGGCGCGCGTCGTACAACGCGACCGCCGGACGCCCGAACCCTGAGGTCCGTGCGCCCGGCGGTCGGTGAAGCCGATCGGGCCCCGATCAGTCCTCGCTGGCGTGCGGCAGCTTCGCCTTGATCAGGTCCATGACCGCGGAGTCCGCCAGGGTCGTGGTGTCGCCGACCGCGCGGTCCTCGGCCACGTCCTTCAGCAGGCGCCGCATGATCTTGCCGGAGCGGGTCTTCGGCAGTTCGGCCACGATCTGGATCTGCTTGGGCTTGGCGATCGGGCCGATCTCCTTGGAGACGTGGGCCTTCAGTGCCGCGTCCAGCCCCGTGTCCTCCTGCTCGCCGGCGCGCAGGATGACGAAGGCGACGATGCGCTGGCCGGTGGTCTCGTCCTTGGCGCCGACCACCGCGGCCTCGGCGACCGCCGGGTAGGACACCAGTGCGGATTCCACCTCGGTGGTCGAGATGTTGTGGCCGGAGACCAGCATGATGTCGTCGACCCGGCCGAGCAGCCACAGGTCGCCGTCGTCGTCCTTCTTCGCGCCGTCGCCAGCGAAGTAGTAGCCCTGCTCGGCGAACCGGGCCCAGTAGGTGTCGACGAACCGCTGCTGGTCGCCCCAGATGCCGCGGGCCATGGACGGCCAGGGCTTGTCCAGGACCAGCAGGCCGCCGTGGCCGTTCTCGACGATGGTGCCGTCCTTGTCGACGACGTTCGCCGAGATGCCCGGCAGCGGCCGCATGGCCGAGCCCGGCTTGGCCTCGGTGACGCCGGGCAGCGGGGAGATCATGATGGCCCCGGTCTCGGTCTGCCACCAGGTGTCCACCACCGGGGTGCGGTCGCCGCCGATGTTCTTCCGGTACCAGATCCAGGCCTCGGGGTTGATCGGCTCGCCGACCGAGCCCAGCAGGCGCAGCGAGGAGAGGTCGAACTTGGCCGGGATGTCGTCGCCCCACTTGGCGAACATGCGGATCGCGGTGGGCGCGGTGTAGAGCAGGCTGACCTTGTACTTCTGGACGATCTCCCAGAACCGGCCCTGGTGCGGGGTGTCCGGCGTGCCCTCGTACATGACCTCGGTCGCGCCGTTGGAGAGCGGCCCGTAGACGATGTAGGAGTGGCCGGTGACCCAGCCGACGTCGGCGGTGCACCAGTAGACGTCGGTCTCCGGCTTCAGGTCGAATACCGCGTGGTGGGTGTACGAGGCCTGCGTCAGGTATCCGCCGGTGGTGTGCAGGATGCCCTTCGGCTTACCGGTGGTGCCGGACGTGTAGAGGATGAACAGCGGGTTCTCGCTGTCGAAGGCCTCCGGGGTGTGCTCGGTGCTCGCGGCGCCGACGGCGTCGTGCCACCAGACGTCCTTGGCGCCCCAGGCGACGTCCGCGCCGGTGCGCTTGACGACGAGCACATTCTCAATGGTCTCGGCGCCGGTCACGGCCTCGTCGGCGTTCGCCTTCAGGTTCACCGTGCCGCCGCGGCGGTGGTAGCCGTCGGCGGTGATCAGCAGCTTGGCCCCGGCGTCCTCGATGCGCGCGCGCAGCGCGTCGGGGGAGAAGGCGGCGAACACCACGGAGTGCACCGCGCCGATGCGCGCGCAGGCCAGCATCGCGACCGCGGTCTCCGGGATCATCGGCATGTAGATCGCGACCCGGTCGCCCTGCCGCACCCCGAGTTCGGTGAGTGCGTTGGCGGCCTTGGAGACCTCGTCCTTGAGCTCGGCGTAGGTGATGGCGCGGGAGTCGCCCGGCTCGCCTTCGAAGTGGATCGCCACCCGGTCGCCGTTGCCGGCCTCGACGTGCCGGTCCACGCAGTTGTAGGCGATGTTCAGCTTCCCGCCGACGAACCACTTGGCGACCGGCTTGCCCGACCAGTCCAACACCTCGCTCCACTCGGTGTCCCAGGACAGGCGCGAGGCCTGCTTCGCCCAGAACGCCTCGCGGTCGGCCTCGGCCTCGGCGTACGCGTCGGCCTTCACGTTCGCGTCGGCGGCGAAGGCCGCGGCCGGCGCGAACCGGCGGTCCTCACGTAGCAGATTGGAAAGGGCCTCGTTCGACACCGTCTCTCCTCGTTCGATCCTTTATGGCAGCGGTCACACTGTATCCAGGCAGTAGCACACCAAGGGAGGGCCGGGATTACAAGGGCTTCGACCTCATTGGTATAGACCTTTTACCTGAACACACCAGTACGCCGCCCACCAGGACCCGATTCGGTGGACGGCGTGCTCAGGGTGCCGCGCGGTGATTGTTTTGGTGGATTCAGATCCTTTTTAGTGGATACGGATCAACGCCCGATGGACGGGCGGTCACCGCCTCAGCGCGGCCAGGTCGGCAGCACCTGCTTTCCGTGGGTCTCGTTGGCCACGCCCGCGCAGGACCCGTAGAAGGCCGCCAGCGCGGTCACCAGGCCCAACCAGCCGCCGACCTTGGTCAGGCCGTCGGGGTCGGTGCTGTTCTGGAACTGGCCCAGCGCCAGGAACAACCAGGTGACGGTCAGGCCGGCGGTGGTCAGCAGGGTCGTCCCGCTGGTCTTGAGGGCCGCCAGGGTGAGGTAGACCCCGATGATGGTCCAGCCGAGGAAGTACACGCCCATCGACTTGTAGTCGGCCGCGGTTCCGGTGTGCGCCCAGTAGGTGGTCAGCCAGAACGCGCCCAGGACGCCGAAGAGCGTCGCGCTGAACGTGTTGCCACGCCGGTACTCCCACATGGACATGAGGACGGAGACCAGGCCGCCGAAGACGACGGCGGTGGCCGCGGTGAGGCTGGTGATCCCGGCCTCCTTGATCAGGCCGGTGTTGTGGACGGACAGCAGCCCGAGCGACATGGCCAGGCCCGACAGACCCAGCGGCGCCGGATCGCCGAACCGGGCTCCAGTGGTGGTGGTCTCGGTCACGACTTCGTCTCCCCTTCGTCGGGTGTCGTCTGGGCGGATCTTCGTTGTCCCGCCCTGATGTCACCGTAGGTAGCCGTCCGTAAATCGGGACAGAGGGGATAAGGGGTCGATCTCCGGACGGTCCGCCCGAGGCGTTCAACGGGCGACTAACGGAAGCCCAGCGGTCGGGGTGGCGCGATCAGCGGTGGCTGAGCCGTTCGCGCACCTCACGGGTGTGGCGACGGGCCACGGGGATCGGCGTCCCGCCGACGATGACGGTCAGGTGGCCGCTCTCCCAGCGGGCCTCGGAGACGGCCTCGACGCGGACCAGGAAACGGCGGTGGGTGCGGGCGAAACCGGCGGCGGACCAGTGTTCTTCCAGGACCGCCAAGGGGATGCGGACGAGGTGGTTGCTTGTGGCCGTGTACAAGCGCACGTAGTCGCCCTGGGCTTCGGCGTAGGAGACGTCTTGGCGCGGGATGAAGCGGGTGACGCCGGCCAGCTCTACCGGGATGACGTCGTAGGGCCCCGATTCGGGGGCCCTACGGGGTGTGGATGCCGGGGCCATCCGGCGGATGGCCTCCGCGAGGCGTTCGGCGCGGACCGGCTTCAGGAGGTAGTCCGAGGCGTGCAGATCGAACGCCTCTATAGCGAACTCCTCATGGGCGGTCACGAAGATGATCTGCGGGGGTGTGGCGAACTGGTTGAGGAGCGCCGCTATCTCCAGACCGTCCAGCCCGGGCAGGCGGATGTCGAGGAACAGTGCGTCCACCAGTGAGTTCTTCAGGATCCGCAACGCTTCTTGTCCGTCGTTGGCGGTCCGCACCGAGGAGACGCGGGGGTCGAGGGACAGGAGGTAGGCGAGTTCGGCGACGGCCGGGGGCTCGTCGTCGACGACCAGTACCCGCAGGCCGGCCGGCGTCGCGATGGTCATGCGGTCTGCCGTCTCTCCTTCTTCGGGATCCGGATCACCACCGTGGTACCCGCTCCGGGCCGGGAGTCGATCGCCAAGCCGTAGAGGGTTCCGTAAACCGCCCGCAGGCGTTCGTGGACGTTGGACAGGCCGACCGAGGTGCGGGTGCCGGGCTCGGCCGGGGCGAGGGCTTCGCGCAGGACGTCCGGGGTGATCCCGACGCCGTCGTCCTCGACCGTGATCCGGTAGTCGTGCCGGGTCGGCTCGGCGGTGATGGTGACGTGGCCGGGGCCGGGCTTGCCTTCCAAACCGTGCCGTACCGCGTTCTCCACTATGGGCTGAACGCATAAGAAGGGAACCTCTACAGGCAGCACCTCAGGGGCGATCCGTAGGGTCACCTGGAGTCGCTCACCGAAGCGCGCACGCTCCAGGAGCAGGTAGCGGTCCACACAGCGCAGTTCCTCGGCGAGCGTCGTGAACTCACCGTGCGCGCGGAACGAGTAGCGGGTGAAGTCCGCGAACTCCAGGAGTAGCTCCCTGGCACGTTCCGGGTCAGTGCGTGTGAAGGACGCGATGGCGGTGAGCGAGTTGTAGACGAAGTGCGGTGAGATCTGGGCCCGCAACGCCCTGAGTTCGGTCTCCATCAGCCGGGTCCGCGACCGGTCGAGTTCCGCGAGTTCGATCTGTGTGGCGACCCAGTAGGCGACCTCGCTGACAGCGCGTACCAGGGCTACGGATGTGTTGGACGTATAGACGGACAGCGTCCCGATCGCCGTGCTGTCTCCGTCTTCACGGATCCCCCCGATGCGGCTCGGCGGGATGATCGGGGCGACGACCGCGTGCCGGATCCCGCAGGAGTCGCTGCCGCAGTGCACTTCCTCTGGGCCGAGTACACGGATGTCCCCGGACAGGAGGGCGCCTGTAGAGAGCTCGTAGGAGTACTGAGAATGCCGGTGCTGCCCGGCACCGTCCCAGGTGAGGGTCCGCTCGGTGTCGTTGAAGGCCAGGGCCGCGGTGCCGAGCAGCGGCCGCAGGTGTCGGGCGGCGCGGCGGGTGGAGTCCGGCGTCAGGCCGGCGCGGAGCGGGGGTCCGGCGAGGGCGACGGCGTGCATGGCGGCGTATGCGGCGCGCTCGGCCGAGGTGCCCGCCAAGCGGTGCCGTTGGATCGCGCGAGACACCGCGACCGCCGGGGCGACCAAGGCGGCCACGATGCCGACGGTGGCGTTGTTGGATGCCACGAGTCCCAGTCTGATGCGGGCAGGGTACGAAGTCGAGGGTATCCGGGTCTTGACATCGCTGGCCGGGACCGGGATCGGTCGCGTACGCCGAACGGTCGTGCTATTTTCGTCCTATGAGCAAGGGTGAAGAGACCCGCAAGCAGGTGCTGGAGGCGGCGGTCGAGGTCGCGGCGTCCAGCGGGCTGGCCTCGCTCACCATCGGCTCGCTCGCCGAACGGACCGGGATGTCCAAGAGCGGCCTGTTCGCGCACTTCAAGTCCAAGGAGACGCTTCAGGTACAGGTCCTGGAGTTCGCCGGCGAGGCGTTCATCCAGGACGTCGTCCGGCCGGCGGTGTCCGCCCCGCGTGGCGAGAAGCGCGTCCTGACACTGTTCGAGAGCTGGCTGGCGACGGCCCGTGACGGCACCGCGGAGTGCCTGTTCGTCTCGGCCGCCTGGGAGTACGACGACCAGCCGGGGGCGGTGCGGGACCGCCTGGTCCGCATGCACCTGGACTTCCGAGACTCGGTGGCGCAGATGTTCCGGACCGGGATCGCCGAGGGCTTCTTCGCCGCCGACGCCGATCCGGAGCAGTTCGCCCACGACCTGCACGGGATCATGCTCATCTACTTCCAGGCGCACCGGCTGCTCGGCGACGCCAGGGCCGAGGAGCGGGCGCGCCGCGCGTTCTCCAGACTGATCGAATCCAACCGCTAGAGGGGGTCCTCATATGGCCACGTCTTCGTCGTCGCGTAAAAAAAGCACGATCGTTCGTGCTAAAAAGGCACTCGCGTTCGGCGCCTTGCGTACCACGTTCCAGGTGTTGGAAGTCGTCGCCCCGGGGCTCGGCGCGCGCTGGGCCGAGCGGATCTGGCTCACGGTGCCGAGACGGCCCTGGCTACCGAAGACCCCGGTCGCGGTGTCGGCCGGGGAGCCGTTCACCGTGGCGGTGCGGAGCAGCACAGTGCGCGGCACCGTATGGGGAACAGAGGGCCCGGTCGTCTATCTGGTGCACGGATGGGGTGGCGTAGCCCGACAACTCGATGCCTTTGTGGAGCCCTTGCTGGCCGCCGGCTACCGGGTCGTGTCGTTCGACGCGCCGGGCCATGGGACGTCGACGGAGAGCCTTGCCGGTCCCGGACGCTCCACCCTCCCGGAGTTCTCAGAGAGCTTGTCCGCCGTCATGGACCGCTTCGGGGAAGCGCAAGCAGTAATAGCGCACTCCTTCGGTGCCGCGGCGGTGGTCCTGGCGGTCCTCGACGGTCTGCCAGTGGGGAGGTTGGCTGCCGTGGCGCCGATGAGCGACCCGATCGGGTTCTCTTATGAGTTCGCGAAGATGCTGGGCTTTAAGGAACGGATACGTACGCGGTTCCTCAGGCTTCTGGAGAACCGCGTGGGAACGCCTATGGACAGGTTCGACATCCCGCTGCGGATGCGTTCCGAGGACCTGAGCGGACTGCCGCCGCTGTTGATCGTCCACGACCTCGGCGACCGCGAGGTCGCGGTGGCGCACGGCGACCGGCTGGCGGCCCTGTGGCCCGGGGCTGAGTTCGACCCGTGGACCAGCCTCGGCCACTTCCGGATCCTGACGGACCCCGACGTGGTGCGGAAGGTGACGGCGTTCAGCTCTGTGCCGCGAACGCTTCCGGTCCCATGATGAAGTCCGGGTCGACCTGCGCGCCGAGGTCCACGCCGGTCGCACGGTCGCCCCAGGCCTGAGCGTTCTTCAGATGGAAGTGGATCGCCTGCCGGGTGAACTTGGCCCAGTCCTGCGGGACCGCGTCCACTTCCAGCTGGAGCCGGGCCAGGGCGGTCCGGTTGGCCGGCTCCAGGGTGTCGAAGCCCTTGTCCCGGCCCTGTTCCTGGGCCCGGACGTAGTTTGAGGCACCGAGGCAGGCGACGAGGTCGGCGCCGGTGTGCTCGCGCAGGTAGGCCAGGTCCTCCGGGCCGGTCACCTTGTTGCCGACCACGCGGATCGTGACGTCGTACTCCTTGGCGTACTCGCGGTACTGCTGGTAGACGGACACCGACTTGCGGGTCGGCTCCACCACCAGGCAGGTCAGGTCGAAGCGGGTGAACAGGCCGGAGGCGAAGGCGTCCGCGCCGGCCGTCATGTCCATCACCAGGTACTCGTCGGGGCCGTCGACCAGGTGGTTCAGATAGAGCTCGGCCGCGCCGATCTTGGAGTGGTAGCAGGAGACGCCGAGGTCCTTCTCCTCGAAGCCGCCGGTCACCATCAGCCGGACGTTCTCCAGATCGCCGGCCAGCCGCGTCGCGCACAGGCTGTGGACGGCGTTCTCCTCCTCCAGCCGCAGCAGGCGCGATCCGCGTCCCGGCGGGGTGGTCTTCACCATGGACTCCGGGCCGGAGATCCGCGGGTTGTCGCCGCGCAGGTAGTCCTTGATCCCGCTGAGGTGGGTGGACATCGGGGTGAGCGCGGCGGCCTGATCCTCCGAAAGGCCCAGCGCCACCCCGAGGTGCTGGTTGATGTCGGCGTCCACGGCGACCACCGGGCGCCCGCCGGCGGCCAGGTGCCGGACCAGGAGGGCCGAGACCGTGGTCTTGCCGCTGCCGCCTTTGCCGACCAGGGCGATGCGCATGCCGGGACCTCCTCGCACGGGACATGGGAGCAAGCGGCGGGCCTCCCGGAGGAGGTCCGCGCCTGATGACAACCGTTTTCAATAAAACGGGTACGCGCCGAGTCTCGACGGCGCCGGTGCCGGCCGTCAACCATGAGTCCTCCGATCGGGTGGCGCCCGCGCTACCGGCCGGTAGGTAGAGTCCCGGGCATGGACACCAGCTCCCCGATCCAGCGCCTGGCCGCCGCGGCCAACGCCGCCGAGGCCGCGGACACCGCCCGCGAGGCCGTGGACCGCGTGCGCCGCCACAAGGTCCTGCGCAGCCAGTCGGCCCGGGTCACGGCCGAATCCCAGCTGCGCGGCGCCCGGGCGTCGGCCGCCCTCGGCTCGCTGAGCGAGACCGGCACCGACTGGCCGCTGGAGGAGGTCCGCCGCCGCACCGACCTCGGCGACGAGGACGGCTCCGGCCGCCTGCGCGGCGCCCTGCGGATCTCCGGCGAGCTCGGCAGCCTGGCCCCGGTGTGGAAGCGCTCCCCGATTCAGGCTCTGTCCCGCATGCACCTGCTGGCCGCCGCCGGCCATGTCGACCCGGACCGCGTCGGGCGCCCGAGCGGCGCCGAAGCGGCGGCCACCTTGAGCACCCTCGCGAACGAACTCCGCGACCCGGCCGCCGCCGAGGTGCCGGCCGTGGTCGTCGCGGCGGCGGTCCACGCCGAACTGCTGGTGGCCGAGCCCTTCGGCTGGGGCGACGGCCTCCTGGCCCGCGCCGCGTCCCGGCTGGTCCTCGCCGACCGCGGCCTGGACCCGCAGTCGCTGGCCGTGGTCGAGGCCGGCCACGTGGACCTCGGCGTGGACGCCTACCTGGACGCCGCCCGCGGCTACGCGACCGGCACCGACGAAGGCCTCGCCGCCTGGCTCGCGCACTACGCCGAGGCGGTCGCCCTCGGTGCCCGCGAGTCGCTCGCGGTGTGCGAGGCGATCATGCGGGGCTGAGGCGCCGCCGCTCCCCCTCAGCTCCGCGCCAGCGTCGCCCCGCCGTTCACATCCAGCACCACACCCGTCGTGAACCCGTTCCCAGCCAGGAACAACACCGCATCGGCGATGTCCTGCGGCTGCCCGACGCGCCCGACCGGGGTCGCGGCGGCGGTCTGCGCCATGAACCCGTCGCGCTGCCCGCCCAGCGGGTGCCACCACGCGGTGTCGATGACGCCGGGGGAGACCGAGTTCACGCGGACCGGCGCCAGCTCCGAGGCCAGCGGGCGGACCGCGGCGTCCAGCGCGCCGTTGGCCGCCGCCAGGGCGGTGGTGCCGGGGAAGGCGGCGCGGGAGCTGCCGGCGCCGATGAAGGTCACCGAGGCGTCCGCGGCGAGGTGCGGCAGGGCCGCCTTCAGGACCCTGAGTTGGGCGAAGACCTTGCCGTCGAAGCCCTCGTAAAGTGCCTCGTCGGTGAGCTCGGCCAGGGTGCCCATCCCCACCATGCCGCCGCTGACCGCGAGCACCAGGTGGTCGATCTCCTTGTCGGCGGCCGCGAACAGCGCGTCCACGTCCTCCTGGCGGCGCGCGTCGGACTGGAAGACGCGGACCGGGTGGCCGATGCGTTCGGCGGCCGCGTCCAGACGCTCCTTGGTTCGGCCGGTGATCAGCACGTCGGCGCCGGCGGCCGCGAACGCGCCGGCGATCGCCTCGCCGATGCCGTGGCTGGCCCCGATGACGTACACGGTCTTGCCGGTGAACTTCCCCTGGGTGGACATACCCGTCCCCTCCGTCGGATGACTCTTTGTCGAAACGATCCGTCTCGACAATTATTACCGAGACGACGCGTCTAGACAACTCCGCTAGGCTGCCGGTCATGGAGCGACCGCACACCGGAAGGCGCCGCAACGAGGCGGCCCGCGAAGCGATCATCGACGCCGCGATCGCGCTGCTTCAGCAGGTCGGCTACGAGGGCTTCACGATCGAGCGGCTGGCCCGCGACGCGGAGGTCGGCAAGCAGACGATCTACCGCTGGTGGCCGTCGAAGGCCGCGGTGATCGCCGAGGCGGTCGGGACGCGGGCCCGGCACACCATCCCGCTGCCCGACACCGGTGCGCTGGGCGCCGACCTGCGGCAGTTCTTCGAGACCACGTTCGAGCAGTCCGAGGACCCGGACGTGATGAGCGAGCTGAAGAGCATGATGGCCGCCTCCATCGAGAACCCCGAGGCGGCCCGGCCCTTCTACGACTTCCTGGCCGGGCGGCGCGCCACCTTGCGGCTCCTGTTCGAACGCGGGGCCGACCGCGCCGAGGTCTCCCCCGAGGCCGATCTGGATTTCCTCACCGACCTGGCTTACGGCCTGCTCTGGTATCGCGGATTGATCGGACATCGGCCGCTTGATGACGAGGCGGCGCGCAAACTCGCCGGCGCACTGGTCGCCGCCGCCGCGAATCCGCAGTAACTGCCGCGAATGCCCGGTAGTCATCAGGAAACAATGGCGATCAGGAAATGGTCAGCGGTGCCGCTGCGCAGCGGCACCGCTGTTATAAAAGACACCGAGAACGAGTTAACAAGCGTCAGTTCTCCGTAGTCGCCTTCCAGGTCCTCGCTGTATCTCTGCCGTCTGCCTGGCTGGCTGGCCCCTTAAGGGGTCGGTCTTTGCGTGGGTTCCCGAATCGGTGTCGAGGTCGGGCGGCCTTGTGCCAAACCATTCCTTCTCATTGAGTCGGGTGGTCGCCGGGCCTTGCTTTCTTTCTACGACCGATCAAGACCGGTGCCAAGGGCTACTGACCGGTTTTTACTTGTTGTCGACCGAATGGGGGAGCAAAGGCGCCTCAATCTGCACAGGGGTCCCAATCGTGCACAGGGGTATCCGCTGAAGCCGCCTGCGCGCCTGGATCCGACCCCCGCCGACAGCTCTCGCTAGGGTGAAGACATGCGTGCCATCACGATCGCGGAACCGGGCGGACCGGAGCAGTTGGCGTGGACCGAGGTCCCCGATCCGGTCGTGGCGGCCGGTGAAGTGCTGATCCAGGTCACGGCCACGGCGGTGAACCGGGCCGACACCTTGCAGCGGATGGGCCACTATCAGGTGCCGCCGGGAGCCTCGCCCTATCTCGGGCTGGAGTGCTCAGGCCGGATCGTCGAGGTCGGGGCCGGGGTCTCCGGGTTCGTGCCCGGCGACCAGGTCGTCGCGCTGCTGGCCGGCGGCGGCTACGCCGAGCTGGTCGCGGTGCCCGCCGGGCAGGTCGCGCCGCTGCCGAAGGGCATGACCGCGCCGGACGCCGCCGGGCTGATGGAGACGCTGTCCACCGTCTGGTCGAACGTCTTCATGCTCGCCGGGCTCACCGCCGGGCAGACCCTGCTGGTCCACGGCGGTTCCAGCGGCATCGGGACCACCGCGATCCAGCTCGCGCACGAGTTCGGCGCCCGGGTGATCGTCACGGCCGGCAGCGCGGCCAAACTCCAGGCCTGCCGCGACCTCGGCGCCGACGTCGCGGTGAACTACCGCGAAGAGGATTTCGTGGAACGGGTACGGGAGGTCACCGACGGCCGCGGCGCGGACGTGATCCTCGACAACATGGGCGCCGCCTACCTCGACCGCAACGTCGACGCGCTGGCGCCGCACGGCCGGCTGATGATCATCGGGCTGCAGGGCGGCGTCAAGGGCGAGGTCAACCTGAACAACCTGCTGCGCAAGTGGGGGACGATCAGCGCAACCACGGTGCGCGCCCGGTCGTCTGAAGAGAAAGCGCAGATCGTCGCGGCGGCGCGGGACGCGGTGTGGCCGCTCATCGAACAGGGCAGGTTCCGGGTCATCGTCGACCGGGTGCTGCCCGTCGACCAGGCGGCCGAGGCCCACCGGGTCATCGAGGACAGCGGGCACATCGGCAAGGTCGTGCTCGACGTGGCGACGGTACGCGGCAGCTGAGCCGGCAAGCCTTCGGCGAAGCCGCTCACACATCTAGGGACGGATACATGACGGGTTTGAACGGCGACATCTTCGGAGCGATGAACATGAGCCTGAACACCGACCCCGAGCACGAGGACGACCTGGCCGGCCGGGTGATCGTGGTGCCGGCCGAGATGGCCGGCGGGGCTCACGGGGACGAGGAGTCCGGCGAGAACCCGATGAACGTCGCCGAGATGGTCGAGCAGCCGGCGAAGGTGATGCGGATCGGCTCGATGATCAAGCAGCTGCTGGAGGAGGTGCGGGCGGCGCCTCTGGACGAGGCCTCCCGGGCCCGGCTGCGGGAGATCCACCGCTCCTCGATCGCCGAGCTGGAGAAGGGCCTGGCCCCGGAGCTGGTCGCCGAGCTGGAGCGGCTGTCGCTGCCGTTCGCCGAGGACGAGGTGCCCAGCGAACCCGAGCTGCGGATCGCCCAGGCGCAGCTGGTCGGCTGGCTGGAGGGGCTGTTCCACGGCATCCAGACCGCGCTGTTCGCGCAGCAGATGGCCGCGCGGGCGCAGCTGGAGCAGATCCGGCGGGCGCTGCCGCCCGGTTCGGTGCCGCCCGGAATGCCCGCGGACGGCGATCAGCAGCCGGGGCGGATCAGCGGCGCGGGACCGTACCTGTAACCGCGCCTGCGCCCTCCAAGAACGCGTCCCGGACCTTGTCGTAGTTCTCCGTCCACCACGGCACCAGTGCCGCGGTGGCGGGGAACAGCGAGTCCGCGCGGTGGTCGGCATGGTGGTAGTGCCATGTCAGGATCCAGAAGTCGGTCAGCCGCTCCCACCAGACGCGGCGCACGGAGTCAGCGAGTTCCCGTTCGGAGAACCGCGGCCGGGCCGCCGCATAGCCCGCGATGAACGCGCGCACCAGATCCAGGTCGAGCTGACCTGTGTACTCCCCCGTGAAGAACACTAATGCGGTACTCACTACCTCGTCCCCACAAGGTGCGACCGCTGTCTTCTCCCAGTCGACGATCGCCGTCACCCGGCTGCCGGGCTTCCGCGCCGACCACATGACGTTCCCCGCGTGGAAGTCGCCGTGGATGTAGCCGGTGGCCGCGCAGGCACCGGGCGCGGGGCGCAGGTGCGCGACTTCGGACAGGAGCGCTAATCGCTCCCGTAATCGGTGCGCGGAGAGCTGGTCCATGTCGTCCTGCTCAGGACGCCGCTCGATCAGCGCCAGGAACCGGTCCGCCTCCGCGGCGGCGTGTCGTTCGGACTTGGTCGCGACGAACAGCGGCTGCGGAACCGGGGGGAGGACCCGCTCCAGGCCGCTGTGGACCTCGGCCAGCAGGGCACCTAAACGGTGCGCGTCAACATCCTGCATATGCCGGCCATGACGGTGTACTCCGTCGTTCCAGGGGAACACCGCAAAAGGGCGTCCTCGCACATATGCGACTGTACTGCCACGTAAATCCCTGAGCGGGGCGACTGCGGGGAGACCCGCCGCCTGTAATCGGATCACGGCTTCGTGTTGCCACCGCAGGGTCTGCGCCGCTGAGCGCGTGCGTCCGTACGCGTCGGGAAGGCCGGAACCGATTCCCCGCCAGGGCAGATAGTGCTTCAAGAAGTAGCGCCGGTCTGTGCAGATAATCTGGTATGACCGGTTGAGGAGTCCGCTGTCGACGGCGTGGAAAGCGGTCGGCGCCGGCAGTCCGAACCGCAGAAACAGCGCCTGGAGCGGCCCTGATGTCCCGGGCATGCGCGCACTCTACATTGCGGATCATCCTTAACCTGCGCTTTATGTGTGCTGACTAGCCTCGAATGAACCAGTGGACATCCGGTGTGCCGTCCCAGTCCGGACGGCGCGCACGCGCAGCGCTCCGGCGTGGGGCGGGGAGGCGGACGGGCTATGGCGGCCAGCGCGGCGAGAGGTCACCGTCGCGCGCGCAAACGCAGCAGGTGGAACGCGCTGCGGGGTCTCGCGCTCTTCGTCCTGAGCACCGCGCTGGTCGCGGGCTCCGGGGTGGCGTTCGGCTACGCCACCCACCACTTCGGCAAGCATCAGAGCGCTGACGCCGCCGCCCCGGTCGCTCCCCCGACCGACCCGCTGACCGATTCCACCACCGACGACTCCATAGCCTCGGCGCCCGGGACGATCACCTGGCACGCGGTGCCGAAGGCCACCGGGCCGGGCACGGTCACGACGCTGAACGTGCCGTCGGCGGACACCGACATGACGACCCGGCCGGTCCTGGTCTACCGCCCCGCGGTTCCGGCCGGGGTCATCCTGCCGGTGGTGTACTGGCTCCACGGGGATCCCGGTGAGCCGGACCGCATGATGGAGGCCGTCAAGGACGTCCTGGACCAGGCGTTCACCACCGGCGGCCAGGCGCCGTTCATCGTGGCCGCGCCGACCGGCGGCGGTACCGCGCACGACGACACCGAATGGGCCGACGCCGCCGACGGCAAGGACATGGTCGAGACCTACCTGATCAAGAACGTGCTCCCGGCGGTCGAGGGCAAGACGCCGCTGCCGGCGAGCATGCGCGCGATCGCGGGCTTCTCGATGGGCGGCTATGGCGCGGCCAACCTGGCCCTGCGGCACCCCGACCTGTTCGGCCAGTTCGTCTCGATGGCCGGATACTTCCACGTCGACGACCCGGCCGGGATGTTCGGGTCGGACGCCAAGCTGCAGGCCGCCAACACCCCGGACGACATGGTCCAGAAGGCTGCCGGCAAGCGGGTGATGCTGCTGGAGGACGAGGACGACCCCGATCCGCTGATCAACGGTGAGGCGGCCGAGTTCGCACAGCGGCTGCACGACTGCGCCTGCGGCGTCGACCTGGACTGGCATCTGGAGCCCGGCGGGCACACCTACGACTTCGTCACCGGGTCCTTCCCGAAGGTGATCACCTTCCTGGACCAGGGCTTCACGGCCGACCCGGCCGCCGCCACGTCGGGGCCGACCTCGGCGTCCGCGTCGGCGCCGGCATCGGTGTCAGCCTCGACGTCGAGCGACTGACGCGCCGGTGTTTCACGGGAAACATCGCTCCGGCGCGCCCGCCGCCGCGGCGCTCAGTTCTGCGACTTGGGCTTGGCCGAGGCGTCCTCGTCCAGGCCGAGCAGCTGGCGCTCCTCCTTGCTGAGCCGTTCGGTGCCGGTGCGCTCGGCCGACGCCGCCGTGGATCCCGCGGTCGAGGAAGCGGCCGGAGCCGGGGCGGCCGGCGGCGGGTTCCTGTCCACCGGCGCGGTCGTGGTGATCGCCGGCGCCTTGGCCGTGGCGGGGGTCCCCTGATCGGCCGCCGTGGCCTGGGCCCGCTCGGCCTTCGGGGCCCGCCGCGGCCGGCCGGCCATCAGCAGCGACCCGATGATCATCAGGAGCCCGCCGCCGAACGCGTAGCCCAGGCCGGTGCCCAGGCCCCGGCTGTTCGTGCCGGTGATGGTCAGCTCGCCGGCCGCCTGGCCCTGCCGGATCATCCACAGGATGGTGAAGCCGAACGCGACCACGCCGGCGAAGCCCGCCAGCGCCCGCGAGCGCAGCAGCACGCCGGCCACCGCCAGCACCGCCATGACCAGGAAGACCAGGAAGACCGAGTCCATGACCCCGGACCCGGACAGGGAGATCCCGGACCCGAAGACCTCGTAGAACTTGTAGGTGCTGCCGTGCCGGTTGTTGTACCAGGCCTGCCAGGGGCTGACGAGAGTGGCCGCCGCGCCGATCAGCACCAGGAGGCCGCCGAGGACGTTCCGCATGTTTCAGGCTCCTTCCACTGCCCCCCTCGGGCCGACGCTAAGCCGTCGATCGGTACTGTGCATGTCGACGGCGGGTCTGGACGGCCGTCCGGGCGGTGTCGCGCGTTGCGCCTTCTGTTAGGCATCCGCGCAGGTCATCCGCGACTAACGCATCAAAGTTGAGCGCCATCCGCGCAACCTTTTGACTTCGGGTCGCCGCACCGTGCATTATTGAGCGAACTCGACTCAACCTGCCGCGGGCCTTCCCCACTCCATGGGCACGCGTCAGCAACGAAACGTCTTTCGCGGAGGATTCCCCATGGCACGTCCGGTCGGCATCGACCTCGGGACGACGAACTCCGTCGTCTGCGTCCTGGAAGGTGGCGAGCCCACCGTCATCACCAACGCCGAGGGCTCCCGGACGACCCCGTCCGTGGTGGCCTTCGCCAAGAACGGCGAGGTGTTGGTCGGCGAGGTCGCCAAGCGCCAGGCCGTCACCAACGTGGAGCGCACCATCCGGTCGGTCAAGCGCCACATGGGCACCGACTGGAAGATCGCGGTCGACGACAAGTCGTTCACCCCGCAGCAGATCTCGGCGTTCATCCTGCAGAAGCTGAAGCGCGACGCCGAGTCCTACCTGTCCGAGAAGGTCACCGACGCGGTCATCACCGTCCCGGCCTACTTCTCCGACTCCGAGCGGCAGGCCACCAAGGAGGCCGGCGAGATCGCGGGCCTGAACGTCCTGCGCATCGTCAACGAGCCCACCGCCGCGGCCCTGGCCTACGGCCTGGACAAGGGCGAGGGCGACCAGACCATCCTGGTCTTCGACCTCGGCGGCGGCACCTTCGACGTCTCGCTGCTGGAAGTCGGCAAGGACGACGACGGCTTCTCCACCATCGAGGTGAAGGCCACCAACGGCGACAACCACCTCGGTGGCGACGACTGGGACAACAAGGTCGTCGAGTGGCTGGTGACCCAGTTCAAGAACGCGCACGGCGTGGACCTGTCCAAGGACAAGATGGCCATGCAGCGGCTGCGCGAGGCCGGTGAGAAGGCCAAGATCGAGCTGTCCAGCTCCACCGAGACCTCGATCAACCTGCCCTACATCACCGCCAGCGCCGAGGGCCCGCTGCACCTGGACGAGAAGCTGACCCGCTCGCAGTTCCAGCAGCTCACCTCGGACCTGCTGGACCGCTGCAAGACCCCGTTCCACCAGGTGATCAAGGACGCCGGCGTCCCGCTGAGCGCGATCGAGCACGTGGTGCTGGTCGGCGGTTCCACCCGGATGCCGGCCGTGGCCGACCTGGTCCGCGAGCTGACCGGCGGCAAGGAGCCGAACAAGGGCGTCAACCCGGACGAGGTGGTGGCGGTCGGCGCCGCGCTGCAGGCCGGTGTGCTCAAGGGCGAGGTCAAGGACGTCCTGCTGCTCGACGTCACCCCGCTGTCCCTGGGTATCGAGACCAAGGGCGGCATCATGACCAAGCTGATCGAGAAGAACACCACGATCCCGACCAAGCGCTCGGAGACCTTCACCACCGCCGAGGACAACCAGCCCTCGGTGCAGATCCAGGTCTACCAGGGCGAGCGCGAGATCGCGGCCTACAACAAGCGGCTGGGCATGTTCGAGCTGACCGGCCTGCCGCCGGCGCCGCGCGGGCTGCCGCAGATCGAGGTCACCTTCGACATCGACGCCAACGGCATCGTCAACGTCTCGGCCAAGGACCTGGGCACCGGCAAGGTGCAGTCGATGGTCATCACCGGCGGCTCGGCGCTGCCGAAGGACGAGATCGACCGGATGATGCGCGAGGCCGAGCAGTACGCCGACGATGACCACAAGCGCCGCGAGGACGCCGAGGTCCGCAACCAGGCCGAGTCGCTGGTCTACTCGACCGAGAAGTTCCTCAAGGACAACGAGGACAAGGTCCCGGCCGACGTGAAGTCCGAGGTCGAGGCCGCGATCGGTGAGACCAAGGAAGCCCTCAAGAGCGAGGAGTCGGCGAACATCCGCTCGGCTTCGGAGAAGCTGGCGACCACCAGCCAGAAGCTCGGCGCCGCGCTGTACCAGCAGGCCCAGGCCTCCGGCGAGGGCGCCGGCGCTCCCGGCGAGGAGCCGACCGGCGCTCCCGGCGGCGGCGCCGCCGAGGACGACGTGGTGGATGCCGAGATCGTCGACGAGGGCAAGGGCGGCCAGGCCTGAGTCAGGCCGGCACCTCAGATTCCCGCTGATCGGCGAAGCTGACAGATAAAGAAGTACGACGGCTAGACGGCGCTGTGCGGGGCAGGACCATCAGCGGATGATGGACCGCCCCGTACGGCGCCACCCCCAGCGACACTGAAGCCTTCCCGGACCATGGGGAAGCGGCGGGTTCAGGAGGACCATTCGTGAGCGACGAGTACGCGGCCGAGCGGGAAGGCGAGGGTGAGCGCGCCAACCTCGCGGTGACCGAGTTGCTGGCCAAACTCGCCGAGCGGACCAATGAGCTGCAGGGCGTGCAGACGGAGTTGGCCGAACGCACCAACGACCTGCAGCGGCTGCAGGCCGAGTTCAGCAACTACAAGAAGCGCGTGGAGCGCGACCGCCAGGTGGTCAAGGAGACCGCGGTGGCCGGGGCGCTGTCCGAGCTGCTGCCGGTGCTGGACGACATCGGCCGGGCCCGCGAGCACGGCGAGTTGGAAGGCGGCTTCCGGCAGGTCGGCGAGGCGTTCGAGGCCGTGGTGGCCAAGCTGGGCCTGGCCCGGTTCGGCGCGGCCGGCGAGGTCTTCGACCCAAACCTGCACGAGGCGCTGCTGAGCACCACGTCCCCGGACGTGGACGAGGTGACCGTGGCGGTGCTGTTCCGTCCCGGCTACCGGATCGGCGAGCGCGTGGTCCGCGCGGCCCAGGTGCAGGTCGCCGAGCCCGGACCGGCCCCGGAGGCCGAACCGGCGCCCGAGCCGGCCGCCAAGCCCAAGCCGGCCGCTGCTGATGTCCCCACCCCGGCCGCCAAGGGCGCGGCGGGGAAGAAGGCAGAGGCCAAACCCGCTGTGGAAGTCGACGACGACGACGATTCGGGGCTGTGAGCCCCCGCGGCCGCCGGCGTAGACGACACGTGAACGACATGGCACAACCCGGACGGGAGGCGTGGGTTTAGGTGGCCGTCAACAAGGACTACTACAAGATCCTCGGAGTCCCCAAGGACGCACCGGTCGCCGACATCAAGAAGGCCTACCGGAAACTGGCGCGCCAGTATCATCCGGACGCCAACAAGGGCGACGCGGCGTCTGAGGAGAAGTTCAAGGAGATCTCCGAGGCCTACGACGTCTTGTCCGATGACAAGCGGCGCAAGGAGTACGACGACTCGCGCTCGGTCTTCGGCAACGGCGGCTTCCGGCCGCCGGGCGGCGCCGGCGCCGGCGGGTTCAACTTCGACCTCGGAGACCTGCTCGGCGGGCTGTTCAACCGCACCGGCGGGCCGACCACGGGCGGCACCAGCACCACCGGGCGCACCACCCAGGCCCGGCGCGGCTCGGACGTGGAGTCGGAGGTGACGCTGAAGTTCAGCGACTCCATCGACGGCGCCACGGTCTCGCTCCGGTTGACCTCGGACACCCCCTGCTCGGCCTGTTCGGGCACCGGGGCCAAGGCCGGGACCACCCCGCGGGTGTGCCCGACCTGTTCGGGCACCGGCCAGGTGAGCCGGAACCAGGGCGGCTTCGCCTTCTCCGAACCCTGCCGGGACTGCAAGGGCCGCGGCCTGCTGGTCGACGACCCCTGCCCGGTGTGCCACGGCTCCGGCCGGGCCGCCAGTTCCCGGACGATCCAGGCCCGTATCCCGGCGGGCGTCCGCGACGGCCAGCGCATCCGGCTCAAGGGCAAGGGTGCCTCCGGCGAGCGCGGCGGCCCGGCCGGCGACCTCTATGTGGTGGTCCATGTGAGCCCGCACGCGGTCTTCGGACGCGAGGACGACAACCTGACCGTGACCGTGCCCGTCACCTACCCCGAGGCGGTGCTGGGCGCGGACATCCAGGTCCCGACCCTGGGCGGCATGCCGGTGACGGTGAAGCTGCCGGCCAACTCGCAGAACGGCCGGGTACTGCGGGTCCGCGGCCGGGGTGTGGCCCGCAAGGACGGCACCAAGGGCGATCTGCTGGTCCGCTTCGAGATCGCGGTCCCGGCCGAGATCGGCGACGACGCCCGGGCGGCGTTGCAGAAGTACCAGGAGGCGACCGGCAACCACCACCCGCGGGCGGAGTTGCTGGACGCGGCTAAGGGAGAGTGAGGGACTGATGGCTTCGAAGAACCCGTTCCTGCCCTTGACCGAGGAGACGCCGGTCTACGTCATCTCCGTCGCGGCCCAGCTGGCCGGGATGCACCCGCAGACCCTGCGCCAGTACGACCGGCTGGGCATCGTCTGCCCGGAGCGCACCGGAGGCGGCGGCCGCCGCTACTCGGCCCGGGACGTCGACACGCTGCGCGAAGTGCAGCGGCTGTCCCAGGACGAGGGCGTGAACCTGGCCGGGATCAAGCGGATCCGCGAACTCGAGGAGCAGGTCGCGGCCCTGTCCCGGCGGATCGCCGAACTCGAGGCCGTGACCCTCTACCCGACCCAGAGCGCGGTTCCGATCGCGATGCCGGCCGTGCCGCCGCAGCCGACCGCACCGCTGCCCCCGGCCCCGCCCGGGTACCGCGGCGACCTGCTGCCCGCGCTGCCGGCGACGTTCACCACGGCGCTGGCGGTGTGGAAGCCGCAGGGCAAGTGAGCGCTGCGCGCCACTGAACGTCCGGCGCCACGCAACGCGCTGATAACTGAATTTCGGGGGGCTGATCTGTATTGATCTGCTTTAAAGGCGTGGAGGACTCACTGTGGATTCGCAGAAGCTGACGACCAAGAGCCAGGAGGCCCTGAGCGTCGCGATCCGCGAGGCCACCCGCGCGGGCAACCCTCAGGTCGAGACCGTCCAGGTGCTGCTGGCCCTGCTCGGTCAGGTCGAGGGCACCACCCGGCCGCTGTTGGAGGCCGTCGGGGTGGACCGCGCCGCGCTCAGCCAGGCGGTCGCGGCCGCCGCTGAGCGGCTGCCGTCGGCCAGCGGGTCGACCGTCTCCGCGCCGACCCTGGCCCGCAACACCCTCAACGCTCTGAACGCCGCCGGCGACGAGGCCCGCAAGCTCGACGACGAGTACGTCTCGACCGAGCACCTGCTGGTCGGCCTGGCGCTGGGCGACGACCCCACCGCCGAGCTGCTCAAGAAGGCCGGGGCCACGCCGAAGGCGCTGCGCGAGGCCTTCAGCAAGGTGCGCGGCTCCTCGCGGGTGACCACGCAGGATCCGGAGGCCACCTACCAGGCGCTGGAGAAGTACGGCGTCGACCTGACCGCCTCGGCGCGGGACGGCAAGCTGGACCCGGTGATCGGCCGCGACGCCGAGATCCGCCGGGTGGTGCAGGTGCTCTCCCGCCGCACCAAGAACAACCCGGTGCTGATCGGCGAGCCCGGCGTCGGCAAGACCGCCGTGGTCGAGGGCCTGGCGCAGCGCATCATCGCCGGCGATGTCCCCGAAAGCCTGCGCGACAAGCGCCTGGTGTCCCTGGACCTGGGCGCGATGGTGGCCGGCGCGAAGTACCGCGGCGAGTTCGAGGAGCGACTGAAGGCGGTCCTGGCCGACATCAAGGACTCCGACGGCCAGGTCATCACCTTCATCGACGAGCTGCACACGGTGGTCGGGGCCGGCGCCACCGGCGACTCGGCGATGGACGCCGGCAACATGCTCAAGCCCATGCTGGCCCGCGGCGAGCTGCGGATGGTCGGCGCGACCACGCTGGACGAGTACCGCGAGCGGATCGAGAAGGACCCGGCGCTGGAGCGCCGCTTCCAGCAGGTCCTGGTCGACGAGCCGACGGTCGAGGACACCATCGCGATCCTGCGCGGGCTCAAGGGCCGCTACGAGGCGCACCACAAGGTCGCCATCTCGGACACCGCGCTGGTCGCCGCCGCGACTCTCTCGCACCGCTACATCACCTCCCGCTTCCTGCCGGACAAGGCCATCGACCTGATCGACGAGGCCGCCTCCCGGCTGCGCATGGAGATCGACTCCCGTCCGGTGGAGATCGACGAGCTGCAGCGCACCGTGGACCGCATGAAGATGGAAGAGCTGGCGCTGGCCAAGGAGCACGATCCGGCCTCCCGCGACCGGCTGGCCCGGCTGCGGCTGGACCTGGCCGACCGGCAGGAGACCCTCAACGCCCTGATCGCGCGCTGGGAGCAGGAGAAGGGCGGCCTGAACCGGGTCGGCGAGCTCAAGCAGCGGCTGGACGCGATGAAGTCGCAGGTCGAGCTGGCGCAGCGGTCCGGCGACTTCGAGACCGCCTCCCGGCTGCTCTACGCCGAGATCCCGGCCGTCGAGGCGGAACTGGAGACCGCGTCCACCACGGTCGATCAGGCCGAGGCCGTCGCGCCGATGGTCAAGGAGGACGTCGGCCCGGACGACATCGCCGAGGTGGTCGGCGCCTGGACCGGCATCCCGGCCGGCCGGCTGCTGGAAGGCGAGACCGAGAAGCTGCTGCACATGGAGGAGCGGATCGGGAAGCGGCTGATCGGCCAGACCGAGGCGGTGGCCGCGGTCTCCGACGCGGTGCGGCGGGCCCGCGCGGGCATCTCCGACCCGGACCGCCCGACCGGCTCGTTCCTGTTCCTCGGCCCGACCGGTGTCGGCAAGACCGAGCTGGCCAAGGCGTTGGCAGACTTCCTGTTCGACGACGAGCACGCCATGGTGCGCGTCGACATGTCGGAGTACTCCGAGAAGCACTCGGTGGCCCGGCTGGTCGGCGCCCCTCCCGGCTACGTCGGCTACGAGGAGGGCGGCCAGCTGACCGAGGCCGTGCGCCGGCGGCCGTACTCGGTGGTGCTGCTCGACGAGGTCGAGAAGGCGCACCCGGAGATCTTCGACGTGCTGCTGCAGGTGCTGGACGACGGCCGGCTCACCGACGGCCAGGGCCGCACCGTGGACTTCCGCAACACGATCCTGATCCTCACCTCCAACCTGGGGACCTCCGGCTTCGACCTGACGATCGACGAGGCCCTGGACCCGGCGCAGGCCCGGCTGGACCGGCGCCAGCGGGTGGACAGCGCGGTGCGGGCGGCGTTCAAGCCGGAGTTCCTGAACCGGCTGGACGCGCAGGTGATCTTCGACCCGCTGGGCACCAGCGAGCTCGGCAGGATCGTCGACATCCAGGTCCGCAAGCTGGCCGCGCGCCTGGCCGACCGGCGGCTGACGCTGGAGGTCACCCCGGGTGCCTCCGACTGGCTGGCGATCGCCGGATACGAGCCGGCCTTCGGGGCCCGGCCGCTGCGCCGCCTGGTGCAGTCCGCGATCGGCGACCCGCTGGCCCGCCGGCTGCTGGCCGGGGAGATCCGGGACGGGGACATGGTGCGGGTGGACGTGGACGTCGAGGACGACGCGCTGGTGATCAGCTCGCAGTCTCCGCCGCAGGCGCCGGCCGAGGACGAGTCGTCGGTGCGGACAGGGGCGCAGACGTCGGCGCAGACCGAGCCGCCGTCGCGGTCGTCGTAATGCGGATGATCAACCATCGGCGGTGCGACTAGCGTGGTGACCATGCCTGCCGTGTTGCCGACCGTCACCGCCACCCGGTACGTGACCCCGCTCCGCGAGGGCGGTTCGCTGCCCGGACTGGTCGAGGCCTCGGACCTCGGGACGTACGTGGTGAAGTTCCGCTCGGCCGGCCAGGGTCGCAAGGCCCTGGTCGCCGAGGTCGTCGCCGGGGAACTGGCCCGGGCCCTGGGCCTGCCGGTGCCGGCTCTGGTCGGGATCGAGCTGGATCCGGCGATCGGCGCCGCCGAGCCGGATCAGGAGATCCAGGAACTCCTTAAAGGGAGCAAGGGTCTGAACCTCGGTATGGACTATCTGCCGGGTTCGCTGGGGTATGACCCTTTAGCGTTTCCCGTGGAGTCCGAACTGGCCAGCCGCATCGTGTGGTTCGACGCGTTGGTGCGGAACGTCGACCGGTCGTGGCGGAACCCGAACCTGTTGCTGTGGCACCGCAAGCTCTATCTGATCGACCACGGCGCTTCGCTGATCTTCCACCACAACTGGCCGGGCGCGCAGAAGGGTGCCCTGGCCCCCTTTGACGCGGGCGACCATGTGCTCGCCTCCTATGCGAAGGACATGCCGGCTGCCGATGCCGCGCTGGCTCCGCTCGTCACCGAGGAGTTGCTGCGGTCGGTCGTGGCGATGGTCCCGGATGAGTGGCTGGCGGACGAGCCCGGGTTCGGTTCTCCCGCAGAAGTGCGCGAGGCGTACGTGGGCTACTTGTCGACCCGGGTAGCGGGACCGCGCGAGTGGTTTCCACAGGTTGTGGATAGTTCTGCACAGGAAGCTGCGCGGACTCTGGACAGCTCTGATCTCAAGGCACGCCTTAAGGCGAAGCACCCGAACTGGATGCAGGGGCGCGTGAAATGAGCGTTCAGCCTTACGAGTACTCGGTATTGCGCGCCGTTCCCCGCGTGGAGCGCGGGGAGTACGTCAACGTCGGCGTGGTGCTCTACTGCCAGCAGCTCGACTTCCTCGGATGCACCACGCAGATGGACGCTGCCCGCGTGCGCGCGCTGGATCCCACAGCGGACGTGGAGGGGATCGAGGCACTGCTCGGCGCCGTCTCCAAGGTGTGCTGCGGCGGACCGGACTCCGGTCCCGCCGGACAGGACACGCTGGGCCGGCGGTTCCGGTGGCTGATCGCGCCGCGTTCCACGGTGGTGCAGCCGGGCCCGGTGCACACCGGGCTCACGGCCGATCCCGCGGCGGCGCTGGAGCGGGTGGCCGGCTCGGTGCTCGGGCTGAAGTCGGCTGCTATGCCTTCGCTGTAGCTATGCGTTCTCTAGAGCTATGCGTTCTCTGTAGAGGTAGTAGTCGCCGATTCCTTTAGCGTTTCCGACGCTGTGGCTACGGTCGTGGCTGCCTGGGCCGCCGCGCCGCCGGGACCGGTCAGCCGCGAAGCCGCCTCGGCGCCCCGCTTCTCGACGTCCGCGATCATCTCGCGGTCCGCGCGTGCGGTGGCCCGGGCGTTCGCCTTCTCCACGATCGCGGGCAGCATGCCGTGGAAGCGGCGCAGGTTGTTGAGCCAGGACGGCACGCAGATGACCCGGCTGCGTTTGGTGATGCCGGCGACGACCGCCTGGCCGACCTTCTCCACCGGGTACACGCGGGATGCCGGGCCGGGTGCGGCCTTGCGGAACTTCCCGAGGACCGGATGCGAGTCCGCGCTGGTCACCAGGTCCGTCTTGACCCAGGAGAAGTAGGCCACGCCGACGTCCACGCCGAGGTGCTTCACTTCGGCGCGCAGGCTGTCGCCGAACGCTTCGGCGCCGGCCTTGGAAGCCGTGTACGCGGCCAACGCCGGCGGGTGGATGAGGGCCGCGGCCGAGGAGACCACGAGGACGTAGCCCTTGCTCTTGATGATGTGCGGGAGAGCGGTGCGGACCGTCCGCCAGACCCCGAGCAGGTTGATCTCGATGGTGCGCTCGAAGGCCGCCGGGTCGATGGACCGGATGAAGCCGGTCGGCGCCACGCCGGCGTTGGCCACCACCACGTCGATGCCGCCGTAGTGCTCGACGATGCCGTCGACGGCTGCGTTGAGCTGGTCCCAGGAGGTGACGTCCGCGTCCCAGGCTGTCGCGTCCGGTCCACAGGACTGCGCGGTCCTGCGGAGTTCGTCAGGCTCCAGGCCGACCAGCGCGACCTTCGCCCCGGCGCGGGCCAGGCGCCGTGCCGCGTCCGCGCCGATCCCGCGTGCGGCACCGGTGATGACCACGACTTTCCCGCTGATGCCAGGCGGTCCCCAGGTTCCCATGGCCGAACCCTACCGCCGGTAACTTACTGGACGGTAGGGGTGCGGCGCGGGCGGTCAGCCGCTGGTTTGCTGACCGAAGTCGTTGAAGCAAGTCATCGGGCTCGGATAGTAGGCCGACACGCCGTATTGGTTGACCGTGGCGACTTGGAGACAGGTCACGCCGCCCGCCGTGAATTGATACGAGTAGCTGGTGCCGTTGACCGAGACGGTCTGGTCGGTCGGCGGGGGTGGGTTGAGCCCGCTGGTGGCGCCAGGGCTGACCGTGTAGTGGAGTTTGTAGCTGGTCGCGTCGGAGTGCGCCTTCCACGAGATGTTGATCGTGGGCTCGCCGAACCAGTCCGGGATCAGGGCCGTGATCTCCCCGGCGAGCATCGGGCCCGGGGGGTTGTGGGCCGGCTGCGCCGGCGGCGCGGAAGACTTTTTCGTCGAAGGATGCGAGGTCGGGTGGGATGCCGACGAGGTCGGCGGATCGTTCTGGTTGTTCGATTCGGAGACGATGATCGTGACCGGCTGTGAGTTGCCCTGAGTCGGTGTCGTGCCGGGCGCACCGGGTTTCACCGGGGCGACCTGCCCGCCCGGTGTCGGAGAAGGACTACCGCTGCTCGTCGTCTGCCCGCCGGAGCCGCTGCCGGAGGAGCCATCGGTGGGTGGGAACGCACCGCCGTTCTGCTGAGAACTGGCGGTCGTGCCACCGGTGTGTGCGCTGTCCGCCGATGGCCCCTTTCCGCCGCCGCTGCTCTCGGCTATGGCGACGGCGACCAGGACGAGCGCGGCGACCGTGGCGCCGGAGATCACGGCAGCGCGTTTGCCGGTCCGCCGCCTCGGGGCGAGGGACACGGTCGGCAGGTCGTACGACTCGCTGGTAGTGAGCGGCAGTCCCACGCCGAGCGCCGGCTGCTGCCACGCCACCCCGGTGAGCGGCTGCCATTCGGTGACACCGAAGAGCTCCACGATGTGCCCCGGCGATGGCCGGTCCTCGGGTTCCTTGGCCAGACAGCCTTCGATGACCCGGCGCAGCGCCTCGTCGTCCTCGGCGACGCCGGTGAGGTCCGGTTCGTTGTTGACCACCCGGTGCAGGATCGCCAGCGGGGCGCCGTCGCCGAAGGCGAGCCGGCCGGTCGCGGCGAAGACCAGCAACGCGCCGAGCGCGAAGACGTCCGACGGGCTCTCGACCGAGCGGCCGTCGGCTTGCTCGGGGGACATGTACGCGGGTGTACCGAGGGTCTGGCCGGTGTTGGTCAGCAGCGAGGCGTCCAGGGCCCGCGCCACACCGAAGTCGATGACCTTGGGTCCGTCCGGGCCGAGCAGGATGTTCGCCGGCTTGAGGTCGCGGTGGACCACCTCCACGGCGTGGATGACCTGGAGTGCTTGCGCCACGGCGACCGCGAGCGCGCGAAGCCGTCGGTTGTCGAAGCCGCCGCCCTGGTCCACGGCGTCCTGCAGGGTCGGGCCGGGGACGTATTCGGTCGCCAGCCACGGCTGCTTGCCGTCGGTCTGCGCGGTGAAGATCTCCGCGACCCGCGGACTGTGCACCCGCTCCGCGACCTGTAATTCCCGCGCGAAGCGTTTGCGGAACGACGGGATGTCGGCCAGATCGGACCGGACCACCTTGACGGCGGCCTGCCGTCCGTCGGCGTCGATGCCGAGGAACACCCGGCCCATGGCACCCGATCCGAGCTGGGTGACAAGCTGATATGGGCCGATCCGGTCGGTCGCCGGGGCAACCCCCCTGGGTACATTGCCGTTCATATTCAACGTCTGCCTCCCCTGTACGGCGTCCGGGCCATTATGGGGCAGCAGCTCAGGATCGTGCCCCCCGGCCCTCAGCGCAGACGGCGGTCGGTGAGAACTGGCAACGCGCTACGCGTCTGAGCGACCAGTGCCGGATCCACGTCCACCCGCAGGACCTCTTCACCAGTACCCGCTTCGGCCACGACATTCCCCCAGGGGTCGATGACCGCGGAGCGGCCGCCGAGGGGAACGCCGCCGTTGGTGCCCACGCAGTTCGTGGCGAAGACGAAAACCTGGTCCTCAATAGCGCGGGCCTTGAGCAGCACTCGCCAATGCTCGATCCGCTTCGCAGGCCACGCCGAGCTGATGACCAGCTGCTCCATTCCTCGGTCCAGAAGCGCGCGGAACAGTTCGGGGAAGCGGAGGTCGTAACAAGTGGCGAGTCCCAGCGTTCCCCAGGGAGAGGGAACGGTGACCAGTTCTTCCCCGGCCCCCATCAGCGTCGCCTCGCCCTCGCTGAAGCCGAAGCGGTGGATCTTGCGGTACTCCGCCCGCACTCCACCGGGGCCGCGGAAGACAGAGGTGTTGTAGAGGGTCCCGTCAGCTGCGCGCTCTACATAGGAACCGAAGTGCAGCCACGTCTCAGGACCCGCGCCTTCGTGGGTCCGCACCTTCTCCAGAGCCGCGATCGGCTCGCTGTCGGCGATCGAGGCGGCGTGATCGCTCCAGCTTTTGTAGTCGAACCCGCCGGCCACCCAGAGCTCGGGCAGGACGATGAGGTCGGTTCCCGTCTCCCGCTCGGCCTCGACCAGTTTGACGACCCGGTTCCAGCGGTCGTGCGGCGCTTCCGCGTCGTCGACGACAAGCTGCATGAGCGATACGCGCATACCGTCGATCGTGCCAGAGGCGCACCGGTTCTGAGAACCGGTGCGCCTCTGCGCGGTACCGCTATAGAGATCCCCGGGTAGGGATCCTTGTGGGGATCCCTATTAGGGAATCAGCTCCAGGCCAACGCGGTCAGCGGGTCGGCCAGCACCGCACCGATGTCCCGCAGCACCTTGGACCCCAGCTCGCCGTCGACCAAGCGGTGGTCGAAGGACAGCGCGAGGGTCGTCACCTGGCGCGGCTTCACCTTGCCCTTGTGCACCCACGGCTGCTCCCGCACCGCGCCGAACGCCAGGATGGACGCCTCGCCGGGGTTCAGGATCGGGGTGCCGGTGTCCACGCCGAACACACCGACGTTGGTGATGGTCGCCGTGGCGCCGGTCATGTCGGCCAGCGAGGTCTTGCCCTCGCGCGCCACCGCGGTGAGGGTGTTGAGCGCGCGGCCCAACTCCACCAGCGGCAGCAGGTCCGCACCCTTGATGTTCGGCACCAGGAGTCCGCGCGGCGTGGCCGCCGCGATGCCCAGCGAGACGTGGTCGAAGTAGACGATCTCGCCGTTCGCCTCGTCCCAGCGCGCGTTGATCTCCGGGTTCCGGGCCATCGCGACCAGGAACGCCTTGGCGACCAGCAGCAGCGGGGACACCCGGACGTCCTTGAAGTCCGGCATCTCCTTCAGGCGCTGCACGAACTTCATGGTCGGGGTGACGTCCACCGTCAGGAACTCGGTGACGTGCGGAGCCGTGAACTTCGACTGCACCATCGCCGCGGCGGTCGCCTTGCGCACGCCCCTGATCGGGACCCGGCGCTCGCCGTTGACGAACGAGGCGGCCGGGGCCGCTGTGCTCCCGCTCGTGCTCGGCGCGGTCTGCGTCGCCCCGGAGGCCGCCGCGTGGACGTCCTCCCGGCTCACGGTGCCGTTGACGCCGGTGGGGACCACCGACGCCAGATCGACGCCGAGGTCCTTGGCCAGCTTCCGGACCGGCGGCTTGGCCAGCGGCTTCGCCCCGATCGGCGCGGACGGCGCGGCCGGGGTGACCGAGCCGGCCGAGGCCGGGGCCCGGACCGCCGGAGCGGCCGTCTCCCGGCCCGCGGGCTGGCCGTAGTACGCCGAGGCCGGGACGTCGTCGACGACCGGCTCCTCGCGCAGTGAGGCGCCCATGACGTCGGCGGCCGAAGGGGCCGCCGCCGCGGTCTTGCGGGGCCGGCGGGCGGCAGCGGCCTGCTTCACCCCGTAGCCGACCAGGACCGCTTCGCGCTTCTCCTTCTCGGCGGCCGGGGCCGCCTTCGCCTCGGCGGTCGCCGCGACGCCGGCGGTCATGTCGTCCCCGCCCGCGGCGCCGCCGGTGCTCGGCGTGCTCGGGTCGATGTCGATCCCGATGATCGGGGTGCCGACGTCCACCGTCTGGCCCTCGGACACCAGCAGCTCGACGATCTTGCCGGCCCACGGCGAGGGCAGCTCGACGGCGGCCTTGGCGGTCTCGATCTCGACCAGGATCTGGTTGACCTTGACGATGTCGCCGACCTTCACCGACCACGCCAGGATCTCGGCCTCGGTCAGGCCCTCACCGACGTCCGGGAGGTTGAATCTCTTGATCTCACCCATGTGTGCTCCCGATCCCTCAGAACGCGAACGCGCGGTCGACGGCGTCCAGCACCCGGTCCAGGTCCGGCAGGAACTCCTCCTCGACCCGCGACGGCGGGTACGGGGTGTGCGGAGCGCCGACGCGCAGGACCGGTGCCTCCAGAGAGTAGAAGCACTTCTCGGTGACCTTCGCGGCGATCTCCGCGCCCATCCCCATGAAGACCGAGGCCTCGTGCACGGTGATCAGGCGGCCGGTCTTGCGTACCGAGGCGAACACCGGCTCCAGGTCCAGCGGGGACAGCGTCCGCAGGTCGATGACCTCCAGCGAGCGGCCCTCCTCCTCGGCCGCCTTGGCGGCCTCCAGGCAGGTCTTCACCATCGGCCCGTAGGCGACCACCGTGGCGTCGGTTCCCTGGCGCACCACGCGGGAGGCGTAGAGCGGGTAGGGCGTCGCCGTCGGGTCCAGCTCAGCCTTGTCCCAGTAGCGGCGCTTGGGCTCGAAGAAGACCACCGGGTCGTCGGAGGCGATGGACTGCTGGATCATCCAGTAGGCCTCGACCGGGTTCGAGGCCGCGACCACGCGCAGACCCGCGGTCATCGCGAAGTAGGCCTCGGGGGACTCCGAGTGGTGCTCGACCGCGCCGATGCCGCCGCCGAACGGGATGCGGATCACGATCGGCATGCTGACCTTGCCCAGCGCCCGGGCCCGCATCTTGGCGACCTGGGTGACGATCTGGTCGAACGCCGGGAAGACGAAGCCGTCGAACTGGATCTCCACCACCGGCCGGTAGCCGGCCAGCGCCAGGCCCACCGCGGTGCCCACGATGCCGGACTCGGCCAGCGGGGTGTCCATGACGCGGGCCTCGCCGAAGTCCTTCTGCAGGCCGTCGGTGACCCGGAAGACTCCGCCGAGCTTGCCGATGTCCTCGCCCATGAGCAGGACCTTCGGGTCGTCCTCCAGGGCCCGACGCAGGCCCAGGTTCAGGCCCTTGCTGAGAGAGATCTGCTGTGTCTTGGAAGTCGACTCTGCCATGTCAGTGAGCACCCTCGAAAGATTCCCAGTAAGCCCCGTACTCTGCGCGTTCCTCGTCCATCAGGGGGTGCGGCTCGGCGTAGACGTGGTCGAAGATCGAGATCGGCTTCGGGTCCGGCAGCGCCACGCAGCGGGCCCGGATGTCGGCGGCGACGGTGTCCGCCTCGGTGTCGACGTCCTTGAAGTAGGCCTCGTCGGCGTACTTGTTCTTCTCCAGGAAGGCCCGCATCCGCATGATCGGGTCCTTGGCCTTCCACTCCTCCAACTCCTCCGAGCTGCGGTAGCGGGTCGGGTCGTCGGTGGTCGTGTGCGCGCCCATGCGGTAGGTGAAGGCCTCGACCAGAATCGGGCCGTTGCCGCTGCGCGAGTGCTCCAGGGCGGCCCGGGTGACGGCCAGGCAGGCCAGGACGTCGTTGCCGTCCACCCGCACGCCCGGGAAGCCGAAGCCGGCGGCGCGCTGGTAGAGCGGGACACGGAACTGGCGCTCGTTGGGCTCGGAGATGGCCCACTGGTTGTTCTGGCAGAAGAAGACCACCGGGGCGTTGTTCACGCTGGCGAAGACGAACGCCTCGTTGACGTCGCCCTGCGAGGACGCGCCGTCGCCGAAGTACGCGATCACCGCCGCCTCGCGGCCGTCGCGCTGCATGCCCATGGCGTAGCCGGTGGCGTGCAGCGTCTGCGAGCCGATCACGATCGTGTAGAGGTGGAAGTTCTTCTCGTTCGGGTCCCAGCCGCCGTTGTTCACGCCGCGGAACATCCCGAGCAGGTTCACCGGGTCCACGTCGCGGCACCACGCCACGCCGTGTTCGCGGTAGGTGGGGAAGGCATAGTCCTCGGCGGTCTGCGCGCGGCCGGAACCGACCTGCGCTGCCTCCTGGCCCAGCAGCGGGGCCCACAGGCCCAGCTCGCCCTGGCGCTGTAGCGCCGTGCCTTCGGCGTCGATGCGGCGGACCAGGACCATGTCCCGGTACAGGCCGCGGTACTCCTCGGGCGACAGATCGATCGAGTAATCGGGGTGTTCGACCAGATCCCCTTCGGGAGTCAACAGCTGCACGAGGTCCGGCCCCGCGGCGCCGGCTTTCTTCTTCGCAGCAGCGGTCTTGCCACCCGCGCCCTTGCGTGAGGTCACCACTACATGTCTCCTCTACACGTATCTCAGACGGACGTACGGCGGGATCGCCGCCGCGGTCAGCGAGGTTCGACGCCGGCCGCCGGGTTTCGGTCGGGGTGTGACGTGGATCCCCCTCGGCCGTGCAGAGGCCACGTTACAGTGCGCAATGCCTGGGCGATGCCCCACACCAAACACGCGAAAGCTCGCGAGTATCGCTATGTTGTCGGTGTGCACTCTGATGCGGGGAAGTCGGATATTACGGACACAATCCGTGTCTTCCTCCTGGACGACCACGAGTTGGTGCGGCGCGGGGTGGCCGAACTGCTCAGCGCCGAGCCCGACATCGACGTGGCCGGCCAAGCCGGCAGTGTGGCGCAGGCTCTGGCCACGGCCGAGGCGGCGCGGCCGGATGTCGCGCTGCTTGACGTGCGGCTGCCGGACGGCTCGGGGATCGAGGCCTGCCGCGAGCTGAAGTCGCGGATGCCGCGGCTGGGCTGCCTGATGCTGACTTCGTTCTCCGATGACGACGCGTTGTTCGGCGCCATCATGGCCGGTGCTGCCGGGTACGTCCTGAAGGACATCCGGGGATCGGCGCTCGTGGACGCGGTGCGGACGGTGGCGCGCGGGGGCTCGTTGTTGGACCCGACCGCCACCGAACAGTTGTTGAGACGCCTGCGGGTGGGGATCGTTCCGGCGGAGGTCGACCGCGAGGGTGCGGCGGCGAAACTGGCGTCCCTGACGGTGTCGGAGACGCGGATCCTGGAGCTGATCGCTGAAGGGCTTACCAACCGGCAGATCGGCGAGCGGCTGAACCTGGCCGAGAAGACGGTGAAGAACTACGTCACCGGAATCCTGGCGAAGCTGGCCATGCAGCGGCGGACTCAGGCCGCGGCGTTCGCGGTGCGGCATCTCCCTGGGCGCCCGCTCTAGCTACTCCTGCTGAGTAAGCGCTGTGCGGCGGTTCCCCTTTGCGCGGGCTCCCCTATTACACGGGCTCTTACACGGGTTCTCAGTGCCCGGGTTTTGGTGCGTCGGCTCGCTATGGCGTGGGCTTCGCGAGCATGCCACGGAAGAGCTCCAGGAGGCCGTCGCGGATCTCCTCCCTGGTCGGGACCGCGCGGCTGCCGGCACCGGCCACCGAGTCGAATAAGAGCCCTTCGCACCACGCGATGAACGTACGGCTGTGGCGGTCCGGGTCCGTGGCCCCCAGCGCCGTCACGAGGGCGCGTGCGGGCTCGCGGAAGGTGACTCCGGCGGCGTCGTAGATGACCCGCAGCTCCGGCCGTCTCGTGGCCTCCAGGGCGAGTTCGAAGCGGGCCAGCGCCTGCTCCCGGCGGAGTGTCAGGGTGTCGTGCAGTTGGGTGGCCACCAGGTCGGCGGCGAGTTCCGGGGTGAGGTTCTGGAGCGCCAGGACGCCGCCGGGATTCGCCGCGTTCTCGAAGACCTCGGCTTCCAGCCGGCACAGCCGCGCGAACGTCGTCTCCAGCAGCGCGCTGCGGGTCCGGGCGTGGTTGGAGGTGGAGCCGGGGGGCAGCCCGGCGGCCTCGTCGACGGCGCGGTGGGTGAGGCCGCGCAGGCCCCGCTCGGCGAGCAAGGCGATGGCGGTGTCTCCGATGAGATCCGAGCGGGAGGTCATGGCAGCCGACCCTAGCAGTTGACGACTACGGCTGTAGTGCCGTAGAACTACGTTTGTAGTTGAAACTACGGATGTAGTGGGGAGCGATCATGAAGGCGATTGTGGTGGGCGCGGGGTTCGGCGGGCTCACGGCCGCTGCTGGGCTCCACCAGCGCGGGTGGGAAGTGGTCGTCGTGGAGCGCGCCTCGCAGCTGCGGCCGGTCGGCTCCGGGCTGGCTGTTGCGCCGAACGGGTTGCGGGCTTTGGACACGCTGGGAGTCGGCGACGCGGTGCGGAAGCTGGCCGCCTTTCAAGGCGACGCCGCCGTGTCCCGGCCCGACGGCCGGGTGATCGCCCGCACAGCGAGCAAGGCCATGATCCGCCGGTTCGGTGACGCGGTGATCCCCGCGACCCGGTCCTCGGTCATGGACGTGCTGGTGGGGCTGCTGCCGCCGGAGACGTTCCGGCTCGGCGTCACCGCTCAGGGTGTGGAGGCCGGAGACGGTACTCGGCGACCGTGTCTGCTGACCGGTTCCGCGGTCATCGAAGCGGATTTGATCGTCGCCGCCGACGGGGTGAACTCATTCTTGCGCAGGGCACTGTTTCCTGAGCACCAGGGCGCGGTCTATAGCGGGATCACAGCGTGGCGTCTGCTTGTGCCGACGCCCGCCGGGGACTTCCTGCCCGGCGAGGTGTGGGGCGGCGGCAAGGTCTTCGGGATCACTCCGCTGGCCGACGGACGTACCTACGCCTATGCGGCCGACTACGCGGAAGCCGGCATTACGTATCCGGATGAGAAAGCAGAGTTGCTGCGCCGTTTCGGCGACTGGCACTTCCCGATCCCCGAGCTCATCGAGGCTGCGGCTCCGGAGACGATCCTGCACAACGACATCTATGAGATGGCCGAACCGTTGCCTGCGTATCACCGCGGCGCGGTCGCCATCCTCGGCGACGCCGCGCACGCTATGACCCCGCACTTGGGTCAGGGGGCGAATCAGGCCATGGAGGATGGCGTTACGTTGGCGGCGCTTGTGGGGGCGGCTAAGGGCTCTGTAGAGGTCGCTAGCGGGCTCGCGCAGTACACCGCACTGCGTGCCCCGCGCGGGGCGGACATGGTGCGCCGGTCGCATCGGATGGGTGCGCTGACGCAGAGCACGTCGCGGCCCAAGGAGGTGTTGCGGAACCTGGGGATGGGCCTGGCCGCGCGTCTGGTGCCGGACCTGGCGTTGCGAGCGATGGACCCGGTGGTCGCGTGGCAGCCGCCACGGTGACCGTAGGCTAGGCCGCATGACCAAGACAGCGTCGCCTCCCGTCCCGATTCGCTACGGCTTCCTGGGCCCGGCGGGGACGTTTACGGAGGCGGCGCTTCTCAGTGTTCCCGGGGCGGCGGAGGCGGAGCGGGTTCCCTACGAGTCCGTCCCGGCGACGCTGGACGCGGTGCGGCGGGGCGAGGTGCAGGGCGCGGTCGTCGCGTTCGAGAACTCGGTGGAGGGCGCGGTCCCGGCCACCCTGGATGACCTGTCCACTGAGGAACCGCCGCTGCACATCGTGCGCGAGATCCTGCTCCCGGTGGAGTTCGCGCTAATGGGGCGCCCGGATACAGCGCTCGCGGACATCAAGACGGTCTCCAGCCATCCGCACGCCTATCCTCAGTGCCGCCGTTGGCTGGCCGAGAACCTGCCGGACGCCCGATGGGTCGCGGCGTCGTCCAATGCGGACGCGGCGCGGCTGGTCTCTGAAGGCGTGCATGACGCGGCCCTGGCGGGCGCCTTCGCGGCGCCCTTCTACCGGCTCACTGTGCTCGCGCAGAACATCCACGACGTCAGTGGGGCGATCACCCGGTTCGTGATGGTCGTGCCGCCCGGCTCGTCGCCGGCGCGCACCGGCGCCGACAAGACGTCGCTCGCGGTGGTGCTGCGGGACAACCACCCCGGCGCGCTTCTGGAGATCCTTGAGGAGTTCGCGGTCCGGGGCGTCGACCTGATGCGTATCGAGTCGCGGCCCACGCGGTCGAAGCTGGGGACGTACTGGTTCTCCATCGACTGCGAGGGACACCTCGACGACGCGCGGGTCGGAGAGGTCCTGACCGGTCTGCGGCGGGTCGCCGCCGAGGTTCGCTACCTCGGCAGCTACCCGCGTGCCGACGGACGTGCTGTGGAGGTCCGCAAGGGAACCTCCGACGAGGACTTCCGCGAGGCCGCCGAATGGCTGGCCGGTCTCAGGAGCCGATGAGCGCGTTCAGCAGGGCCTCCCGCTCGGCGATCGCCGTGTAGAGCTGTTCGGAGATCGAACGCAGAGCGTTCAGCGAGTCGTACTGGTAGGCCGCGAGAACGTCCGCCATGGGGTTCTCCATCAGCGTCTGGCGCTCCAGCGCCAGCTCTGCCTGCTTCGCGCGCAGCCAGATCAGGCGGTTGCGCAGCCACATCTCGCGTTGCGGGGCGTCCACGCCGGGACCCGAGGAGGTCAGGGACCACTCCTCGCTCAGCTTCTGGAGCCCGGGGAGGTCGTCCTTTTCGTAGGCGGCGTTCACCCGGGTGATGAAGGCCGACCGGCGGGCGATCTCCGTCGGGTCCTGGACCAGGTCCGGGTGCGATCGGCGGGCCAGCTCCCGGTAGAGGCGCTGCGCGGTCTTGCTGGGACGCACCGGGACGTCCGGGTCTGGAGCTGGTGCTGCCTCCTCACGGGGGCGTGGTGGCGTCTCGGACTGGGCGGCGTCCTCCTCGTCGTCTTCGAGCAACCCGGCGTTCGCGGCGGCGAACAACAGCGGGTCCTCGCCGTCGACGCGGGCCCGGGCCTCCACCGCACGGCGGATCGCCTCGGGGTCGCCGGTCATGGCGGCTTCGGTCTCGGCGGTGAGCGCGTCCAGCTCGTCCAGCCGGCCATACAGGGGGCCCAGTTGGATCTGGTGCAGCCGGGTGAACTGGTCCAGCTCGGCACGCAGCGACTCGACGGCCACCTGCGTGTCCAGCAGGGCCGTCTCGGACACCACGACGGCGTCTTCCAGACTCTGGAACAACGGCTCACTCATTGCCTGGGCAGTCTCCACGGTTGGTCCTCACAGATTTACTCAGGGCACTGCGGCAGAGAGGTTACAGGAGCGACAAGGGGTGACGACTCCGTCTTCGGGCGTACTGTGGTGCGCAGGATGATCGACCTTAACGCAGATCTGGGCGAAGGCTTCGGGCATTGGCGGTTGGGGGACGACGACGCCCTGCTGGACCTGGTCACCAGCGCCAACGTCGCCTGCGGCTTCCACGCCGGCGATCCCTCCACCATGCGCCGGGTCTGCTCGGCGGCGGTAGGCCGCGGAGTACGGATCGGAGCCCAGGTAGGCTACCGCGACCTGGCAGGCTTCGGTCGCCGCGACATAGAGTACGACCCCCACGAACTGGCAGACGACGTCCTCTTCCAGATCGGAGCCCTGGACGCCTTCGCCCGGGCGGCGGGTGACCGCGTCCGCTATGTCAAGCCGCACGGCGCTCTATACAACCGTATCGTGCACGACGCGGTCCAAGCCGAGGCGGTGGTACGCGCGGTAGCGGCATTCGCCTCGGCATACGACGAAACGGTACCTGTCCTGGGCCTCCCCGGATCGGTGTTCCTGGAACTCGCGACCACCGCGGGCCTGCCGACCGTCCAGGAGGCATTCGCGGACCGCGCATACACCCCGCGGGGAACCCTGGTCCCGCGCACGGCGGCGGGGGCGGTACTGACGTCGCCCGAGGAGGTCGCGGGGCGGGCCGTGGAGATGGCGGTGTCGGGGACGGTGCGCGCGATCGACGGAACGCTGTTGGCGGTTTCGGCGCAGTCGTTGTGCGTCCACGGGGATTCGCCGTCAGCCGTGGCGATGGCGGCCGCGGTGCGGGATGGCTTGCGGTCGGTGGGGGTCGAGGTCGGGGCTTTCGCGTGAGTGGGGACCCTTCTGGGG
>NZ_JAAFZA010000240.1 GCF_015356865.1 Catenulispora pinisilvae
GGACCGGTCGTGTCCGGGGGAGGGGTGGTCGGGTCGGGAGGCGGAGTACCTGAGCCACCGGGCGGGGTGGTGTCGATACTCGGGTCCTGATACTTCGTGTTCTGGATGTTGAAGAATGGCATGGCTACTCGTTCAGCGCGGTCAGCGCGGCGTCGTAAGCGGTCACCATCGCCTGTCCGGCGCCGACCATGGTGCCGTCGTAGGCGAGGTCGCCGGTCAAGGTGACCGGAGTGTTGCGGTCGTGGCCGTCCCCGTAGGACGCGTTGCCCCAGATGAACCCGGCCGCGCTGCTCATCGCCTCGTTCATGTGCGCGATGTGGAGAAGGTTGTTCGGTCCCGCCGCGTTGTACTTGTGCATCTCGGTCGACAGGGCATTTATATAGTCCGTGAACGACTTGAGAGTCGCCTTGAACGCGTCGGCGGCGGGCCCGCTCCAGCTCTGCAGGATGCTGTCCCGCGCGTTGTTGACCGCGGTGACGTAGTTGTCGAGCATGGCCCGGATGGACAGGATCGCGTAGTGCGCGGTCTCCATCGTCTGCGGGCTGGACCAGGTGCCGCCCGCGGCGACGCCGCCGTAGGAGCCGTCGCCGAGGCCGCCGGTGATGGCGGTGATGGCCTGGTTCCAGGTGTAGCCGGCCAAGCCCTTGCCGGTGGTCGGCGCGGCGCCGTCGTCGTACATGGCGCCGGTTCCCGGCGGGGTTTTGACCTGGACGTGCAAGGTGAAGCCGCAGTCGGACTGGGAACTGCCGGAGGAGGTGTCGGAGTTCTTCGGCGGCGGTGGCGCCGGCGGGGTGGGCGTGCCCGGGCCCGGGTGGACGACATCCATCAGCTGCCTCCCGTCGAGCCGCTGCCGCCGGGGGGCGTCTTCCCGCCGGACCCGGTCAGCCCGTTGATGAGGGTGTCCAGGGTGTTCTGCATCGCGCTGCCCAGCGACTGCAGGTCGGTCTCGATCTGCTGGTCGCCCTTGTCGTAGTCGTCGGCGACCTTCTTCAGCGTGTCGGCCAGCATCGACACCATCGTGTAGAGGTTGCCGTCCGACATCTGCGTGCTGTTGGAGTCCTGGATCAGCTTCGTGTACATCGTCGACAGCTGGGTGTCGACGGTGTTCTTCAGGTTGTAGGCGCTCGGCAGGTAGGTGTCGTCCTTGGCGTAGCCGGGAAGGATCCCGACCGCGGTGACGTCCGGCCCGGCCAGTGCGCTGCCCTTGCCGGCCGTGCGCCCGGCGTACAGGTCGTACCGCAGCGGCGCGCCGGCGTAGCCGCCGGTGGCCGAGCAGTCCACCAGCCACGACGGGCCGGCGGTGAACAGTCCGCCGGCCTGGGTCAGCGTGTCCGAGAACCACTTGGCCAGGTCCCGGATGGCGTCCTTGTCGGCCTTCACGGTGCCGATGGTCGGCCCCGGGATGGCGGTGTGCGTACCGACATTCCAGGTGTCGCCGGGGTCGTTGGCCACGGTCAGTTCACCCAGCGATTGGTGGCGGTGCGCTCGGTCTGCACGATGCTGTCCGTGATGTCGTTCAGCTTGACGCCGAAGTGCGAGAGCAGTTCGTTCATGGTCGCGGCGGCCTGGTCCCAGTTCCGCTTCTGCTCCTCGTAGGCGTCGCCGGCCGGTCCGGTCCAGGTGGACTTGAGCCGGTCGCCGTAGGCCTGGAGCGCGGACAGGCGCTCGTCTATGTTCTTGCTGGCGGTTCCCAGGGTGGTGACGAGCTGTCCCATGTTGTCGGTGTTGGCGACGAAAGCCATGGTGGTCTCCTTAGGGTGCGGGTCACATGCCCATCAATGTCTTTTGCGTGTTGGTGAACTCACCGACGCCGATGGTCTTGACCGTGTCGACGGCCGTGGATTCGTTGTTGGCGTACGCCTGGGCGTTGGCCCCGAGGACCTCTTGCATGGTTTCCAGGGATTTGCAGATGTTGTTGAATTGGGTCAGCCACTGGTCGAAGAGGTCGCGGTATTTGTCGGCCGCGTCGCTTCGCCATTCCAGGGCGTCGTGGTCGGCGCGCACCGGCGCCACGTATGAGCTCAGGTCGTCCAGGGCCTGCGAGAATTCGCCGGCGGCCCGGGACATCGCTTCGTGTTCGTGCTGGAGTGTCGGGTCGGCCATGGCCTGCTCCCTAGCTGGTTTCGCTGAATTGCGGTCATTAAAATCGCACCACCGAGTACTCGCGCCTCACAAGGTGGTCTGTCAGATGTTGAGCAAATGGTGAGCCGCGGTGCACCGGTCAGAATGTGCCGGGTTCTAGTCCTGCCGGTCGACCATTTGCGGCTGGAACTGGGCGGCGTGCAAGCGGGGGCTCGCCTGGGTGATCCCGCCCTCGTACAAGCGGGGGGCGAGCGGGACGGTCCCCGCGTCGTAGTGGCCGGGGGTGACGGGTGAGTACAAGCTGGGGGACAGCGGGGAGCCCGTGGAGCCCGGGGAGCCCGTGGAGCTCCAGCGGTTGGTGGCGGCCTGCTCGGTCTGCAGGATGCTGTCGGTGATGTCGTTCAGCTTGACGCCGAAGGTCGCGAGCAGTTCGTTCATGGTCGCGGCGGCCCGGTCCCAGTTGAGTTTCTGCTCCTCGTAGGCGTCGCCGGCCGGTCCGGTCCAGGTGGACTTGAGCCGGTCGCCGTAGGCCTGGAGTGCGGACAGGCGGTCTTCGATGTTCCTGCTGGCGGTTCCCAGGGTGGTGACGAGCTGTCCCATGTTGTCGGTGTTGGCGACGAACGTCATGGCGGTCTCCTTGCGATGCGTGAGCCGGTGCTTCGGGGGTCCGGATTACAGCCCCTGCAACGCCCGCTGAGCGGGGGTGAGGGGCATACCGGGGTACGGGTTGTAGGGCTTCTCGACGACGACGTGGACCGGTTGGTTGGGGGACACCGGCGGAGCGGTGGTGATGCCGTTGACGTACTGGAGGGCCCAGTCCTCGTTGGCGCCGTATGCCTTGGCGTTGCCGCCGAGGACCTCGCTCATGGTTTCCAGGGCCCGGCACATGTCACCGAACTGGATCAGCCATTCTTGGAACAGGGCGCGGTATCTCTCGGCCGCGTCGCTGAGCCAGTCCAGGGCTTCGTGGTCGGCGCGCACGGGCGCCACGTATGCGTTCAGATCGTCCAGGGCGCACGAGAATTCGCTCGCGGCCCGTGCCATCGCTTCGTGTTCGTGTTGGAGTGTCGGGTCGGCCATGGCCTGCTCCCTAACTGGTGTCGCCGCACTGGTGGCACCGGATCGCGGTCACTGGAATCGCACCATCGGCCATACAGTCGTCACAAGGCGGTCTGTCGGATGTTGAGCAAAGGGTGAGCCACCCGCGAAAGTGTTGTCTTATGAAAGTTCTGGTGACCGGTCTGGGCCGACGGCGCAGCCGCACGGTCAGCGGCGGCCTGGCGATCCTGGGGTTCGAGGTGCGGGAGGCCGCCGGCGATGCCGACGTGCCGATCCAGACGGATGTGGTGCTGCTGGACTGCGGTGTGATCGACGACGAAGTGCTGGCGTACTGCCGACGGCTGCGGCGGCGCACCCAGGCCCCGATCGTCGCGGTGACACAGCGCGTGGATCTGCAGGCCTGGCTGCGCGGGCACGAGGCGGGCATCGACGACTACGCGGTGCAGCCGTTCGGCCTGCAGGAGCTGGCGGCGCGGCTGCGGCTGTCGGTGACTCCCGGCCGGGAGCAGCCGGCACCGCCGCCGACCGGCCCGCCCCAGCGGCTGACCGCGGGCCCGCTGGTGGTCTCCGAGGGGGCGCGGACCGTCGAGATCCACGGCACCCGCGTCGATCTGCGCCCCAAGGAGTTCCAGCTGTTGGTGGCGCTGATGCGCAAGGTGGGACGCGCCGTCCCCCGGGAGGAGCTGGTGGCCACGCTGTGGCCGACCGGGTGGGCCGGCGCGGAGCGCTCGCTGGAGGTACACGTGGCGTCGCTGCGGGCGAAGATCGCGCTGCCCGGGATGATCGCCACGGTGCGCGGGGTCGGGTACCGGATGGTGACGCCGGAGTCGTTCCTGCGGTTCACCGCGGCGTGAGACGTCTCCGACCGGCCCCACCGGCCGGACCGGCTCACACCGCCGTGGCCGGACGGCTCCCATCAGGGCCCTGACACGGCGGCGGTGCTCGGCGTCCGCGCGTCGTTCGAGTCCAGCGCGGGTCCCTCGGGGAACAGGTCGAGCACCGCCGCCGGGACGGCCGCCGGGGCCACCGAGGCGTAGCCCAGCCGGCCCAGATCGTCCGGCGAGGCCACGGCGGAGCGTTCGCCGACCGCGCTCAGCAGTTGGACGGCGCCGCCGGTGGTCGAGCTGGCCAGGGCCCCGGTGCCCGGCCGGACCAGGACGCGGTCCGCGTGGCCGGCGGCCGCGTCGGTGCTCACCCAACTGCCGGCGGCGTCCACCGCCGAGGCGCTGACCGAGCGCAGCCGGTAGGCCGCGGCCGAGGGGTCCGAGCCCGGCGTGACCGCCAGGCAGACCGCGCCGGAGCCGGCCGTGGCGCCGGCGGCGTTTCCGGAACCGCCGGCCAGCGTCGGCAGCGCCGCGGGCAGATCCCCGGCCAGCGCGCCGGTCACCCGGTTGCCCTGCTTGGCCGCCACCAGTCGGTTCGGGTCCAGCGGCTTGGGCGCCGGGGAGCCGCCGGCTCGCAGCAACGCGGCCTGCGTCGGGGTCACCGGCGTCAGGCCCTGCGCGGTGACCACGTATTCGTAGGCGCCGCTGGCGTCCTGATACGTGTACAGGTCCCCGATCGTCCCCAGGTCGGCCGTGGAGGTGCGGGCACCGACCGTCAGCGGCGCGATGTCGGAGCCGGCCGGTACCGCGTTGAGCCAGTTCGCGCCGACCGTGGTCGGCTGCGCGGCGGTCATCTGGAACGCCGTCATCAGGGGCAGCGGCGCCTTCAGCAGGTGCCGCTTGCCGGCCCAGATCAGGTACCGCGCGTCCCCGACGCCGACGTACAGCGCCTGCCCGTCGGCGACTTCGGTCCCGGCGACGTCGACACCCAGCGCCGCGGAGACCTGCGCCGCGCCGTTGGCGGCGGGCGAGGAGCACACCGTCCACGGCCCGCCGGTCAGCGCCGAGGCGACCGGCAGGTCGCTGGGCGCGCCGACGATGCCCACCGCGGCCCCGCGCGGCACGTCCTTCAGCGCCGAGGCCGGCACCGTCCGCACCGCGTACTTCGGCAGCGCCAGCATCGCCGAGGCCTGATTCAGCACTTGGTGCAGGACGCCGTCGGTATAGAGGTACTGATTATAAGTACCCTGCTCCACAACCACCGACTGGCCGTCGCGCCACGCGGAGTCGGCCTTCGGCCAGACCAGCCCGAGCACCGCGGCCGTGCCGATCCCGAGCACCCCGGCCGCCGTTCCCAGGACGAGCCCGGTCTTCAGCCGCTGCGCCGGCGGCGTCGCGGTTCCGGGATCTCCGCCGACCAGACCGGCGACCAACCGCCGCACCACGAACCGGTGCGCCTGCAACTCCTGCCGCCGGGTAGCCACGTCTCAGCCTCCCAACCCGCGCGCCCAGCCGAACACGCCGAGCACCCCCAGGGCCAGCGGCACGAGCGCGGCCAGCACGAAGTATTCGGCGATGTCCGCGGCGCGGGCCGCGTACGGCGGGTCGTCGCCGCGCCGCCGCGGCCCCACCGAGGCCGCGATCAGCCCGACCATCAGCGCGCCGGCCGCGACGCCGGCGGTCGCGGCCATCGAGTGCGCGCTGGCCGCGGCCCGCCAACCCGCACCGGCCAGCGCGAGCATGCCGGTGGTCTGCAACAGGAGCCGCGGCGCCGTCCGTGCGAACACCCGGGCGCGCAGCAGGTACGCCACGCCCAGATCGGCGGCCGCGGCGGCGCCGAGCGCGCCGTGCCCGGCGGCCGTCGTCGCCCCGGCGATCGCGAGCAGGCCGCTGCCGAGCAGGAACGCCGTCATCAGCCGGTCGATCCGGGCCGAGGCCGCCCACAAGTCGGCCTGCTCCCGGGCCGGCAGGTCCACCTGGATCCGCTCGGCCGTGGCCGGCAGGGCCGCCAGCCGTTGTCCGGCCAGGCGGAACGCCAGCCGGGGCACCGCGAGCACGAAGCCCAGGCCGAGCACGGCGGCGGCCGCGAAACACTGGGTCAGCGCCAGGTGGAAACCGACGCCGAGGGCTCCGGCGAGCACCGATCCGACCGCGGGCACCGTGAGCGCGACGAACGGTTCCAGGCCGTCGGCGCGCGGCGGCTCGTCCAAGATGGCGGTCCCGGTCTGGGCCCGCTGCGGCGGGGATCCGAGGTCCCCGGTGGCCGTCCCGCCACCGACCGCGGCGGCGCCGACGGCCGCCGCCAACAGCGCCGCGGCCCCGGCCCACAACGCGGCCGCCGATTCCGGATGGGTGGCGCCGTGCGCGAACTCCTGCGCCGCGAGCCATCCGCCGAGCGCGGACCAGCCGATCCCGGCGACGCCCAGCACGATCCCGGCGGGCCGCGCGCCCAGGAAGCGCACCGCGACCGCCGCCGAGACCAGCAGCAGCGCGGCGAGTCCGCCGGCCAGCGCGGCGCGCTGGCCGGCCTGCCCGGACCCGGCGGCGACGGCGGCCGCTCCGGCGCCGAGCGCCAGCGCGCCCAGCGCCGGTCCCGCCCAGCGGCCGGCGGCCTGGCGCAGCCGGTCCGCCCGTTCGCGCACCGCGGTCGCCAGTCCGTCCACGACATCGTCGAAGACGGCCGCCGGCGCGGCGGTTCGGCGCGGCCTCAGGTAGAGCGTCTCGCCGTCGTTGATCCGCAGCTCAGCCAGGGTGCGGGCGGGCGCCAGCGGGGCTCCCCCGAGGCGTTGCAGCACCCAGCCGTCGTGGGCCAGTCCGGCGTCGGCCAGCTCGGGTCCGGCGAAGCTCAATACCGCTGGTAGGAAGTCCGCCAAGGGGACTGTGGAGGGGAGCGCGAGCTCCAGCACGTTGGCCGGGGTCGCGATCGAGAGCCGGCACAAGTCGGTCTCAGGCAGTGCGGCTTGGATGCTCAACGTCCAGCTCAACTTCCCTTTGCGCGGGGTCTGGGGCAGGTGCTCGACTATTCCGGGTCGTGTGAACGGGCCGCCAGGGGAAGTAGGGCGAACGTTGAGCATCCGAGAATTCCGACCCATACCGCGCCGCCCAGCGCCGGCACTACCCCAGGGCGAGATCGCTTTCCAGGAGCCGCCGGCGATGCCGGAGCCGGTGCCCGGCGGCCTCGGACAGGCGGTGATGGTCCTGCCGATGGCCGCCAGCAGCGGCGCCATGGCGATGATGTTCCTGCAGCCGGGCGCGCGGCCCACCAACTATCTGGCCGGCGGCATGATGGCCTTCTCGTCCCTGGGCATGGTCGGCATGCAGCTGGGGCGCGGCGGTGGCCAGAGCAAGTTCAAGCTGGTCGCCGAGCGCCGCGACTACCTGCGGCACCTGGACCAGATCCGGCGTCAGGTGCGCAAGCACATCGACTCCCAGATCAAGGCCCTGACTTGGCGGCATCCGGACCCGGCCGCGCTGTGGTCGGTGGCGATGAGCGGCCGGCTGTGGGAGCGCGGGGCCGCGGACCTGGACTTCGCCGAGGTGCGGCTGGCGACCGGGCCGATGGCGCTGGCGGTGCGGATGGCGCCGCCGGAGACCAAGCCGATCGAAGACCTGGATCCGGTGTCGGCGAACGCGCTGCGCCGGTTCCTGCAGGCGTACAAGACGGTTCCGGATCTGCCGATCGCCGCGAATCTTCGGGCCTTCGCGCGGGTCGCCCTGGACGGCGACGGTCCGGCCGGCCGGGCCGTGGTGCGTGCGCTGCTCACTCAGCTCGCGGTGTTCCACGGCCCGCAGGAGCTGCGCATCGCAGTGCACTGTGACGACGCGACCCGCGAGCGCTGGGAATGGGTGAAGTGGCTGCCGCACGCCCTGCACTCCTCGGAGTCCGACGCGGTCGGCCGGGTGCGGCTGATCAGTGACAGTTACGCCGACCTGGAGCGGCTGCTGGACCCCGGCGACTTCCGCGAGCGCGGGCCGCACGAGGCGAGCGCCCAGCCCACGTCCCGCGAGCCGTTCACGGTGATCCTGCTGGACGGCGGCGAACTGCCGGGCGACCACCGGGCGCTGCGCACCGGCTACCGCAACGCGGTGCTGCTGGACCTGACCGGCGCGGCCGTCGGACCGGACGTCCCGGTGGCCACGCTGCGGCTGCGCGCCACCCGCGACGGCGGCCAGGCCACGCTGGCCGCCGTGACCCCGGACCGGGCCGGCGGCGAAGACCTCACCCCGCTGGGCCGGGCGGCCACCCTGAGCACCGCCGAGGCCTCGGCCGCGGCCCGGATCCTCGCGCCGGTGCGGGTCGCCGGCGCCGGCGACGCCGGTGGGCGCGGTGGCGGCGACATCTCGTTCACCGGGCTGCTCGGCATCCGCGACGCGCGGGCGCTGGACCCGGAGCAGACCTGGCAGGCGCGGCCCAACCGGGAGCGGCTGCGGGTGCCGCTGGGCCGGACCGAGCAGGGGCTGCCCGCCGAGCTGGACATCAAGGAGGCCGCGCAGGGCGGCACCGGCCCGCACGGCATGATCATCGGGGCCACCGGGTCCGGCAAGAGCGAGCTGCTGCGCACCCTGGTGCTGGCCATGGCGGTCCGGAACGACCCCGAGATCTTGAACTTCGTGCTCGTGGACTTCAAGGGCGGCGCGACGTTCCTGGGCCTGGACAAGCTGCCGCACACCTCGGCGGTGATCACCAACCTGGCCGACGAGCTGCCGCTGGTCAAGCGCATGTACACGGCGTTGCACGGGGAGATGGTGCGGCGGCAGGAACTGCTGCGCTCGGCCGGCAACTACGCCTCTCTGCGCGACTACGAGGCGGCGCGCGACTCCGGGGTGCCGCTGGTGCCGCTGCCGTCGCTGTTCCTGGTGGTCGACGAGTTCAGCGAACTGCTCGCGGCACACTCGGAGTTCCTGGAGCTGTTCGTGATGATCGGCCGGCTCGGCCGCTCGCTCGGCGTGCACCTGCTGCTGGCCTCGCAGCGTCTGGACGAGGGCCGCATCCACGCACTGGAGGGGCATCTGTCCTACCGGGTGGGTCTGCGGACCTTCTCCGTCGCCGAGTCGCGGGCGGTGCTGGGCGTCGGCGACGCCTACGACCTGCCGTCGGCGCCGGGGCACGGGTTCCTGCGATGCGGTACCGATCCGTTGATCCGGTTCCGGGCCGGCTACGTATCAGCACCTTACGTTCCGCCGAAGGCCGGCGGGCCGGCCGAGGATCCGGGGCGGCATCACGTGATCCGCTACCGGTCGGCGTACTTGGCGCCGCGGGTCGCGCCGCAGGCCGAGTCCGATGCCCAGGCGCCGGACCAGCAGGAGCTCACGAGCCCGCCGGTCTCGGAGAGCACGCTGGAAGTGCTGGCCTCGCGGATGCGGGGCCGGGGCCGGCCGGCGCACCGGATCTGGCTTCCGCCGCTGTCGACCTCGCCGACGCTGGACGCGCTGCTGCCGGAGGCGGTCTCGGCGCTGACCGGCGGGCTGCCGGAGCCGGATCCGCGGGCGACGCAGTACCGCACGCCGACCCTGGGCACGGCAGGTCCGGTGCGCGGCCTGGCCGGACCCGACGACACCCTGCTGGCCGTGCTCGGGGTCACCGACCGGCCCTTCGAGCAGCGGCACGATCCGCTGATCGCGGACCTGGCCGGGGCGGCCGGGCACGTCGCGGTGGTCGGTGCACCGCTGTCCGGCAAGTCCACGCTGCTGCGGACGATGATCAGTTCCCTGAGTCTGCGCTACACCCCGCGCGACGCCCAGTTCTACTGCCTGGACTTCGGCGGCGGCGGGCTCACCGCGTTGTCGGACCTGCCGCACGTCGGCGGGGTGGCCGGCCGGCTGGACGGGGAGAAGGTGATCCGGACCGTGGCCGAGGTGGCGATGCTGCTCGCCGAGCGCGAGCAGGCGTTCGCCGCGGCCGGGGTCGGCTCGATGGCCGACTACCGGCGGCGGCGCCGGGCCGGGGAGTTCGCCGACGGCCAGCCGGGCTTGCCCGGCATCGGCCACAGCGGTGACGTCTTCCTGGTCATCGACGGCTGGTTCACCTTCCACCAGGACTACGAGCGGCTGGAGCCGGCGATCCAGGACATCGCCGCGCGCGGGCTCGGGTTCGGCGTGCACCTGGTGATCACCGCGGCGCGCTGGACCGAGGTGCGGCCGTGGCTGCGCGACCTCATCGGGACCCGGTTGGAGCTGCGGCTCGGCGACCCGATCGACTCCGAGGTGAACGCGGCGCTGGCCAAGGAGGTCCCGGCGGTTCCCGGGCGCGGTCTGACCAGCGGCCGGCTGCACTTCCTGACGGCGCTGCCGCGGATCGACGGCGATCCGGACCCCGCGACGCTCAGCGAGGGCACGCGCGATCTGGTGCGGCACATCACCAAGGCGCACCCCGGGCAGGCGGCGCCGCCGGTGCGGATGCTGCCGACGCTGCTGCCCGCCTCCCGGCTGGCCCGGCCGGCCTCGCCGACGGCGGTCGCGCTGGGCTGGGACGAGACCCGGTTGGAGCCGGTGCTGCACGAGTTCGGGAATACCCCGCACCTGATGGTGTTCGGTGAGAACGAGAGCGGGAAGACGAACCTGCTGCGACTGGTGGCCAAGGCGGTGACCGAACATGCCGATCCGGCGCAAGTCAGGGTTCTGCTGGCGGATAGCCGGCGGCGGCTGCACGACGCGGTTCCACAGGCCAAGCAGCTCGGCTACGCCGTGACCGCCGGGGCGCTGGAGGACCTGCTGAAGGAGATCACCCCCGTGCTGGTGCAGCGGGTTCCGGGGCCGGAGGTGGAACCGGCGCGGCTGCCGCTGCGGGACTGGTGGAGCGGGCCGGAGCTGTACGTGGTGGTGGACGACTACGACCTGATGATCGGCGGCCGCGGGACGCCATTGGCCCCGCTGTTGGAGCTGCTGCCGCAGTCCGCGGAGATCGGCCTGCACCTGGTGCTGGCGCGGTCGACGGCCGGTGCGGCGCGGGGCATGAACGATCCGGTACTGCGGCGGATGTGGGAGTTGAGCACTCCCGGGCTGTTGCTGTCGTGCAGTAAGGACGAGGGCGTGTTCCTCGGGGACGCGCGGCCCATGCGGTTGCCGGCCGGGCGGGCCCAGCTGGTCAGCCGGCGGTCCGGAACGCTGCTGGTGCAGACCGCCTGGGCCGGCGAGGACGTGGCGTGAACCGGCGGGCACCGCACGGCGGTGGGGCTCGGACGCTGGCCGCGGGCGGCGCGGTCGCCGCGCTCGTCGCCGGACTCGTGCTCGCTCCGGTCGGCGGTGCGCCGACGGCCGCGGCCGACACCTGCCAGCCGTCGGTGACGGCGGTGCCGTCGACACCGGCGGTGCCGTGGGCGCAGACGGCGTTGCGCTACGGGGACCTGGCCCCCTACGTCGCGCCCGCGGCCTCCGGGGCGCGGATCAAGGTCGCGGTCGTCGACTCCGGGATCGACGTGTCCGCGCCGCAGTTGGCCGGCGCGGTGGACGTCCAGGACAGTGTCTCGCTCGTGGACCCGGCGACGTATCCGCCGACCGCCGACGCCCTCGGGCACGGGACCATGGTCGCCGGGATCATCGCGGCGCGGGCCCGGGCCGGGGTCGCGGTGGTGGGGATGGCGCCGTCGGTGGTCAGCCTGCTGTCGATCCGGACGTACCAGGTGTGCGAGAGCGAGGACGCGCCCATCGCCGCCGGGATCCTGCAGGCGGTGCAGCGGGGCGCGAAGATCATCAACGTGTCGGCGGGTTCCTCGACCGACACCCCGGATATGGCCTCGGCGGTGCGGACGGCCCAGGCGGCGGGGGTGCTGATCGTCGCCGCCGCCGGGAACCTCGGTGCCCAGCAGGACGGCGATCCGGCGCAGTACCCGGCCGCCTATCCGGGGGTGATCGCGGTCGCCGCGGTCGGATCGGACCGGACCGCGGCGCCGTATTCGGAGCACGGCGCCGACATCGGCCTGGCCGCTCCCGGCGGCACCTCGGACGCGCCGCTGCTCGGCGTCGGGCCGGCCGCGGACGGGACGCTGGCCTCCGGGATGGGGACGTCGTTCGCGGCGCCGTATGTCACGGCGGCCGCGGCTCTGGTCTGGAACAGGTACCCTTCGTTGACCGCCGCGCAGGTGCGGCAACGGCTCTACGCGACGGCCGACCGGATCGCCGCCGGCGCGCCGGACCACTCCTACGGCTGGGGCATCGTCGATCCCTATGCCGCCTTGACCTCGGTGGCCGCGCCCGCGCCCGCCACCTCCGCGCCGCCGGTTCCGGCCGCGCCGTTGACCTTCCCCGCCACTTCGCAGAAGCCTGATTCAACCGGTCGGGCGCTGGCGGTCGGCGGTGGCGGACTACTGTCCGCCGGGGGAGTCGCCGGCGTGGCGTGGCTGGCTCGGCGCCGCAAGCGCGACGCGCGCCTTCGGGCCGCGCGAAGCGCACTGACGACTTCTGGACGTTCTGATTCGGGCACGACCGACGAGATTCGTGGGGAACGACGACATGTGGGGTGAAGGAACCGTCCTTTCCGGGCGGTACCAGCTGCGCCAGCGCATCGGCGGTGGGTCGATGGGCGACGTGTGGCGGGCGCTGGACACGGTGCTGGGCCGCGAGGTGGCGGTCAAGATCTTGTTGCCCGCGCTGCTGGAGGACGAGGGCTTCGCCGCCCGCTTCCACACCGAGGCCCGGGTGCTGGCGGCGTTGAGCCACCCCGGCATCGTGTCCGTGTACGACTACGGGCAGACGGACGACCCCCGCACGGCGTTCCTGGTGATGGAGCTGATCACCGGCCGCCCGCTGTCGGAGCTGCTGGACGACTCGGCGCCGCTGTCGCAGGCCTCGACGCTGACCATCGTGGCGCAGACGCTGGAGGCGCTCCAGGTCGCGCACGACCGGGGGATCGTCCACCGCGACGTGAAGCCGGCGAACCTGATGCTGCGCGACGGCGCCGTGGTGGTGACGGACTTCGGCGTGGCGCGCACCGCCGACGCCCGCCGGCTGACCGCCGCGGACGTGGTGCTGGGGACCGCGGTGTACGCGGCCCCCGAGCAGGCCCGGCACAGCATGGTGTCGCCGGCGGCGGACCAGTACGCGGTCGGGGTGATCGCGTACGAGTGTCTGACCGGCTTCCCGCCCTTCGACGGCGACACCCCGCTCGGCATCATGATGAAGCACCTCCAGGAGCCGGTGCCCCCGCTGCCCGACACGGTGCCGGAGCCGGTGCGCGAGCTGGTGATGCGCGCCCTGGCGAAGGACCCGGCGGAGCGCTTCGGCAGCGCGAAGGAGATGGCGCGGGCGGCGCGGCGGCTGGTTTCGCGGGACGGGTCGCTCACGCGGACCGGGACGCCGGAGGACAGCTTCCAGACCGGGGTCGTCATCGCGGAGGTGGAGGCCGCGGCTGCGGACGCGGATGTGGACGCGGACTCGGACTCGGACTCGGCGGTGGCCGGGGCGGTGGCCGGGGCGATCGCGGCCGGGCACGCGGTGCTGCCGGTGGCGCGGGCGGACGGCGACTTCATGTCGTTCACGGTGCTTCCGAGGGAGGCCGTGCCCGAGGACGAAGACGAAGACGCGGATGAGCAGGCGGCCGCGGCCGGACTGGACGAGTCGGCGACCGAGGAGATCCCGCCGGCGTGGGCTTCGTACGCGATGCGGCCGCCGGCGGCGGTCGAGGACTGGGCGTCATTCACAGTGGGCGAGGCCGCGGAGGAGACGGTTCCGCTGCCGGACGCCGAGGGGGAGTTCGACGGGGCCGAGGGGCTGCCGGGGGCGGCGGTTCCGCCGGTCGCCGGGGCTGAGGGTGCCGCGCACGCTGAGGCTGCTGAGGGGCCGCACGGCGTCCTCGGCGGCCGGGTGGTGCCGCAGGACTCGTTCACGGTCGGCGTCGTGCCGGACGACGAGGGCCAGGCTCCGGTCGCAGCCGCTGATCCCGCCAGGCCGCGCCGCGGCCGCCTGCGCCGCGTCTTCGGCGCCGGCACTCCGGAGGTTCCGGCCGAAGCTGCTGGTGCCGGAGCTGTCCGCGCTGGCGGTGCTGTCCGCGCTGCGGGCGCCGAGGATCTGAGCGGGCGGGCCGAGCCGGCCGCGGCCGACGAAGACGCCGGTATGGACGCGGGTATGGACGCCGGTATGTATGGCGGGTCCGGCCGTGCGGTGCCGCAGGACTCGTTCATAGCCGGCGTCGAACCCGATCCGGTGCCCGAGGACTCCGCCGCGGAGCCCGATGGCGAGGCGGAGCATGATTCGTTGCGCGCGGGCGGCGGCGCCGCCGGCGGGCCCGGGCCCGCGCAGCCGAATCGGCGGCGGACCGTTGTCCTCACCGGCGCGGCGGCGGTGGTCGCCGCGGTGGTCGCGGTGGCGATCGCGTATCCGTTGTCGGGATCCAACTCCTCGGCGGCCGGCGCGGTCGCCGCGACCCGGAGCGCGTCCAGTTCGGGCAGCACCGATCCGGGTTCTGTCGACCCCAGCTCGGTGACCAGCCTGCCCTCCAGCACGGCCGGTACTTCGGCCACGCCGTCGAAGCCGTCCTCGGCGTCCTCGACGCCCTCGCCGACCGTCCCCAGCAGCACCTCCGTGGTGACGTTGACGATGCCGGGGCCGTCCAACGGTCCGGGCCCGTCCACGAAGCCGGGACCCTCCACGAAGCCGGGGACGCCGTCGTCGTCCCCGAGCTCCGGGCCCACGGCGGGCTCGTCGCCGTCCACGCCGATCAAGACCGGGTACATCACCAACGTCGGGGACGCGGATGTGATCGACACCTATCACTACGACGGTCTGGCCAACCTCAGCGACAGCGCGCCGTTGACCGTCGAGGCGCAGGCGGCGGGGCGGCCCGAGGAGACGTTCCAGGTGGTCCCGTCGGTCATCGGCGGGGTCACCGTCTACCAGTTCGGCAACGCCCTGAGCACCAAAGAGCTGATCGACGACGACGGCAGCGGCAACGGCAAGATCTCGCTGTACCACGTGAACAACGCGCCGAACCAGAAGTGGTGGCTGGCCACCGACGACAGGGTGCCCCCCGGTGCCTACTACCTGCACAACCAGCAGTTCAGCGACTGCTTGACCGACAACGGGTCGGACCAGGCGCTCACCACGAAGCCGTGCGCGTCCGGGAACAAGGCCCAGGAGTGGTACCTGCCGTAGACGATTGATTCCAGGGTGTTCCGGGCGCCTGTCTCAGAGCTCGTATGGAATGCCGCGCACCGCGTGCTCGGCGTGCCCGACGACCTCTTCGACCAGGCGCTTGATGTGGCTGCCGCGCAGCCGATAGAGCCGGGCCCGGCCGTCGGCACGTTGTTCGACCAGGCCGCCCAGCCGGAGCTTGGCGAGATGCTGACTGGCCGCGGTGGGGGTGCAGCCGGCGGTCTCGGCCAGGGCGGTGACGCCCAGTTCGCCGTCGCGCAGGGCCCACAGCAGCCGCAGCCGGCTCGGCTCGGCCAGCAGATCCAGGAAGCCGACCGCGGTGTCGACGACCGGGTCGGGCAGGGTGCGCTCGGCCGAGTCGGCGTGGTCCGGGTGGTGG
>NZ_JAAFZA010000241.1 GCF_015356865.1 Catenulispora pinisilvae
CGCCCCCCGCGCCCCGAACCGCACGTGGAGGTCGTCCATGCTTGACGTCGGGGAGCTCAGGAGGCTGCGGCGACTGCGCGTCGCCGAGCCGGAGGCGATCGCGGCGGCCGCCTTGCAGCGGCGGCGTCGGCGCTCGTTGCTGGACGGCGGCGGGCGGCTGATGCTGATCGCCGCGGACCATCCGGCGCGGGGGGCGCTGGGCGTGCGCGACGATCCGTTGGCGATGGGTGATCGGCGGGAGCTGTTGGACCGCCTGGTGGTGGCCCTGGCGCGGCCCGGTGTGGACGGGGTGCTGGCCACGCCCGACATCGTCGAGGATCTGCTGCTGCTCGGGGCGCTGGACGATCGGGTGGTCGTCGGCTCCATGAACCGGGGCGGGCTGGCTGGTTCCGTCTCAGAGCTCGACGACCGCTTCACCGCCTACGACGCCGCCGCGATCGCCGCCTCGGGTCTGGACGGCGGCAAGATGCTGCTGCGCATCGACCTCGGCGACCCGGACACCGTCGCGACGCTGGAAGCCTGCGGGCGGGCCGTGTCCGAGCTGGCCGCGCGGCGGCTGGTGGCGATGATCGAGCCGTTCATGGCGGCCCGGGCCGACAACGGCCGGCTGCGCAACGACCTGTCGGCCGCCGCCGTCGTGCGCGCCTGCGCCATCGCCGGCGGTCTGGGTTCGACCAGCGCCTACACCTGGCTCAAGCTGCCGGTGGTCGAGGACATGGAGCGGGTCCTGGCCGCCACCACGCTGCCGGTCCTGCTGCTCGGCGGCGATCCCGACGGCGCGCCGGAGGCGACGTACGCGGCCTGGGAGAAGGCGCTGGCGCTGGAGGGCGTGCACGGTCTGGTCGTCGGCAGAGCCCTGCTTTACCCGCTGGACGGGGACGTCGCCGCGGCCGTGGACACCGCCACCGCGCTGGTGAAGTCCGGGGTGCGGGAATGAGCGCGGGAACGAGCTCGGGAGCGAACGCGGGAATGAGCTCGGGAATGAGCACCCTGAAATGAGTACCCTGACCAGCCCCGGCACCCGCCGGCTCACCGTCGCCCAGGCCCTGGTCCGCTTCCTGGCGGTGCAGCACACCGAGCGCGACGGCGTCGAGCACCGCCTGATCGAGGGCGTGTTCGGCATCTTCGGCCACGGCAACGTCGCCGGTCTCGGCGAGGCGCTGCTCGGCCTGGAACTGGCCGATCCCACCCTGCTCCCGTACCGGCAGGCCCGCAACGAGCAGGCGATGGTCCACACCGCCGCCGCCTTCGCCCGCATGCGCGACCGGCTGTCCACCTACGCCTGCACCACCTCCGTCGGCCCCGGCGCCACCAACCTCGTCACCGGCGCGGCGCTGGCCACGGTCAACCGCCTGCCGGTGCTCCTGCTGCCCGGCGACGTCTTCGCGACCCGGACCGCCAACCCGGTCCTGCAAGAACTCGAAGACCCGCGCAGCATGGACATCTCCGTCAACGACACGCTGCGGCCGGTGTCCCGTTACTTCGACCGCGTCAACCGCCCCGAGCAGCTGCCGGCGGCGCTGCTGGCCGCCATGCGGGTGCTGACCGACCCCGCCGACACCGGGGCCGTGACGCTGGCGCTGCCGCAGGACGTGCAGGCCGAGGCATGGGACTGGCCCGAGGAACTGTTCGCGCACCGCGTCTGGCACGTCCCGCGCCCCCGCGCCGACCGCGAAGCCCTGCGCCGGGCCCTCGCCGCGATCACGAGCGCCGAACGGCCGCTGATCGTCGCCGGCGGCGGCGTCACCTATTCACAGGCCACTGACCCGCTCCGGCAGTTCGCGCACGCCACCGGCGTCCCGGTCGCCGAAACCCAAGCGGGCAAAGGCGCGATGCCGCACGACGACCCGCTGTCCCTCGGCGCGGTCGGCGCGACCGGCACGTCCGCGGCGAACCTGATCGCCGCGCGAGCCGACCTCGTCATCGGTATCGGCACCCGCTGGTCGGACTTCACCACCGCCTCGCGCACCGTCTTCGCCGACCCCGGCGTGCGCTTCGTCAACATCAACGTCGCCGCCTTCGACGCCGCCAAGCACGCGGGCATATCAGTGGTCGCCGACGCTCGGGCGGCGCTCGAAGAGCTCAGCGCGGAGCTGGAAGGCTGGACGACAAGCACCGCCTATCGCGCCGAGATCGCCGACGCTCGCGCGCAATGGGAGCAGAAGCTGGCGGCCGCCTACCACTTCGCCAACGCGCCGCTGCCCTCCCAAATCGAAGTGATAGCGGCTGTCAACGACGCCGTCGATCCGGCCGACGTCGTGGTCTGCGCCGCCGGCTCGATGCCCGGCGACCTGCACAAACTGTGGCGGTGCAAGGGCGATCCGAAGTCCTATCATGTCGAGTACGGCTATTCCTGCATGGGCTACGAGATCGCCGGGGGTCTCGGGGTGAAGCTGGCCGCGCCCGAGCGCGAGGTCTACGTCATGGTCGGCGACGGCTCGTACCTGATGCTGGCCCAGGAGATCGTCACCGCGGTCGCCGAAGGCGTGAAACTGATCGTGGTCCTGGTCGACAACGGCGGCTACGCCTCCATCGGCCGGCTCTCGGAATCCCTTGGCTCCCAACGCTTCGGCACCGCCTACCGCTACCGCGCCGCCTCCGGACGCTTGGACGGCGGCGCGCTCCCGGTCGATCTGGCCGCCAACGCCGCGAGCCTCGGTGCCGCCGTCGAACGGGCCACCGATCTGGAGGAGTTCGAAGCGGCGTTGGCACGCGCGAAAAAGGCCGACCGCATCACGGTCGTGCACGTCACCACCGACCCGTTGGCCGGCGCCCCGGACGGCGGCGCCTGGTGGGACGTGCCGGTCGCGCAGGTGTCAGAACTGGAATCCACAATCGCGGCCAGATCGGGGTATGAGAAGGCGAAGAAAGCTCAACGCCCGTACCTGTGAACCACAGATGTGGAGGAGGCACGTATGGCACCGAGAACACGTCTTCGGACTCTGCGTACCGGCCGGCTGCTCACCGCGGCGCTGGCCACACTGCTCCTGATCGCCGGCTGCTCGTCGAGTTCGTCCGGCTCGGCCAAGACCGCCTCGGGGGGCGGCTCCTGTCCCTACACCTTCGCCGTGATCACCCACGGCGACAACGGAAACTTCTGGAGCGTCGTCTACAAGGGCGCCAAGGACGCGGCCAAGGACACCGGCTGCAAGCTGTCCGAGACCTACGGCTCGCAGCAGCAGGGCCAGGCCCAGCCGGACGACAACGCCGAGAACGCGCAGATCCAGAACGCGATCAACGCCAAGGTGAACGGGATCGTCGTCTCCGACCACGCGCCGAGCGTCATGAACTCCACCCTGGCCTCGGCCGCGGCCGCCGGTATCCCGGTGGTGCTGGTCAACGCCGGCTGCGACGACGCCGACATCGCCGCGTCCAAGGCCATCACCTGCGTCGGGCAGCCCGAGCAACTGGCCGGGAAGCAGGCCGGGCAGCGGTTCGCCAAGGAGGGCGCCAGCAACGTGGTCTGCGTCGTCCACCAGTCCGGGCAGAACCTGCTCGACCGGTGCGACGGCATCGCCCAGGGTCTCGGTGTCGGACAGCAGTGCTCCACCGGCAACGCCCCGGCCTCCGGTCCGGCCTGCACCGAGCTGATCCTGTCCACACCGAACGCCGCCTCCAACCCGCAGCAGGCCGTCGGCCAGGTCACCGCCTACTTGCAGTCCCATCCCGGTGTCAATGCCGTGATGACGCTGAACAACGCGATCGGCCAGTCGCTGGTGACGGCCAAGCCCGCCAACGTGAAGATCGCCACCTTCGACCTGAACAGCGACGTGCAGAATGACCTGGAGGCCTCGCCGCCGACCCTGGACTTCGCCGTGGATCAGCAGCAGTACCTCCAGGGCTACCTCCCGGTGGAGTTCCTGTACCTCTACGACAAGCACGAGGGCAACGCGGTCGGCGGCGGCACCACCGTGGCCAGCGGCCCCAAGCTCGTCGACAGCACCAACATCAAGTCGGTCGCCGCCGCGATCGCGGCCGGGGACGACTGATGACCAGCGCGGACACGGCGGTGGCCCGGCCCGATGAGGCCGGGCCGCCGCCCGCCGGACCGCCGGCGGCCGATCCCGGGGCCGGGGACGGCCGCGGCGGACAGGCCGGCGCGCTCACCAGGATTCTGCGCCGCCCGGCGCTGGGCGCGCTGCTGGGCGCGGTCGCGGTGTTCGTGCTGTTCACGATCACCGACAGCACCCCGCAGCACCTGTGGCTGACCCAGACCGGGTTCCAGGCCTGGGCGCAGCAGGCGGCGTTCTTCGGGATCATGGCGGTGCCGGTCGGCCTGTTGATGATCGGCGGCGAGTTCGACCTGTCCACCGGCGGCATGACCGGGTTCTGCGCGATCATCATGGCGCTGCTGGTCGGGAACGAGCACTGGAACGCCTGGGCCGCGGTCGCCGTGACATTCGCTTTCGGGGCGGTGGTCGGCGCGGTGAACGGGATCGTCGTGACCCGCTCGGGCCTGCCGAGTTTCATCGTCACGCTGGCCACCTACTTCGTCTTCCGCGGCCTGTCGGTCGGCGGGGTGCTGAAGGTGAACCACGGAAGCACCAGCATCGGCCTGACCGGCACCGACCATCCCGGGCTCAAGAGCGCCAAGGACGTCTTCGGCGGCTCCTTCGCCCACAGCTCGGGGCTGCCGGTCGGCTACCAGACCGGGATCCTGTGGTTCGCCGGCGTCACGGTCGTCGCGGTCTGGGTGCTGGCCCGGACCCGGTTCGGGAACTGGGTGTTCGCGGTCGGCGGCGACGCCGACGCCGCACGCAAGGTCGGGGTCCCGGTGCGGCGTACCAAGATCCTGCTGTTCATGACGACCTCGACCGCCGCCGCGCTGGTCGGCGTCATCTCGTTCCTCCAGACCAACACCGCGGTCTCCGAACAGGGCGTCGGCTACGAGTTCTACTACATCATCGCCGCGGTGGTCGGCGGCTGTCTGCTCACCGGCGGGCACGGCTCGGCGCTCGGTGCCGCGCTGGGGGCCTGCATCATCGGGATGGCGTTGCAGGGCGTCATCTACTCCGGCTGGGACAGCTCCTGGGACTTCACCTTCCTCGGCGCGATCCTGTTCCTGGCCGTGGCCGTCAATACCCTGACCTACCAGCGAGCGATGAGGGCGCGCCGATGACGACGACCGACGACGCACCGATGGCGGCGCCCGGCGCCGCGGCCCCGGCGCTGCTGGAGGCCGACGGGGTCGGCAAGTACTTCGGGAGCGTCCGGGCCTTGTCCGGGGTGTCGCTTTCGGTGCACCCCGGCCAGGTGACGTGCGTGCTCGGCGACAACGGGGCCGGCAAGTCCACACTCATCAAGATCCTTTCCGGGGTGTTCACGCCGGACGAGGGCGAGGTGCGGGTGGACGGCGCGGCCGTGAAGTTCCACAGTCCGCGCGACGCCCTGTCCGCCGGCATCGCGACCGTGTTCCAGGACCTGGCGATGGTGCCGCTGATGGCGATCTGGCGGAACTTCTTCCTGGGGTCGGAGCCGACCAAGGGCTGGGGGCCGTGGCGGCGGTTCGACGTCGAGGCCGCCCGCCGGCGTACCCGCGAGGGCCTGGCGGCGATGGGCATCGACCTGCGCGACCCGGACCAGCCGGTCGGCACGCTTTCCGGCGGGGAGCGGCAGTCGGTGGCGATCGCCCGCGCCGTGCACTTCGGGGCCAGGGTCCTGATTCTGGACGAGCCGACGTCGGCGCTCGGCGTGAAGCAGGCCGGGGTGGTGCTGCGCCGGGTCGCGCAGGCCCGGGAACGCGGGCTGGGCGTCGTGTTCATCACCCACAACCCCCACCACGCGTACCCGGTGGGGGACCGGTTCGTGGTGCTGAACCGGGGCCGGCTGCTCGGGGACTGGGCCAAGGACGAGATCGGCCGGGAGGACCTGGTGCGGCTCATGTCGGGAGGAGCGGAACTGGACGCGCTCAGCCACGAGTTGGAACGGATTCCGGGGCTTGAAGAGCTGGCGCCGGACCCTGCCGTGGCGCCGGAGGAGCAGGCAACTGCGGCGCCGAGTGAAGCGGTGCACGCGGCACCGGCAGAAGCGCCGCGCGCGGCGCCCGAGGAAGATGGTTGACGTACAGTGGCTGACGACGACGGTTGATAGAAGGACCTTGCCATGACCTTGCCCCGCCCCGCGACCCTCGGCGCGATCCGCGTCGCCCGGGAGGCCGCCACCTTGATCCGCCGCTCGGCCCAGCCGCGCCGGCTCCGTTTCAAGACCTCGGCCGCGGACCTGGTCACCGCCACCGACCTGCGGGTCGAGCGGCTGGTCCGGTCCTGGCTGAAGGCCACCCACCCGGACCACGCGATCGTCGGCGAGGAGGGCGGCGGCCTGGCCGAGATGGACCTGGCCCGGCCGACCTGGTTCGTCGACCCGGTCGACGGCACCACCAACTTCGTGCGCGGCATCCCGCACTGCGCCTGCTCGATCGCGTTCTGGGACGGGCAGCGGCTGGCGCTGGGCGTGGTGGCCGACGTGGCGCGCCGGCGCGTGTACTGGGCCGAGGCCGGGCGCGGGGCGTATGAGGGGCGTCGGCGGCTGCGGGCCTCGCCGGTGCGGCGGCTGGACCGGGCGGTGCTGGCCACCGGCTTCCCGCCGACCCGGTCCTTCGACCCCGACGACAACCTGGCCGAGTTCTCCTCGGTGTTCCGGCAGTCCCGGGACGTGCGGCGCACCGGCAGCGCGGCGATCGACCTGGCCTGGGTCGCCTCCGGCCGGCTGGACTGCTACTGGGAGCAGCGCTGCGGCCCGTGGGACTGGGCCGCCGGGGTGCTCCTGGTGCGCGAGGCCGGCGGGAAGGCCACGACCTACGCCGGACTCGAGTGGCATCCCGGGGACGCGGATCTAGTGGCCTCCAACGGCCCAGTGCATCCGGCGCTGATCGAGTCGTTCGTCGAAGCGCGGGCGGCGGCCGGGTTCCCAGTCCGGCCGCCGCAGCCGGCATTCGCCACACCGACGCCGGCTGCGGCGGGTTCAGGGACGTAGTCGGCGTCGTCGTCGGGGACGCCGTCCGCGTCGGCTCAGGCGGCCTCAGCCGGGTAGCTCGCGCAGTTTGCGCAGTGGCGAGGGCAGGAGGAACAGGACGCTGCAAGACGCGCCGATCGTGGAGATCCACAGCGAGCCGCGCATCCCGACGGCGACGGCCAGCACGCCGCCGCTGAGCGCGCCGAGCGGGCGGATGCCGTAGTTGATGGTCTGTAGGACGCCGGAGATACGCGAGCGGATGTCGTCCGGCATGACCGCGGTGAGGTAGGCGTTGGCGGTGACGTCCAGGACCATCACGCCGAGGCCGGACAGGAATTCGTACGCGAACAAAGTCAGGATCACCAGGAGCTTCGGGCCGCCGGCCAGCACCACCAGGACGTGCGGGGCGGCGAAGCCGAGGAAGCCCACGGTCATCGCCGTGCCGATGCCGATCCGGGCCACGACTCGCCGGGTCAGCGCGGCGCCGACCAGCCCGCCGATCGCCCCCGCGCCCAGGACCACGCCGAGCAGGCCGGCGTTGAGGTGCAGGTAGTCGGTGACGTAGAGGATGAACAGGGCCTGGAAGATGAAGTCGAAGAAGTTGACGGTCGCCACGGCGGCGGACAGGGCCCTGATCCCCGGCGTCCGGGCGATCCATTGCAGGCCGACGAGATAGTTGCTTTTGGTGCGCGGCGCGGGTTCGGGCTCGACCGGCGATATGCGGCTCAGCGACACGGCCGAGGCTATGTAACTGGCGGCGTCGGCGACCAGCGCGAAGGGTGCGGTCAGGAACTGCACGGCCAGGCCGCCGATGCTGGGGCCGGAGACCGACGCGAAGGCGCGGCTGCCGTTGTTGAGCGAGGAGGCCTCCATGAGGTCCTGCTTGGGGACCATGGCGGCGAACAGGGTGTTGTCGGAGATGCTGAACAGCACCGCCAGCGTCCCCACCACGAGCTCGGCGACGATCAGCTGGGTCAGCGTCAGCACGCCGAAGGCGTAGGCGACCGGCACCGACAGCACGGCCAGGAACCGCCCGAGGTCGGCGGCCAGCATGATCCGCCGCCGACTGCGCCGCCGATCCACCCAGATCCCGGCCGGGATCGACAACAGCAGCGCCGGGATCATCGGCGCCGCGGTGAGCCACGACATCGCGGTGGGACCGGCATGGAAGAGCTTGACGGCGGCCAGCGGCATGGCGATGCGGTGCACCTCGTCGCCGATCAGCGAGACGCTTTGGCCGACCCAGAAGCGGCGGAAGTCGCGGCGGTGCAGGATCGCGGGGACGCGTTTGCGGACGGCGGCGGGGACGCGGTCGCGCAGGGCGGCCGGGACGCGCTTTCGGCCGGCGGTGCGGCTGGTCCGATCGAGCGGACTTTGGGCCCGAGGCCTGCGTTCGGCGGTTGACGGTTTGGGACAATCGAGCGAAGGGTGGTTAGTCCCCCTGGTCGGGGCGGGGCCCGATATAGGAGCGTCGGTTTCGGCGCTCATGCGGGCTCGCCGCTACCTGCGTCGCCGGGCGAGGTCGTACCCCGATCCTTCCGGAAAGCGATCCGCAGCACCTGCACCAACTCCGCGCCCGCGGGCCGCAGCTCGGGCCGCTTGTTGCGATCCGCGAACCGGCGCAGCAGCTCGTCGATACCGTCCCCCAGCTCCGTCAGCTCGCTCGGCGTCAGGTACAGCAGTTCGTCGCCGAAGGCCTCGGCTGCCTGCCACTCCGGCGGCAGCCGGTCCCAGGTCCGTTCGGCGTTGATCACCAACTCGAAGTAGTGCTGGGCCAGCAGCGTGCGCAGCTCGGTCGCCGCCGCGTCGACCGCCGGGTCCCCCGAGGCCCGCGAGATGTCCGTGTACTGCGCCGTGGCCCGCCACGGCTTCTGCCGCCCGGGCCCGGGCACCTCCTCGACCACGCCGTACTTCGCGAGCATGCGCAGGTGGTAGCTACAGCTGGCCACCGACTCGCCGGTCAGCTCGGCGGCGCGGGTGGCGGTCAGCGGCCCCTCGGTGCGCAGCATCCCGACCAGCGCCATCCGGGTGCGGTGCGCGTAGGCCCGGATGGCCTGCGGATCCGTCAGATGCAGGACGTCATCGTGCTCTGTGCTGGTCATGCATCTAAAGATAGCTTTCTAAAGAAACCTTTACAAGGCTTCGCCGCAGGTCAACTTATGCCTCGAAGGCCATCACCTCCAGCCGAAACGGGGCTTCTCCGAACAAAGCGACCGCGGCCCGGTAGCCGCTGGGCACCGCCACCGGCAGCACCCGGTGCCGGTGGTGCCCGGCCGGCTCCACGCACGCCACCAGGTCCCGCTGCAACACCGCGGCCTTCGTGTTCGCCCACCCCACGCCGCCGGCCACTTTCGCCGCCGCCTCCTTGCGGGTCCACAGCCGCGCGTAGCGGTCGGTCTGCTCCAGCAGGTCGTGGCCGCCGGCGACGTAACGGGCCTCGAACGGCAGGAAGTAGCGCTCGGACATGTCCACCGGGTCCAGGCTCTCGGCGAGCCGCCGGACGTCCACGCCGACCGTGCGCCTGGTCGCGACCGCCAGCAACGCCAGCGTGCCGTCGTAGGCCAGGCTGATGTGCGGGACCCCGCCGGCCAGTTCGGGCTTGCCGTTGGCGTCCACCGTGAAGGTCAGGGCCTGCGGCTCCAGGTCCAGTTCGCGGCCCAGGATCACGCGGCGCGCGCCGTGCGCGACCAGGTAGCGGTGCCGGTCGCGCTCCTGGAGGAAGTCGGCGGCGTGCGCCCTCTCGCGTTCGTCGAGCAGGCTCTCGTAGCCCTCGGCGGCTTCCGGGGTGGTGTCCGTGCGGATCACCCAGACGCGGATCCGATCGGTCATGGGCGCACCGCCGTGCGGTCGATGTCGGCCAGGGTCGGGGTGCCCATCAGGGTCATGGTGTGTTCGAGCTCTGAGGCGGCCAGGCGCAGGACGTCGGCGACGCCGTCGGCCCCGGCGGCGGCCAGCCCCCACAGGAACGGCCGGCCGATCAGGACCGCGCTGGCGCCCAGGGCCAGGGCGGTGAAGACGTCGGTGCCGCGGCGGATGCCGCCGTCGATGAGGACCGGCATGGTCCCGGCCACGGCCTGGACGCATTCTTCGAGGGCGTCGATGGTCGGCACCGCGTTGTCGAGTTGGCGGCCGCCGTGGTTGGAGACCACGATGCCGTCCACGCCGTGCTCGGCGGCCAGCCGCGCGTCCTCGGCGGTCAGCACGCCCTTGAGCAGGATCGGTTTGCTGGTGCGCCCGCGCAGCCAGGCCAGGTCGTCCCAGGTCAGTGCCCGGTCGAAGGAGGTCTCGGCGTGCGCGGCGATCGCTGAGTCGCCGTCCGCGGCCTGGTGCGCCTCGGCCATCACCGCCGGGTCGACGTTCACGGCCGCGACGCCCTCGGGCAGCGTGAAGCCGTTGCGCATGTCGCGCAGCCGCTGCCCGATGCGCTTGGCGTCCAGCGTCACGACGAACGCCTCGTATCCGGCGGCTTCGGCGCGGTCGATCAGCTGCTCCAGAACGGCGCGCTGGCGCAGCCAGTACAGCTGGAGCCACAACGGCCCGCCGGCCGCCTGCGCGATGTCCTCCAGGGTGCGGCTGGCGAAGATGCCGACGACCGTCAGCGCTCCGGCCGCGCTGGCGCCGCGCACGGTGGCGACCTCGCCCTCGGGGTGCAGCAGGCGGTGGTAGGCGACCGGCGCCAGGCCGATCGGGGTGGCCAGGGGCGTGCCGAACAGGGCGGTGCGGGTGTCGATCTTGTCGACGTCGGTGAGGATGCGGGGGCGCAGGCGACGGTGGTCGTAGGCGGCGGTGTTGGCGGCCAGGGTGCGCTCGTCGCCGGAACCGCCGTCGACGAAGTCCCACACGGGGCGGGTGACGTGACCGGCTGCGAGGTCGCGATAGTCGGTCAGGCGCAGTGGAGCGTTTTGGGTCCCCATGGAGTTCACGTTTCCGAGCCGCACCGCTCCAAACGCGCTCCCGCGGCGCCCGGTGCGAACGCCGTGACCAGGGGCAGCGACGGCGGCAGCGATTTGTTGTCAGTAGGTCGCAATAGTCTCTATTCCATGAGCGGAACCGTCCTGCGCGAGATGCGCGAAAGCGACCTGCCGGCGTTGTTCGAGATCCAGTGCGACGCCGACGGGCAGGTGATGGCGGCCTTCACCAGTACCGCCAACGACCGCGAGGCCTACCTGGCCAAGCACCGCCGGCTGCTGGCCGACGACCGGCTGGTGCGGGTCGTGGTCGAGCTCGACGGCGAGGTCGTGGGCAGCGCGGCGGCCTTCCCGCTCGGGGAGGCCGGGGACGAGACCCACGTGACGTACTGGATCCGGCGCGACTGCTGGGGCCGCGGGCTGGCCGCCGCGGCGTTGGCGGCGGTACTGGAGCAGGTGCCGACCCGCCCGGTGTTCGCCTCGGCGGCGCACGACAACGCCGGGTCGATCCGGGTGCTGGAGAAGAACGGGTTCCGGCGCGTCGGCAAAGAGCGGGGGTTCGCCGAGGCACGGGGAGAGGAGATCGAGGAGGCGATGTTCCGGCTGGACTGAGACCTGTTTATAGTCGAATACTGATGACGAATACGGACTCCGGGGACCTCTCCGGCGGCCCCGGCTCCTCGGTCGAGGCCGGCGATGCAGGTGACACCGACGACACCGGCGGTACTGGCGATATAGGCGACACCGGCTCCTCCGCCGAGGAGGCGCTGGCCGCCGCCGAGCGGTGGTTCGTCCGGCACGGGGTGCCGCACTTCGCCGAGAACCCCTACTACGTGTCCGGCCTGCCCGCCTTCCTGCGACCGTTCGCCGCCTTCATCAGGCTGCTGCGGCTCGCGGCCATGCTCGGCTTCTGGAGCGTGCGGCGGGTGTTCGCCGAGATCCGCGAGGTCGGGCACCTGGCGGTGCGGGCGCTGCCGCTGCTGGCGCTGTTCGGCATGGTCATCTTCTTCACCCGGGACTTCTGGCAGATCGCGGCGGCCCTGGCCTCCGGCTGGCTGTGGGTGACGGCGGCCTTCTTCATCTTGCTGATCCAGGCGTTCCTGGTGGCCCGGCTGCCGGATGAGTTCGGCACACTGCCCAAGGCGTGCACCCCGGAACGGATACGCGCCAGCTGCGCCGCGACCCCGCTGGCCCCGCTCGCCGACGCCGAGGGCGAGCTGACCACCGATCCGGCCCTGGGGCTCGGGCAGCGCCGCAACATGTTCCTGTACCTGCTGCTCACCCAGACCATCCAGATCAGCCTGCTCAGCTGGATGGTGTTCTTCTTCTACGTGGTCTTCGGCGCCATCGCGATCCGCCCGCCGGTACTGAAGGACTGGTTCGGCCACGTGCCCGCCGACGCGCGGCTGCTGGGAGTGCAGGTGCCCGGCGTCAGCAGCGAGCTGCTGCACGTCTCGGTACTGCTCGCGGGCCTGAGCGCCTTGTACTTCGCCATCACCGCGCTGACGGACACGGTCTACCGCCGCGAGTTCTTCGACCGGACGCTGGCCGAGCTGGATAAGGCGATCCATATGCGGTGCGCGTACTTGACGGTGCGGAGCGGCGGTAGCGGCAGCGGCAGCGGCCGTTCGTGATCAGCCGCTTCCGCTGCCACGCCTGAAGCCGCTACTTCAACAACTTCGACATCCGCCGGTCGGCCAGCGGTTTGCCGCCGGTCTGGCACGTCGGGCAGTACTGCAACGACGAGTCGGCGAAGGAGACCTCGCGGATGGTGTCGCCGCAGACCGGGCACTTCTCGCCGGTGCGGGCGTGGACGCGCAGGCCGGACTTCTTCTCCGACTTCAGGTCCTTCATCGGCAGGCCGCGGGAGCGCTCGACGGCGTCGCCGAGGGTGCTGAGGGTCTTCTGGTAGAGGTCGGCGACCTCTTCGGGGGTCAGCTTGGCCGCCAGTTTGAAGGGGGACATGCGGGCGGCGTGCAGGATCTCGTCGCTGTAGGCGTTGCCGATGCCGGCCAGCACGCTCTGGTCGCGTAGGACGCCCTTGATCTGGCGGCGCTCGTCCTTCAGCAGGTCGGTGAAGGTCTCCAGGGTGAACTGCGCGGAGAGCGGGTCGATGCCGAGCCGGGCGATGCCGGGGACCTCGGCCGGGTCCCGGACCACGTAGACGGCCAGCCCCTTCTTCGTCCCGTACTCGGTCACGTCGATCCCGCTCCCGGCCGGTTCGGCCATGCGCACGCGCAGCGCCAGCGGGCCCTTGCCCGGGCGCGGCGGGGTGGTCGGAAGCTCCTCCTGCCAGCGCACCCATCCGGCCCGGGCCAGGTGCAGCACCAGGTGGATGTCGCCGACGCTGAAGTCGAGGAACTTCCCATGCCGCCCCACCCCGCTGACGACCTGGCCCTCCAGTGCCGACAGCGGCGGGTCGTAGGTCTTCAGGGCCTGGATGGCGACGGGCGTCGCAGCCGCCACGGCGTGTCCGGTCAGATGCTCGTCCAGGAACGCGGCCAGCGCCTGGACCTCAGGCAGTTCGGGCATGAGAGCAGTCTGCCCGTTGTCGGCGGGCTGTGCGCGGCGAGGCGGAGCGTCCCGCGGGTGAAAAAGCGCGCGCCACGCGGGCAGGTCACCGTTTCAGCCACCGCGATTGGCTAGATTCCGGCCATCCACTATTGAAAACGGGAGCAGTCGTGCGCAAGTGCGTGTCAATGGTCGCTGTGGCGTCCGCAGCCTTAGGGCTGGCCGCCTGTTCGGCCCAGGACCGGCCTCGGGAGCCCGCCGGTGCGGCGCAGCCGCTCAGTGCGCGGGCCGCGTCGCACGCGGATCACGCGCAGGGCGCGCCGCTGGCCGCCGCTCCGGCCGCGGCGTCGGATCCCACCGGGCACGCCGCCCCGGCCGTGCCCGCCGAGCCCGCCGTGCCCGCGGCCTCCGGCGCGGTGCCGGGGCAGTCGGGTCCCGGCCAGGGCGCGCGCCACGAGCCCGCCGGGGCCGTCGTCGCGCCCGTCCCGGTCCTCATCCCGTCCGGCACCACCGACGTGGCCCCGCACTCCGCGCACCACCACGCTCCCGGTGCAAACGGCGCGATCGGCGCCATGCTCCCGGCCGGGGAGGCCGCCCCGGCGCTCGTCCCCGCCTCCGCACGCCCGGCGCCCCCGCCGCCCGCGCAGGAGCGGCAGGCCCCGGAGGCGAACATCGGCTACGACCCGAACGCGGCCGCCTCCGCGCAGATCATGAACGCGGTGGCCGCCGCGCACGCCGACGGCAAGGGCGTGCTGCTCGACTTCGGCGCCAACTGGTGCACCGCGTGCCGGGCGCTGGACAAGGCCATGCACACGCCGAAGGTGCAGGCGGTGCTGGCGCAGTCCTACCACGTGGTGCAGGTCGACCTGGGCAGCGCCGACTCCCAGCACATGGCGCTGGCCGACGAGTTCGCCGCCGCGGGCACCTTCGGCATGCCGATGCTCGTGGTCCTCAACCCCGACGGCACCGTGCGGGCCAACTCCGCCCTGACCGGCCAGCCGAAGTACGAGGAAGCGGCCCTGGCCGCCTGGCTCAGCCAGTGGGCCCCGCGGTGAAGTCCTCCACGGTCCTGACCCTCGCGGCCATCTCCGGCGTCCCGGTCCTCACCGCGCTCGGCTTCGCGCTCACCGTGCACCCGCACGCCCGCGACGTCGGCTTCAGCGAGCAGGGCGTCACGGTCGCGATGCACCTGTCGGACGACGGCAAGCACCTGCTGACCACCTTCACCCCGCAGCGCCCCGGCTTCCACCTCTACAGCGTCGGCCTGCCCGCCGACGGCATCCAGGGCCTGGGCCGCCCCACCCGCGTGGAGGTGGCCGGAGCGCTGCGCAGCCGGGGGCCGCTGACCGCCGAGGCGCCGGTGCGGATGCTGCCGATGCAGGGCACTGATGTGGCGTTCCCGGTGTACCCGGACGGCGCGGTCACCACCGAGCTGCCGGTGGACGTCGACTCGCAGGGCACCGCGAAGGTGCTGGTCAGCTACGCCGCGTGCAGCCCGCAGGAGTGCCTGATGCCGGTGACCGGGCACCCGGTGGACCTGACGTCGTCCACGCTGTCGGCTATGCGGGGGTGAGTTCGGGCAGCTATGCGGGGGTGAGCTCTGGCAGCGCGGCAAGCCGCCGGGTCCGGTGTGCGCGCTCGATGGCCTGCCCCCAATATGTGCCGGCCAGCATCAGTGCGGCTCCGACGACGGCCGGCGCCGCCAGATGCTCACCGCCCAGCGCCACACCCGCCGCGACGGCCCAGATCGGCTCGGTGCCGAGCAGCAGGCTGGCGCGGCTGGCCGAGGTGCGGCGCACGGCCCAGGTCTGGGCCACGAACGCGAACACGCTGCAGAACACCGCCAGATACACCATCTCAGCCCACGCACTCGCCCCGGCGTGGGCCAGCTTCGGCAGCTCGGCGGCGGCCGGGAGGGCGAACAGCGCGGTGCCGACGTAGGTCTGGATCACCGTCAGGCTCAGTGCTGTCTCTTATACACAGCCC
>NZ_JAAFZA010000242.1 GCF_015356865.1 Catenulispora pinisilvae
CCGCGCAGCCGTCCCCCGCCCAGCCGTCCGCCGCCTCCGAGCCGCCCTGCGCCCCCGCCTCCAAAACGAGCTCAGACCGCAGCGAGCTCAGGCTCGCTAGTCACCCCGTGCACCGCCCGGTGCGACCGCGGCTGCGACCACGCCCACACGTCCGGGCTGCCGGCCAGCGCGCCGCCGGCCGGGTCGTCGTCGATGCCGTCGGCGCGGATGGGGTCGCGGCGGGGGTCGAGGATGTCGCGGATGATCTGCACCATCATGAACACGATGCCCGCGAGGTGGATGATGATCGCCCACACGTAGAAGTTGTCCGGCAGGCCGCGGGTGTTGCCGTTGCTCGGCCCCGCCTGCCAGACCAGGTAGTACCAGACCGCCACGTAGTAGGCGGCCTCGCAGCACTGCCAGATCAGGAAGTCGCGCCAGCGCGGGCGGGCCAGTGCCGCCAGGGGGATCAGCCACAGGACGTACTGCGGCGAGTAGACCTTGTTCAGCAGGACGAAGATCGCGATGGTGAGGAACGCCAGTTGGGCGAAGCGGGGCCGGCGGCGGGCCATCAGGCCCAGCAGGGCCACGCCGAGCCAGCCGGCCAGGACCAGGGCGATGATGACCACGTTCTGTTTCGGCGGTACCCAGTTCCACCAGTGGCGGATCGCGAACCAGGGGGAGCCCAGGTCGATCGGGCGGTTGTCGTTGAAGGTGAAGAAGTACTTCCAGCCCTGGAAGGCGAAGATCATCACCGGGGCGTTCACCACCAGCCAGGTCACCACCGCTGTGCCGGTCGCCTGGGTCCACTGGCGCATGCGGCCGGCGCGCCAACACAGGACCAGCAGCGGGATCAGCAAGAAGACCGGGTACAGCTTCGTGGCCGAGCCCAGTCCCAGGGCGATGCCGGCCACCACGGGTTTGTTCCGGGCCCAGGCCAGCATGCCGACCGAGGCCAGGGCGACCGCGATCAGGTCCCAGTTTATGGTTCCGGTCAGGAGTAATCCCGGGGCCAACGCGAACATCGCCGCGTCCCAGGGCCTTCGTCCGGCCAGGCCGATGATGGCCAGGACGCAGACGATCGAGAACACGATCAGGAACCACGTGGTGATGTCGTAGAACCACCGCACCTGGTCCGGGGTGTCGGCGCCCAGCTTCTGCGCCAGCAGCGCCGCGGTCTCCATCGTCGCGCCGGCCACCACCGGGTACTCCAGCCCGTAGTTGCCGCTGGCGGCGTCGGTCTGGCGGTAGGGCGTGAGGTTCTTGTCGAAGCCGCGGCCGTAGTACATGTACGGCACGTCGGTGTAGCACAGGTGGTTGTACTGCTGCTTACCCGTGCCGTTCCAGGCCGTGGAGTAGCACGGTGAACGCTGCGCCACGCCGAGCCCCAGGGTGAGCAGCGTGAGCAGCACCAGCACCCGCGCCACGGTCCGGATCGCGGTGTTGGAGCCCAGCTTCGGCCGCAAGGCCCGCGCGCCCAGCGGCCCGCCCACCGCGTCCGAGGCGGCGTTCACCACCGGGTCGTCGAGGGAGGGGGCGACGAGGGTGGGTGCCGCCGCGCTCCGGCCCGTCGGTTCCCCCGACGGGCCGGGCGCCTGGTCGCTCACGTCCGAACTCACTTGCACATCGTGCCCTACCGGTCCGTTCTCCGTCTGCATGTCCTGGGAAAGATTCAGAACTCAGCTCGGCGGTCCGAACCCGGGCAGACCGGACGTCGTGGTCGACGTGGTCGGCCCCGAGGTCGTCGGGCACAACGGATCCGTCGGGTTCCGCTTGCAGTACTGACTCGACGGCGTGGACGGGGTGGTGGAGGGCTGGCCCCACGGCGACGTGGGGCTGGACGTCCCGGTGCCGGTCGGCTGCCCCTGCGAGCTGGTGTCCGCCGGCGTCGAGGGCAGCGTCACACACTGCTGCGTGGCCGGGTCGAACTGCGCCGGCGGCGTGCACAGCTGCGCCTGCGAGGACGTCGTGGCCTTCGTCGGGGTCGGGGTCGGCGTCGGGGTGGGCGTCGGGACGAACACCGCCTGGCAGTTCGCCTCCGAGCCGGTCGGGGTGCCCGGAATCGAGCCCGAGCCGCTGGCCAGCGTGCCGGGTTCGACCGACCCGCCGGTCGGGATCAGGTTGGAGACCCCGGAACAGGCCGGTGTGTATGGCGGGAATGGTTTGGCGAAGTTGTCCTTGTTCTTGCCCATCTCGATACTCATGAACGCCGACCAGACCGACGTCGGCCAGTCGTTACCGTTGATGCGTTGCTTCGGATTGTCATAGCCCAGACCGGCCAGTGACTCGATCGCGCCGGTGTCCGGTGTCGACCGGAAGAGCCCCACGGACGTCACCAGCGACGAGGAGAAGCCGGTGAACCAGGCCGAGTGGCCGTTGTCGCTGGTACCGGTCTTACCGGCCAGGTTGCCGTTCGTCTCGTCGGAGAGCTTCGCGGCGTCGGAGTTCTGCGAGGCGGTACCGCCCTTGCCGAACACCGACTGCAGCGCGTTGGTGACCCCGGCGGCGGTGTTGGCGGAGATCACCTGCTTGTTGACGCCGCTGTTCGGACGCAGTGCCGGCGGCGTCCAGACGACCTGTCCGGTCTTCTGGTCGATGATCTCGCTGACCTGCACCGGCTCGTGCGAGACGCCACCGCTGTCGAAAGCGGAGTAGGCGGTGGCCATGCGCATCGGCGTGATCTCGGCGACGCCGAGGGTAAGAGCGGGGACCGGGTACAGGTCGGGGGTGTCAGGCTTGATGCCCAGGTTCACGGCCATGTTCCAGACCGCCTGTGGGGTGATGGTCGGGTCCAGTTCCAGCGAGACGAAGACCGAGTTGAGCGACAACGCCAGGCCCTGCTTCAGCGTCGCCATGCCTTGGAAACCGCCGATTGCCTCGTCGTCCTCGTTGGGGGGGTAGAACTTGGTCGCGCCGGTGTTGGGGTCGGTGTAGGTCATTGGCTCTTTCGCCCCGACCGGATAGTAGAGCGGCTTGAAGTTAGAGCCTTCCTCCTGGCTGTCCAGGGAGAACTTGCCCGTCTGCAACGCGGCCGCCAGCGTGATCGGCTTGAACGTCGAACCGACCTGCACGCCACCCTGAATCGCGTAGTTGAAGGCGTTCTGGGTGTATTCCTCTTTACCGTCGGTGCCGGTGTAGAAGGACTTCAGTTCGCCGTCTTTCGGATCGATCGAGGCGAACGCCAGGTGCACGTCGTGGTCGGAGGGCTGACTGGGATCCAGTTTCCCGCCACCGCCACCGCTGGTCCCCTTCCACAGCGCGTCGGCGGCTTGGACCGAGTCGTTCATCATCGCGTGGTTGTACGTGGTGACGATTTTGTACCCGCCCTTGGACAGGTTGTCGATGTTCGCGTACTTCTGGGTCTGCTGGTCGCTGGGGTACTCCTGCATCTGCGCCGCGAGGTAGGCCGTGGCGGCGTCCTTCATGTACCCGACGTACCCGCCGAGGTTCGGCGCCTTCTCATCCTTGACCACCGGCAGCTTGCCCTGGTTGGTATCGCTTTGCGGCTTGGAGATGAACTTGTACTCCGCCATGTTCGCCAGGATCGCGTTGTACCGCCGCGTGAACCGGTCGAACGTCTTGGGGTTGTCCGTGCGGGCCTTCGGGTTGGCCAGCGCGGTGGCGAAGTTGCTGGGGTCGTTGACCAGCGCGGCCAGGAAGGCCGCCTCCTGGACGTCGTTGTTGGTGAACTGGGCGATCGGCTTGCCGAAGTAGGCCCGGGCGGCGGCGTCGATGCCGTACGCGCCGCGGCCGAACGAGATCTGGTTCAGGTAGCCGAGCAGGATCTGCTGTTTGCTCTGCGTGTGGTTGAGCTTTATGGAGATCATGATTTCGTTGATCTTGCGGCCCAGCGTCTGGTCCTGCGACAGGTACGCGTTCTTCACGTACTGCTGGGTGATCGTCGAACCGCCCTGGGTGCCGCCGCTGCCGAACAGGTCGTTCAGCGCCGAGCGGGCCACACCGGTGAACGACACGCCGGGGTCGCTCCAGAAGGAGTAGTTCTCCGCCGCGACGAACGCGTTCTGGAACACCTGCGGGATCTGAGCTATGTCGTTGACCTGGTAGTAGTTGACGCCGATCTGGTTGAAGACCTCTTTGCCGTCGTCATAGGTGAAGCTGGTCGGGTTGCCGGCCGCGATGTTGTTCTTGGCCTGCGGGATCGTGGTGTTGGCATACGCGTAGGCCACGACGCCTATAACGCTGAACAGGAAACCCAGGAAGACCGACAGTATCTGCTTGATGGAGGGCATCCAGTGCCGCCACCCGCGCTTGCCGTAGCGCGGGTAGTTGATGAACTTCATCCACCAGTCTTTGGGCGGCAACTCGTCCCGGCGGCCGCTGCCCGAGCGGGCCCGCGCGGGGCCGCGGCGGCGGGCAGCGCCGCCCAGTCCTCGGCGGCCGCCGCCGGACGCGGTCTCGGCCGGCTCGGTGCCGTAGCGGTCGTGGTATCCGCCGGGCCCGTAGTCATGGTCCTGATATTCGCGGTCGTCGTAGGACTCGTACTCGTCGTACTGGTCGTCGTACCCGTCGCCGCCGCGCCGGCCGCCGCCCCCGCGGCGCTTGCCGAACATCCCGGACAGCTGGTTGGAGAGCCCGTCGAGCTTGTCCGAGAAGCCGCCGCCACCAGCCGGACGGCGTCCTCGTGACCCGCCGCCACCTCCGGCGCGTCGACTGCCGTGCTCGCTCATACCTCGGTCCGCCTCACCTGAAGTCCACTGTGGAGCTGCGCTCGCCGCCCGCCCCCCTTGCCCGCCGGCGGCCGGCGGATGGGAACCGCCATGGACCGGCTTGCTCGCGGAGACGCGCGAAACCCGTAGGCCGGTTGCGTTCCCGCCCCGCCCCGGACGCGCTATCGGCAAAAGGTACCCCACCGAGCCATGAAGACCGGGGGAGTGGCGGCGATCTGTCCGTTTCGTTCCTTCCACCAGGGGACTTGTGCGGTGCGGCCGGCACCCGCTACCGTTTCGATGTATCGGATCGATACATCGAGTAGCTGTATCGGCTAGGTGTATCCGTCCGATGTATCGGGAGACGGCGGCGTACGGAACCGTACGGCGCGCACGGTAGGCGAGGAAGGAGCAAGCGATGGCGAAGCGGTCCCAGATCCTGGAACTGGCGGTCCTCGGCCTGCTCCACGAGAACCCGATGCACGGCTACGAGCTGCGACGTCAGCTCAACGTGCAGCTCGGGGCCTTCCGCGCGCTGTCCTACGGGACCCTGTACCCCTGCTTGAAGGACTTGGTCGCCCGCGGCTGGATCGCCGAGGACGACACCGTGACCGCCAACGTGGCCGCCTCGCGCCGGGCCAAGATCAGCTACAAGCTGACCGCGGAGGGCAAGGAGCGGTTCCAGGAGCTCATGACGACCTCCGGTTCGGCGGCGTGGGAGGACGACAACTTCGGCGTCCACTTCGCGTTCTTCGGGCGGACCAACGCCGGCGTCCGGATCCGCATCCTCGAGGGACGGCGCAGCCGTCTGGAGGAGCGGATGGAAGCGGTGCGCGGATCGCTCGCCCGCAGCCGTGACCGGCTGGACTCCTACACACTGGAGCTCCAACGGCACGGCCTGGAGAGCACCGAGCGCGAGGTCCGTTGGCTCAACGAGCTGATCCGGACCGAGCACGAGCAAGCGTTCCCGGCTCCATCGCAGCAGCAACCCCAGCAAGGCTCCCCAGCAGTCGATCAGGTTCAGCCCCGGCCCTCCTAGCGCCCGCGCGCGGAGAACTGTCCGAGAGGCCCGGTCGTAGCCGGCCGGCCACTGTCCCCTTTCCATATATACGCAGGAGAACGTGCCCGTTTCCCCCGGGCGCGGAAGATGAAGGAGAAACCGTTCATGGGTTCGGTTCGAGTAGCGATCATCGGCGTCGGTAACTGCGCCGCCTCGCTGGTGCAGGGCGTCGAGTACTACAAGGACGCCGACCCCAACGCCAAGGTCCCCGGCCTGATGCACGTCCAGTTCGGCGAGTACCACGTCAGCGACCTGGAGTTCGTGGCCGCGTTCGACGTCGACGCCAAGAAGGTCGGCCTGGACCTGGCCGACGCCATCGGCGCCAGCGAGAACAACACCATCAAGATCGCCGACGTCCCGCCGACCGGCGTGATCGTGCAGCGCGGCCACACCAACGACGGCCTGGGCAAGTACTACCGCGAGACCATCGTGGAGTCCGACGCCGAGCCGGTCGACATGGTCGCCGCGCTCAAGGCCGCCAAGGCCGACGTCCTGGTCTGCTACCTGCCGGTGGGCTCGCAGAAGGCCGCGGAGTACTACGCGCAGGTCGCGATCGACGCCAAGGTGGCGTTCGTGAACGCGCTGCCGGTCTTCATCGCCGGGACCAAGGCGTGGGCCGACAAGTTCCAGGCCGCCGGGGTGCCGATCGTCGGCGACGACATCAAGTCCCAGGTCGGCGCGACCATCACGCACCGCGTGCTGGCCAAGCTGTTCGAGGACCGCGGCGTGATCCTGGACCGCACCATGCAGCTGAACGTCGGCGGCAACATGGACTTCATGAACATGCTCGAGCGCGAGCGCCTGGAGTCCAAGAAGATCTCCAAGACCCAGGCCGTCACCTCGCAGCTGTCCCACGACATCGGCGCCGGCAACGTGCACATCGGCCCGTCGGACTACGTGGCCTGGCTGGACGACCGCAAGTGGGCCTACGTCCGCCTGGAGGGCCGCGCGTTCGGCGACGTCCCGCTGAACCTGGAGTACAAGCTCGAGGTCTGGGACTCCCCGAACTCGGCCGGTGTCATCATCGACGCGGTGCGCTGCGCGAAGATCGCCCTGGACCGCGGCATCGGCGGCCCGATCCTGTCGGCGTCCTCTTACTTCATGAAGTCCCCGCCGGTCCAGTACTTCGACGACCAGGCCCGCGACGCGGTCGAGCAGTTCATCCGCGGCGAGGTCGAGCGCTGATCCAGCGCCGGTCCAGCCGCTGGTCCGGCCCCTGGTCGCCGGGGGTCCGGCGGGGTCGCCGGATTCTCATCGGCTCTTCATCTACGGCATAGGCCGTAGACGAATTACGCCTCAAAATACTGCCCCGAGCCTGCTCAGGCTCGGGGCAGTTCGCGTAAGCTCCCGCGAGGCAATGATATACGCAAGGAGTTTTACATGGGCCGCAAGCGCGAAATATCGGTTATATCGACACTCGCGGTGGCGGGCGCGGCCTTCGGCGGGACCTTGGTCTCGGCGCCCAGCGCCTCAGCCGCCAGCATCACCGTCTCCGCCTCGGGGTCGGATGTCGTGGCGATCAACCCTTCGGCGTTCTCCGGTGGAGCGCCGACGGACCAGGTCAGTCAGCAGCTTGCGCAGACCCTGCGCAACTCCTCGCGGTACCTGGCCACCACTTGGTACAACCAGACCTATGGCAACAGCCTGGCATCCGACGGATATCTGAACCTGGACATCCCCGGTGCCGTGCCGGAGCAGACCTTCCGCCTCCCGGGCATGGCCGCGCTGTCCATCGCCACCTCGGTGAAGCTCGGCACCTGGGACGCCGCCGCCTCCGGCATCAGCGCCGACGAGGCCGCGAACCGGGCCGCCACCATGGTGCGGGCCCTGGCCCACCGCTACTACGCGAACAACTCCCTGGCCGGGGTTTCCACCTGGGGCCAGAGCTGGCAGTCGCCGCTGTGGGCCTTCTACACCGGGCAGGCCGCCTGGCTGGTGTGGGACAAGCTGTCCCCGTCCGAGCGCGACGACGTGGCCCGGATGCTGGCCGACGAGGCGAACCGGCTGACCACCGGCAACGACGTCTACCTGACCTCGGGGCAGGGCAGCGAGCAGCTCTACCAGTACAACAAGGCGGGCACCGACGTCACCCCCGGCGACACCAAGGCCGAGGAGGACAACTACGACGCGCAGCTGCTCGGGTTGGCCGTGGCGATGATGCCGAACCACCCGAACGCCGCGGTGTGGCAGCGCCGCAACGAGGACCTGCTGATCGCCGACACCGCGACCCAGGCCGACCTGTCCAACCCGGCGGTGGTCAACGGCCGCCAGCTGAACACCTGGTTGCAGGGCTGGAACGTGCAGCCGGACGGCACCGTGCAGAACCACAACATCCTGCACCCGGTCTACATGACCGCGCTGGACCAGTCGCTCCAGCAGGTCGGCACCTTCGCGCTGGCCGGCAGGTGCGCGCCGCAGGCCGTGACGGACAACGTCGGCCTGGTCTACGGCGCGCTGGCGAACCCGGTCGACCCGCCGTCGCAGGGCTCGCAGCAGTCGACGTACAAGTACGCGCCGGACCCCAACAACCTGGCGCAGTACAACTCGCCGATCACCATGCCGGACCCGATCTACCAGCCGAACTCGGCGCAGATCAACTACCCGCAGGGCAACGACTGGGGCAAGCAGTTCCCGTCCTACTACGGGTCCTTCGACGCCCTGGTCGGCGCCTACAACCTGGCGCCGAACGCGATGGCCAACGCCAACACGCACATGGCCGCCGAGGAGCAGTTGCAGGGCCGGTTCAACACCGGGCAGACCTACATCCCGTGGAACCCGGCGACCACGCCGGCCGACCAGGCCGAGAACTCCTACGTCGGCGCCGAGCAGCGGGTCGGCCAGATCGCGGCGCAGGCCTACATGGCCCTGTGGCTGAACCACGAGCGCCCGGCGTGCTTCGACAACTCCGGGAACCCGACCCCGCCGAACGTCCCGGCCCCGCAGCCCACCTCGGTCTCCCGGCTGGCCGGCAGCGACCGGTACGGGACCGGCGTCGCGGTGTCCCAGAGTCAGTGGTCCAACGCCGGCGGGGACAACACGCCGCGCGCGATCGCGGACTCCGTGGTGCTGGCCCGCGGCGACAACTTCCCGGACGCGCTGGCCGGCGTGCCGCTGGCCAAGCGCGACCGCGGCCCGCTGCTGCTGACCGAGACCGCCAGCCTGAACCCGTTGACCGCCAAGGAGATCCAGCGGGTCCTGCCCAAGGGCAAGACCGTCTACATCCTCGGCGGCAACGTGGCGGTCTCGCCGAAGGTGCAGACGCAGTTGCAGCAGCTGGGCTACAAGGTCGTGCGCTTCGGCGGCGCCGACCGCTACGGGACGGCGTTGCAGATCGCGACCCAGGGCATGGGCTCCCCGCACCAGGTCGTGGTCGCCACCGGCGGCGACTTCGCGGACGCGCTGTCGGCCGGCCCGCTGGCCGCCGACGAGGGCAACGCGATCCTGCTGTCCAACGGCAAGACGCTGGACCCGGCGACCAAGGCCTACATCGCCGCGGCCCGGGTCAAGAACGGCGCCGCGGACCCGGCCTTCCACCTGAACGCGGTGGGCGGCCAGGCGGTGGCGGCGACCGCGTACCTGGGCGGCCAGTCGCACAGCCTGATGGGTGCCGACCGGTACCAGACCGCCGCGGCGGTCGCCGCCCGGTTCGCCGCCGACATGCCGGTGACCCAGTTCGGCGTGGCGACCGGCATGCAGTTCGCCGACGCCCTGACCGGCGGTGCCTACATGGCCAACGCCGGCGAGCCGCTGCTGCTGACCGCCCCGACCGTGCTGGCCCCGGCGGACACCAGCCTGTTCCACACGATGCAGAACCAGATCTCGGCCATCACGCTGTTCGGCGGCCCGGTCGCCATCCAGAAGAAGGTGATGGACCAGATCGCGCACGCGGTCGGCGGCGTGGAGCACTGATCTGGAGTCCGGCCCGGTGATCCGGCGCCCGGCGCGACAGTCTGGCGTCCCGCCGGCCGGCACGCGTTCGGCGCCGTGTTCCGGCCGACACAGCGATCCGGCGTCTGCCTTCCGGGGGATCTCCTCGGGAGGCGGACGTTTTCCGTTGCCCGGGCTTTAGAGCCACCAATCCTCGGTCGCTCTTACTCAAGCCACTATTTACAGGCTTCTGATATTCCAGCACATTCCTTCGTGGACCCCATCGGTTCTTTCGCCATCCACGAAGGAGACCCATGCGCACGATCCGTCTGGCCGCGCTCACCGCCGCTGCCGCCACCGCGTTCACGATGTCGATGTCGGCCTCGTCGGCCGCCGGGGTGAGCCACTACGGAGCCAAGCCGATCGCCCCTGGTGCCGGCTCGCACGCCGCCCCGGCTGCTGGTGCCGACACGCTGTCCCTACAGACCAATGGCAAGACCGGCGTCGTGTCGCCGACGCCGAAGGTGTACCTGGTCTTCTGGGGTTCTCAGTGGTCCAAGGACCCGGCGAAGGTGGCCCCGGACATGCAGGCGATGTTCAAGGGGCTGTACGGCGCCGAGGACACCTGGGGCACGATCCTCGCGCAGTACTGCGAGAACGCTCCGAAGGGCACCACGACGTGCCCGTCCACCGCGACGTTCATCAAGCACCCGTCCGCCTCGGTCCTCGGCGGCGTCTGGTTCGACAACGGTTCCGCGGCGCCGGCCAACTCCACGCAGGCGCAGATCGCGGCCGAGGCGGGCAAGGCGGCCGGGCACTTCGGGAACAAGACCCAGGCGCCGAACCTCAACGCGCAGTACGTGGTTCTGTCCGCGACCGGCACCCACCCGGACGGCTTCCCGAACAGCGGCTTCTGCGCGTGGCACGACTCCACCAGCAGCAGCTACGGAAAGCTCGCCTACACGAACCTGCCTTACGTTCCCGACCTCGGGGCGGGTGCCTGCACGACGCTGACCGACGGGCGCATGCTCTCCGGGATCGAGTCCACCGAGACGCATGAGTACGCCGAGACGGTGACCGACTTCTGGCCCACCGACGGCTGGAACAACACGGCCAACGGCGAGATCGGCGACGAGTGTGTGAACCTGGATGCCTACGAGACGTTGACCACCGGAAAGTTCGATGTGCAGGGGTTGTGGTCCAACAAGGCGAATGCCTGCGTGACGCACGGCTGATCCGCCGGAGCCGGTCCCGGGTTCGGTGCCGCGGGTGATTCCACGCCTGGCTCCACGCCTGGCTCCACGCCTGGTTCCACGCCTGGTTCCACGCCTGGCTCCACGCCTCGGAGAGCCGCCGGAATACCGGTGGCTTTCCGGGGCGTTGCGCACTCCAAGGCAATGCCCATAGGGAAGCTAGGGAGTCCAGCATGTCCGAGACGGAGCCGACCGCGACGACCCGCGCCGCGGCGCATCCCGCGCCCCCGGCCTGGAATCAGTGGGCTGAGAAGCGTGACGCGTCCGTTTCCGGCTCGCACGGCGCGCTCGCCCTGGTCGCGACGCACTGGCTGGGCGAGGGCGCGGCCGTGGCGCTGGACGGACTGCCGGGCCGGTGGGCCGTCGACGGCGACCGGGTCAGCCTCACCGCCGAGCCGGCCGACGCGCTGTTGGTCGAGGATGTCCCGGTGGACGGCATCCGGCTTCTGGCCCCCGACCTGGCGCCCGATCCGACCGTGGTGTTCCACGGCGGCCGCAAGCTGGTGCCGATCGTCCGCGAAGGCGTGCTGGCGGTGCGGGTGTACGACCCCGACGCCGAGAACCGCCGTACCTTCGCCGGGATCGAGCGCTTCCCGTACGAGCCGGGGCTGGTGTTCACGGCGCGGTACGAGCCGTACGTCCACGGCCACGTCGAGCAGGTGCTGAACGCCGACGGCCGGGAGCGCGGGCTGGCGCTGGACGGAGATCTGGTCTTCCAGCGGGACCAGGTCGAGTTCCGGCTGGCCGCCACCCGGACCGGCGACCGTTTCGACGTCACGTTCGGCGACGCCACCAACGGGCCGGACACGTTCGGCTTCCGCCAGCTCGCCGCCGCGATCGTGCGGCCCGGCAGCGGTGAGATCGTCGTGGACTTCAACCGCGCGCAGCTGCCGCCGTGCGCCTTCAGCGACCACTTCATCTGCCCGGTCCCGCCGGTGGGCAACCGCCTGGACCTGGCGGTGACCGCGGGGGAGAAGCGCCGCGCGGTCACCGCCTGAGGCGGCCCGCGCCGGCCCGACCGCGCCGGCCCTTCCCGCCAATTCCCGCCGGACCGGTGGGTTTACCGGCTGTTAGCATCGGCACCGTGCAGATCTCAGCGAAGGCGGACTACGCGGTCCGGGTGATGCTCGAGCTCGCGGCCCACGGCCCGGACCTGGTCAAGTCCACGGTCCTGATCGAACACCAGGGACTGCCGCGCAAGTTCGTCGAGTCGATCCTGGTCGAACTGCGCCGCGCCGACCTGATCCGCAGCCACCGCGGCGCCGAAGGCGGCTACAGCCTGGCCCGCCCCGCCAGCGCGATCTCCATCGGCCAGGTGATCCGCGCCGTCGACGGCCCCCTCGCCGAGGTCCGGGGGCTGCGGCCGCACGAGACCGAGTACGGCAACGCGGCCCAGCATCTCTCGGACGTCTGGGTCGCCGCCCGCGCGGCCCTGCGCAAGGTTCTGGACGAGACCAGCCTCGCGCACGTGCTCAGCGGGAAGCTGCCGGCGCACGTGCGCCGGATGGCCGAGTCGCCGGAGGCCTGGCTGCCCAGGTGAGCAGCTTGCTGCGAGCAGGGCTCGGCCGCCTACTTCGCCGCGGCGTTGTTCACCTGAGTCCCGCAGGACCCGCCGTCCGGGCTCGTCCACAGCCACGGCGCGCCACACCACGTGCTGGCGAAGTCCGGGGTGCCGGCCATCGGGGTCACGGTGGTCGCCGTGGTGCCGGCGCTCGGGTCGTCGATCCCGATGTTCACCGCGGCGTCGGCGGCCGCCGCACCGCCGATGACAGCGGTGCCGGCGCACAGGGTCAGGGCGGCGAAGGTCGCGAGCTTGCGCATGATTGTTCCTTCCGGTCAGTTCATGGCGCCCAACCGGCCGTGCGCGCCGCCGGTCACGGGGCTTGACCCCATCGGGCGAATCGTTAGGCCGCCGGCTTCTTCACCGGCTTCTTAACCGGTTTCTTCACCGGCTTGAACGACGTGATGTACGCCGCCGTCGGCGAGCCGAGCCCGGTCGCGGTGTCGTACCCCTTGCGCGCCGCCAGGCCGTGGTCCGCGTCGAGCTTGTAGAGCCGCGCCTCGTGGGTGTCGCCGAACATGCCGTGGTCCACGACCGCGGAGATCGTGGCCGGGGCGCCGGTGGGGTGGTCGACGATGTCGTCGAGCTGCTTCGTCCCGGCCCGCTTGTACAGCGCCGGGTTGGCGAAGCCCAGGGCCCCGCCGGAGGCCTGCATGGCGTCCGCCTGCACCGCGGCGAACATCGGGGCCGCCGCGGACGTGCCGCCGACCACGTCCTGGCCGTAGCCGCCGAGCGTCGGGTCGGTGTGGCCGGTGCGGACGGCGGTCAGCAGGTCCCCGTCCAGCGCCACGTCCGGCACCGTGCGCATGGCCGTGCTGATCTTGCTGCCGCCGGCCACCGCGTGCGCCAGATCGTTCGGCACCACGCCCTTCTGGTACGCCGGCTGGTCGAAGTCCTCGCTGGTCCCGCCGCCCCCGCCGAAGTAGAAGGTGCCGGGGAGCGGGGCCCACGCGCTACCGTCGGCGGACAGATCCGAGCGCAGATCCCCCATCGGCACCTCCCAGTGCCGCGTCCCGTCGGCCGCGAGCGCCAGCGCGGTCCCGCCGACCGCGGTCACCCACGGCGAGGCCGCCGGCCACTCCACCTGCGCCCGCGCCGACCCGGCATCGCACCCGGGCCCGGTCAGTCCCGGCGCCTGGTCCCCGCAGTCCCCGCCGGCGAACGCGAACCCGATCCCCTCGGCCGCCCCGGTCGTGAAGATCTGGTTCTCCTGCGCGATCAGCGCCGGGTCGATGTCCGCGTCCTCGCCGTCCCCGGTGGCGTGCATGATCTCGCCGAACGAACCGGTCACCACGTCCGCGGAGCGCTTGTCCACGATCCCGGCCAGCGTGGCGGCGATGTCCTGGTCCTGGCACGAGGCGGCGCCGAAGTAGTGGACGACCGCACTCGGCGCGAGCCCGTGCGCCATCTCGACGTCCAGCGCCTCCTCCCCGCCCCACGCCGCAGGGGTCTCACACACGCCGTCCCCGAGGTGCTTCCACCCGCCCGGATCCACGGACTCCATGTACTGACCCGCCCCGAACGCCGGGTCCCCGACCGACGTCGCGAACTGGTTCGCGTCGGCCCGCATGGTCGGCGAGCCGTACGCGTCCACGACGCCGATGATGGCGCCCTTGCCGGCGAAGCCGGAGGCGGTGACGCCATACGCGGCGCGCAGTTGCTTGGGGGAGTAGCCGCACACGACGAGCGGATCGGGCTTGTTGTAACCCTGCGGGACGCCGGTCGCCGGGGTGGTGCCCCAGCCGGACGAGCAGGCGGTGGAGTCGGTGGTCGGCGCGGTCGGGTCGCCGGGGTCGCCGGGATCGGCGGGGTCGGTGGGCAGGCTGCGCTTGATGGGGCCGCCGACGATGACCGGGCTGAGGGGGACGGACGGCTGCATCGGCCCGCCGGGATTCACTTGCGCGGGCGCCGGCATCGCGGGCGCCGGTGGCTGGCCTGGCTCGCCCGCGCCTGTGCGAGCGGCGGCTGGTGTCGGTTGCGTGGCTGGTCGCATCGGCCCGCCGGGATTCACTCCGGCTCCGGGGATTGTCGGCTCCGCCGGGCCGCTATTTCCACCGGGGCCGGCTGGCTGCATCGGCCCACCCGGATCAACTCCGGGACCCGTCAGTCTTGCTCCGAGGCCCGTCAGTGCCCTGCTTCGAGGCCCGGCAGCGACCCGATAAGAAAACTGCCGCATCCCTCGCGTCTCCGGTACCAACCCCGCAACACTCGACACCGCCCCGACCAGCCCCGCCGGCACCGCCGCCCCGGCCTGCGCCGCGTAGCCCTCGCCTGCATTGCCCTGGCCCGCATTGCCCCCGACCGCATGGCTCCGCTGCTCCGGCAGCCGCCCGAACGCCTTCCGAATCTCCCCGGCCGTCCCGGCCACATCGATCCAGTGGCTGTTCTCCGCACCCACCTTCAGCCCGCCTCCGGCCAGCCAAGCGTGCACCTTCGCCAGCTGCGCCGCCGTCGGCCCGAACCGCGCCTGTACCTGCGCCGGGGTCAGGAAGTGCCGGTACTGCGCGTCGTGCGGGTCCGAGACCGCGGCGGCGAGTTGTTGTAACCCGTCCGGGTCAGCGCCGGCCAACCCGATCCGCGCAGTAGTAGGACCATCCACCGCCGCCGGTGCGGTGGCCGTGGCCGACAGTGCGTCCGGCCCCGCGACCAACGCGCCGACCGTCAGCAGGGCCGCGACGTGCCTGAACCGTCCAACCATGCCAGACTCGCCCTCTGCTCGCCCTACCCGGAAGATCGGGAAGGACATTAGCCATGGCAGAGGGCGAACCTGCGGATTTTGATACCGCGCGTGTCGATCGGTTTCTACAACTCCGCCGGAACCGGCGCGCTCTCGGCTCCGGACCACTCCACCTGTCCCCCGCC
>NZ_JAAFZA010000243.1 GCF_015356865.1 Catenulispora pinisilvae
GAGTCGGCGTGGGTGTGGGGGTCGGTTTGGGCGGCGTCGGCCGGGGGGCCGGCGGTTTCGCCGACGTGTGCTGCACCGGTGAGGGCGGCGTCGTCTTCGGCGGGTTCGACGGCTTGGGCGCCGGCGGCTTCGACGCCGGCGTGACGCTGGCCACCGGCTTCGGCGCGGGCAGCGCGACCGCCGGGGGAGCCGATGACGGGGCCGGCGGCGCGGCGGCCAGCGGCGGCGCGCTTCCGTTCCCCGACATGCCCCACGCCAGGATCGCGCACGCCACCACCGCGACGGCGGCCATCGTGATCGCCTGGGTCCGGCTCTTGCGCAGCTGCATCAACCACTTCGCCAACAGCGCTCCGGACTTGGCCGTCCCGCTGGCCGCCGCGCCCGCCGCCGTGCCGCCGCCCGCGGCTCCGGCCGCACCCGCGGCAGCGCCGGCCGCGGTGCCGCCGCCGACCACCGTCGCCGTGGTCCCGGCGGTGGTGGCCACCACGCCGGTGGCCGCCGCGGCGCCCAGGGCCACCCCGGCGATGATCTTCGCGGCCGCCGCCGAACCGAACACCAGGGGCGAGAGGACCTCCGGCAGCGCCTCGTTGAACTTCAGCAACTCCAGATACAGCCCGGTGCAATCAGCACACGTATCCAGGTGCCGCTCGACCTTCGCGCGGTCCCGGCTTCCGAGCTTGTCGCGGACGAACGCCGCGAGCCGCTGGGCGAAGGGTCGGCACGATTCGTTGACGGTCTCGGCTAAGTGCTCTTGTAAGAACGCCTGCCGTAAGCCCTCGCGGGCCCGGAAGGCCAACGCCGAGACCGCCGACGGCGACAGGTCCAGCAGCGGCGCCACCTCGGCCGGCGTCTCGCCCTCGACCTCCAGGTGCCACAACACGATCTGCCAGCGCTCCGGCAGCGAGTGGAAGGCCCGCGAGGTGATCTGCCGGTCGAACGCCTCGTCCAGCGGGTCCCGGTCCGCGCCGGTCACCGGGGCGGCCGTCACCTCCAACTCGGCGATGTTCTCCACCAGCCGCACCCGCTTCTCCGACTCGGCCCAGTCGAAGGCGGTCCGTCGCAACGTCGTGTACAGATACGCCCGGAACGCCTCGTCCGGCCCGTTCCCGCGGTCGATCGCGGCCAGCACCCGGGTGAACGCCTCGGCGGCCAGGTCGTCCGCGGCGGCCTCGTCCCGGGCCAGGTGCCGGGCCACGCGCAGCGCCGCGCGTCGGTGCCGCTCATACAACGGCCCGTACGCGCGCCGGTCGCCGGCCCGCACCATCGCGATCAACTCGGCGTCGGTCTGTGGGTGCTGCTGCTCCCCGGGGACGGGCACGGGCGGCCTCCTAAGGTCGGCGTCAAACTCACGGACTGCACGTGAACAGGCGCGCGACACCGGTGTGAGGAAGCCAGCGGCACGGCCGGGGACAGCTTGGACCACCACACGGTCTTTTGTGCGGTAATACGAGAGCGGTATACCCGACCGGATGAACTAAGGATATTGACACCGACGTTGACACGGCCCTTTCCGCCCGGCGCGGGGCCGGGCGGAAAGGGCCGGTTCAGGTGGTTCTCAGGGTTCTTGGTCTCTGGCGTTCGTTGTTCTCAGTGTTAGCGGTTCTCAGGGTTCGTGGTTCGCGGATGTCAGAGCGCGCGGGCCCCGGACCGTTCCGAGAGCACCGACAGCAGCGCCCCGGCCGGCGTCCAGAACGCCGCGCTGGCGCCCGGCGGCACAAGCCAGTGCAGCCACCCGCGCCACGGCAACAGCGGTGGCAGGGTGGCTGTCGAGCCCTGGCCCCCGACGCGCACGCCGAGGGCCCCGCCTAATCGGCCGGCCCAGTCGCGCAGCGCGGCGGTCTCGGCGTGGCCGGCCTCGGCCGGCTCCCGGGTCTGGCCGCGCCCGTCGAGTGCGGCGGCCCGTAAGTCGACCTCGGTCGCCGGTCCCATCCGGGCGGCCCGCGGCCCGGCCGCCAGGCCCGGGCCGCGGGCCGGTTCCACCAGGAACCCCACCCGCATCACGGATTTCCGCGAGTCGGCGACGACGGGACCGAGCCGCACTCTCCTGGCCCGCAGCGCCGACAGCGCCGCATGGCCGACGGCCGCCGGCATGCTTACCAGGTCGAAGGCCTGTCCCACCGCGATCGTCAGCGGTTGGGCGGGGTCTGTGTACAGACCCCGCAACTCTGCCCGGCCGTTCTCGGTCACCATCGTCGCCTCCCTCGCGCGGGGCCCCAGTGCTAAGACCCCTCGGATTAGAGACGGGGTTCGGGATGTTTCATTACGCGGGTTTGGCCATAAATCTTCGGGCAGTTCTAGAACGCCGGCTCAACCACCCGGATGCGCGGGTGAGGCGGGTAAGGGTTGCGTTCGCACGCCTGCGCCGGATGATCGGCGGTGATGCCCGTGGTGCGCCCGGCCGGTCCGGTGCACCCCCGGTATCGCTGAAATGTTCGAAGGGAACCGGGTCATGGACAACAAGGCGCTGGTCGAGCTAGTCGGACGCCTGACACTGGAACAGAAGGTCGCGCTGCTGACCGGGGAGGACTTCTGGTCGCTGCGCGCGGTTCCGGAGATCGGCCTGCGCAAGCTGCTGGTGTCGGACGGCCCGGCCGGGGTGCGCGGGACCACGTGGGACGAGCGCGACCCGTCGTTGTTGTTCCCGAACCCGACGGCGCTCGCAGCCCTGTGGGACCCCGGGCAGGTGCGGCGCGCCGGGGCGCTGATGGGAGCGCAGGCGCGCGACAAGGGCGTCGCCTGGCATCTGGCGCCCAACGTCAATCTGCACCGGAGCCCGTTGGGCGGCAGGCATTTCGAGTGCTATTCCGAGGACCCGGTGCTGACGGCCAAGACCGCGGCGGCTTTCGTCGAAGGCGTCCAGAGTGCGGGCGTCGCCTCGACCGTCAAGCATTTCGTCGGCAACGAGTCCGAGACCGAGCGGATGACCTACGACGCGGTGATCGACGAGGCGACGCTGCGCGAGGTGTATCTGCCGCCGTTCGAGGCCGCGGTGCGGGCCGGCGTGTGGTCGGTGATGGCCGCGTACAACTCCGTGGACGGCGTCAGCATGACCGACAACGGGCCGCTGATCACCGGCGTGCTGAAGGACGGCGACGGTTCCGGGCCCGGGTTCGGGCCGGGGTTAGGGCTGGGGTTCGACGGCGTCGCGGTGTCCGACTGGTTCGCCACCCGCTCGACGACCGAGTCGGCCGACGCCGGGCTGGACGTGGTGATGCCGGGGCCCACCGGGCCTTGGGGCGAGGCGCTGGTGGCCGCGGTGCGCCGCGGCGAGGTCGAGGAATCAGCGATCGATGACAAGGTACTGCGAGTCCTGCGCCTGGCTGATCGCACGGGATTCCTGGACGGCTCCGATCCGCTGCCCCCGGTGAGCACCCCGGACGACGCCGACGCGCAGCTGCGCGACATCGCGGCGCGCGCCATGGTGGTGTTGCGCAACGAGCAGGTCGGTGCCGACCCGCTGCTGCCGCTGGACCCCGGCTCGGTGTCGCGGGTCGCGGTCATCGGGCCGAACGCCGAGCTCCTGACGGCGCAGGGCGGCGGGTCAGCGCACGTGAATCCGGCGCATGTCATCAGCCCCCTGACGGCACTGACCGAAGCGCTGGGGCCGATGGTGACGGTCGACTTCGCCGAGGGCGTGGTCACCCAGCGGCTGCTGCCGGCGATCACGCCGCAGGCCGCGACCGATCCCGACACCGGACATCCGGGGCTGCGGGTGGACTTCATCGACCCGGCCGGGGACGTCCTGGGCAGCGAGGTGCGCCAGGCTTCGCGGTTCGTGTTCATGGGCGGGCTGCCGGCCGGGACCGCCGGGATCCGGGTGCGGGCCGACGTGGTGATCGGGCAGGCCGGGAATCATCAGTTCTCTGTCTCGGGCGTGGGCGCGTTCCGGCTGGTGATCGGGGACAACGCCCCGATGAAGATCACGATGAGCCCGAGTGCGGGCGGTGATCTGGTCGAGGGACTGGTCAAGCCGCCGGAGCATCGGGTGGATGTGGAGATCGAGACCGAGACGGTGCGGATCGAGGTGGTCGCGCAAGTCGACCCGAATCTGCCCATTGCGATGTTCGGGCTCAACCACCAGGAGCCGGGGCCCGCTGAGGAGGAGCTGTTCCAGGCCGCTGTCGATGCCGCGCGTGCCGCCGATGTCGTGGTGATGGTGGTCGGGACCACCGACGAGGTGGAGAGCGAGGGCTTCGACCGGACCGACTTGAGGCTGCCGGGGCGCCAGGACGAGCTGGTTCACGCGGTCGCCGCGCAGAATCCGCGCACCATCGTGGTCGTGAACGCCGGGGCGCCGGTGGAGATGCCGTGGCGGGACTCGGTCCCGGCGGTGTTGTGGGCCTGGTTCCCGGGACAGGAAGGCGGCTACGCCATCGCCGATGCGGTCACCGGCGCGGTCGAGCCCGGCGGCCGGCTGCCCACGACGTTCCCCAAGACCGCCGCCGACGCGCCGGTGCTGTCGACGGCGCCGGTGGACGGGAAGGTCGTCTACGCCGAGGGCTCGATGTTCGGCTATCGCGGATATGCGAAGGCTGAGATCGTCCCGGCCTATCCCTTCGGCCACGGTCTGGGCTACACGACCTGGGAGTACGAGGACATCACGGCCGGGGTCAACGCGGCCGGGGACGTCGAGGTCGCGGTGAAGGTGCGGAACACCGGCGAGCGGATCGGGCGCGAGGTGGTGCAGATCTACCTCGCGTGCGAGGGCGGGGACCCGCAGCGGGACGATCCGCCGCGGTTGGCCGGCTTCGGGACCACGCTGGCCGCGCCGAACGAGATCGCCACCGTGCCGATCACCATTTCGCGCCGGGTGCTGGCCCGGTGGGATGTGGCGCGACGGGAGTGGTGCGTGCGCGCGGGGGTGCGGGAGCTGATCGCGGCGCGGTCGGCTTGGGACGCGCGGATCCGGACCCGGGTGGAGTTGGCGGGGTCTTAGCCCCCTTTCTTCTTCCCCACCGCGCGGGCCAAGGTCGCTGCCAGCGCGAGCGTGACGATCACCGGCAGCAGCCACCAGGAGGCGGTGGTGTGCGTGCTCAGGCCGGCGGTGCCGGCCAGCGCGGCGATGATCAGGACGGCGACCAGCGGGTCGTCGCCGATGACGAAGTCGTACCAGAACAGCCCGAAGGCCTTCAGCTTGCCCACGCCGCCCGCCTCCGCTTCAGGACCCACACCGCGCCGACCGCGACGAGCAACACGTAGGCGAGGACCGCGGGCAGGAACGCGTCGCCGCCCGGCCAGTCGGCACCGGCACCCTCCGCGCCCCAGAAGGTGCCGAAGCCGGTGAGCATCACCGCGACCGCGAACTTCAGGGTGTTCTCCGGCACCCGCGCCAGCGGCGCCTTGATCGCCACCCCCGCCGCGCAGACGGTGAGGACGGCGGCCACCGCCGCCAGGGCGGCCAGCGGGATGTCGTGCTGGTTCGCGCCGAAGGTCAGGGCGATGAACGCGACTTCCAGACCCTCCAGCACGACGCCTTTGAAGCTGAGGGTGAAGGCGTACCAGTCGTCGACGAGCGGCTTCTTGTCGGCCGCCGCCTCCTGCGCCGCCGCGACGCCGCGCTGGTAGGCGGCGGCTTCGTCGCGCAGGTCTTTGTAGCCGGAGGCGCGCAGGATCGCTTTGCGGAGCCACTGCAAGCCGAAGGTGAGCAGCAGGCCGCCGACGACCAGGCGCAGCGTTTTGAGCGGCAGGACGGTGAGCGCGGGGCCGAGGACTGCCACCACGGCTGCCAGGAGCAACAGGCCGGCGGCGACGCCTTGGAGGGCGGAGCGCCACCCGCGGGTGAGGCCGACCGCGAGCACGATGGTGAGCGCTTCCACGGCCTCGACGGCGCAGGCTAGGAAGACGGAGAGGAGCAGGAAGGTGGTTCCCACCCGCTTAATGTAACTCCGGGACGTGGGAGTTTTGGGGAGCTGCGCACTGCCTTGTGCCCGGCGCTCGCCGCTCGCCGTTCGCCGTTCGCGTGCACCGGACACGGCGTATCTCCCCGCGCCGATAGATTGCGGGCATGCGATCTTCCTCCCGCGCGGTCGGGCTGGCCCTCGGTTTCGCGGCCGACTGGTACTTCGCGGATCCGCGGCGCGGCCACCCCGTAGCGGGCTTCGGCCGGGTCGCCGACGGCCTACGGCGGGCTCTGTACGCCGATTCGCGACCCGCCGGCGCCGCCTATACCGGACTGCTCGTGGGCGGATCCGCAGCGCTGGGCATCGCGGCCGAGCGGGCAGCCGCGCGGAGGCCGGTAGCCGGTGCCGCATTGACCGCAGCCGCGACCTGGACCGTGCTGGGCGGCACGTCACTGCGACGCGAGGCGGCAGCGATCGGCGACTCATTGGGCGCGGGCGACCTCGCAGCCGCCCGCGACCGACTGCCCCACCTCTGTGGCCGCGACCCACGCGGCCTCGACGCGGACCAGATCGCACGCGCAGTCGTTGAGTCGGTGGCCGAGAACACCTCGGACGCGGTGGTGGCCCCACTGCTGTGGGGCGCGGTAGCGGGGATTCCAGGCCTACTCGCCTACCGCGCCGCCAACACCCTCGACGCGATGGTCGGCTACCGAAACACCAAATACCGCAACTTCGGCTGGGCCTCCGCGCGCCTCGACGACGCCCTCAACTGGCTTCCCGCCCGCTTCACCGGTGCAGTCACAGTCGCCGCGGCCCCAGCAGTCGGCGGCAACCCCCTGCACACGCTCAGGGTCCTACGCCGCGACGGCGCCAGCCACCCCAGCCCCAACGCAGGCCGCTGCGAAGCCTCGGCCGCCGGCGCCCTCGGCGTCCGCCTCGGCGGCACGAACACCTACGGCAAGGTGGTCGAGCACCGCCCGGTGATGGGCGCGGGCCGCGCACCCCGGGTCGCGGACATCCAGCGCGCCGCGGTGCTTTCGGGGACGGTCGGTGCCGCGGCCGCGGTCGCCGCGGCGTGGTTGGCGGGTGTCGGGGGACTGCGGCGGCGGTAGGAGCTGCGGCGGGGGCAGGAGCTGCGGCGGAGGTGATCCGCCAGCCTCCGGCTCACGGAACTGGCAGCCGAGTCACACACTCGCCGAACTCCCCACTCCCCATCTGGCACACTGTGCCTCAGGACGACAGCCCAGGAAGCCCGTGTAAATCGGACACTGTCCCGCAACTGTGAGCGCCCCACCCGGGCGCGAGTCAGGAACTGCCTGTCGTCCGCACACCATCAGCCCAAGGCGGAGCGCGGACTCCGCGAGAGGAAGTGCCGTCGCATGCCCGCGCGCATCTTGTTGCTGTCCACGGCTGACACCGAACTCCTGGCCGCCCACGCGTGCGGCGCCCCCTACCGCACCGCGAATCCGGCGCGGCTCGATGCCGAGCGGTTGAGCGCGCTGCTCGCCGAGGCCGATGCCGAGGTCGCGGTTCTGCGCCTGCTCGGCGGGCATCGTCCCTGGCGCTGGCTCGTCGACGCGATCACCGCCAGTGGCGTGCCGGCCGTCGTGCTCGGCGGCGAGGCGGTGCCGGACGCGGAGCTGATGGCGCTGTCGACCGTGCCCGGTGGCGTGGTGGCCGAAGCGCTCAACTACCTCACCGCGGGTGGGCCGGGGAACCTGGTCCAGCTCGCGAACTTCCTCACCGACACCGTCCTCGGCGGGGGTGAGGGGTTCGAGGCGCCGCAGGCGATGCCGGAGTTCGGGGTTCATGGCGAGCGGGAGCAGCGCGAGGGGCGTCCGACCGTCGGCGTCGTCTTCTATCGCGCGCACGAGCTCTCGGGCAACACGGCGTTCGTGGACACCCTCGCTGACGCTCTCGAAACCCGCGGCGCCAACGTACTCCCCGTCTACTGCGGCTCGCTGCGAGGCCTGTCCGATGACGCGGGCCAGGGTCTGGTCGAGCTCCTAGGCCGCTGCGACACCCTGGTCGTCACCGTCCTGGCCGGTGGCGGCGCGAACGCGGCGGACGCCAGCGCGGGCGGTGACGAGGACGCCTGGGACGTCGGCGCCCTCGCGGCCCTGGACATCCCGGTCATCCAAGGACTCTGTCTCACTTCCTCGCGCGAGGCATGGCAGGACTCCAACGCGGCCCTGACCCCGATGGACGCCGCGATGCAGGTGGCGATCCCGGAGTTCGACGGCCGCCTGATCGCCGTCCCCTTCTCCTTCAAGGAGGAGGGCGAGGCGGGCATCCCGGTCTACGCCGCCGACGCGGAGCGCGCGGCACGCCTCGCGGGCATCGCCTACCGGCACGCGGCCCTGCGCGGCATCCCGAACCGTGACAAGAAGCTCGCGCTGGTCCTGTCCGCCTACCCGACCAAGCACGCGCGCGTCGGCAACGCCGTCGGCCTGGACACCCCGGCCAGCGCCGTGCGCCTGCTGACGGCGCTGCGCGAGGCTGGCTACACCGTCGGCGACTTCCCCGACGACGGCGACCAGCTCATCCACCGCCTGATCGCGGCCGGCGGGCACGACGTCGAGTGGCTGACCGAGGACCAGTTGGCCACGGCGCCGGCGCGCGTACCGCTGCGCGAATACGAGTCCTGGTTCGCCACGCTCCCGGAGGACCTGCGCGAGGGTATCCGGCAGCACTGGGGCGAGCCGCCCGGGTCGCTGTATGTGGACGGCGAGGACATCGTGTTGGCCTCGCTCCAGTTCGACAACATCCTGCTGATGATCCAGCCCCCGCGTGGCTTCGGCGAGAACCCGATCGCCATCTACCACGACCCCGACCTCCCGCCGAGCCACCACTACCTGGCCGCCTACCGCTGGCTGGAGCACAGCTTCGGCGCGGACGCCGTGGTGCACCTCGGCAAGCACGGCACGCTGGAATGGCTGCCGGGCAAGGGCCTGGGCCTGTCAGAGTCCTGCGCCCCGGACGCGGTCCTCGGCGAGCTGCCGCTGGTCTACCCGTTCATCGTCAACGACCCCGGCGAGGGCACGCAGGCCAAGCGCCGCGGACACGCGACCATCGTGGACCACCTGATGCCGCCGATGGCCCGCGCCGACACCTACGGCGACCTGGCCAAGCTTGAGCAGCTGCTCGACGAGTACGCGACGGTGCAGGCGCTGGACCCGGACAAGACGCCGACGGTGCGGGCGCAGATCTGGACCCTGATCCGCGCCGCGCAGCTGCACCACGACCTCGCCTCGCTCCTGCACGGGGACGTCGAGAACCCGCCGGCCGACGACGACTTCGACGACTTCGTGCTGCACCTGGACGGGTATCTGTGTGAGATCAAGGACGTGCAGATCCGCGACGGGCTGCACATCCTCGGACGCGCGCCGCAGGGCGACGAACTGGTCGCCGACGTGCTGGCGATTCTGCGGGCGAAGCAGGTGTTCGGGGGCGTGAGCGGGGCGGTCACCGGGCTGCGGCAGGCGTTGGCGGCGCTGGTGGGGCTGGACGAGCAGGTGCTGCTGGCCGAGCCCGGGGCGGCGGTGAAGGTGCCGGAGGCGCTGGTCGCGCTGGCCGGTGCGGACGGGGCGCCCGCGCGGTCGGCTTCCGACGCGGTGGATCTGTTGGAGCAGCTGGCGCGGCGGCTGGTGGACGCGCTCGCCGCGGCGGGTTGGGATCCGGCGGCGGTGCCGGGGGTCTGCCAGGAGGTGCTCGGCGGTTCGGCGGCTGCTCGTGAGTCGGATTCGGCGGCAGTGGAGGTCGCAGCCGTCCTCCGGTTCGCCGCCACCGAGCTCGTCCCGCGCCTGGCCCGCACCACCGACGAGATCGCCAACGTCCTGCGCGCCCTCGACGGCCGCTACATCCCCGCCGGCCCCTCCGGCGCGCCGACCCGCGGTCTGGTCGGCGTGCTGCCGACCGGCCGCAACTTCTACTCCGTGGACCCCAAGGCCATCCCCTCGCGCAACGCCTGGGACGTCGGTCAGGCCCTGGCCGAATCGCTCATCGCCCGCCACCTCGCCGACACCGGCGAGTACCCGCGCTCGGTCGGCCTGACCGTGTGGGGCACCTCCGCGATGCGCACCCAGGGCGACGACATCGCCGAGATCCTGCACCTGCTGGGCTGCCGGCCGGTGTGGGACCAGGCCTCGCGCCGGGTCACCGGCTTCGAGGTGGTGCCGGTCAGCGAGCTGGGGCGGCCGCGCGTCGATGTCACGGTTCGTATCTCAGGCTTCTTCCGTGACGCGTTCCCGCACGTCATCGCGCTCATCGACGACGCCGTCCAGGCCGTCGCGGACCTCGACGAACCGCCGGCCGACAACTACGTCCGGGCGCACGCCGACGCCGACACCGCCGCCCACGGCGACCGCCGCCGCGCCACCACCCGCGTGTTCGGCTCCAAGCCCGGCGCGTACGGGGCCGGGCTGCTGCCGCTGATCGACGCCCGCGACTGGCGCACCGACGCCGACCTCGCCGAGGTCTACGCGGTGTGGGGCGGCTACGCCTACGGCCGCGGGCTGGACGGCCGACAGGCCCGCGGGGACATGGAGAACGCCTTCCGGCGCATCCAGGTCGCGGCGAAGAACCAGGACAACCGCGAGCACGACATCGTCGACTCCGACGACTACTTCCAGTACCACGGCGGCATGGTCGCGATGGTGCGGTCGCTGACCGGCACCTCGCCGGCCGCCTACGTCGGCGACTCGGCGGTGCCGGAGGCTGTCAGGACCCGTACGTTGGCCGAGGAGACGCACCGCGTGTTCCGGGCCCGGGTGGTGAACCCGCGGTGGGTCGCGGCGATGCAGCGCCACGGCTACAAGGGCGCCTTCGAACTGGCCGCGACCGTCGACTACCTGTTCGGCTACGACGCCACCGCCGGGGTCGTGGACGACTGGATGTATGAGCAGCTGGCCCAGACGTATGTCTTCGACGAGACCAACCGCGCGTTCATGGAGCGCTCGAACCCGTGGGCGCTGCGCGGGATCTCCGAGCGGCTGCTGGAGGCCGCGGAGCGCGGGCTGTGGGCCGAACCGGAGCCGGAGACGCTGGACGGGCTGCGCCAGGTGTTCCTGGAGCTGGAAGGCGAGCTCGAAGGGGAGTGACACCACATTCCCCGCCGGATAAATGACGGGAAGATCCGGCGGGGTCCTTGGTAGGCTCCATGACCATGTGTTGCAACGCGATGATCATTCGCATCCGCCTCTGACGGCGGGTAGCCGATCCCCTGATCCGCGAATCCGCCGCATCCGAGTCCCTGCCGGTGCGGTCATGCAGTGCTTGATTCAAAAGCATGGGCTGCCCGGCTTCGATCGCGAGCCAGCCGCGGAGCACCACATGCAGCGCCAAAAGACTTCTCCCGCCTTTTCCGAGTACGTCGGCGGACGCCATGAACTCGGCCAGAACTTCCTTGCCGATCCGGCCCTGATCACCGCGATCCAGCGATTGGTCAGGACCCAGACTCAGGGCCCGATCATCGAACTCGGGGCCGGGGACGGTGCGCTGACCGCGCCGCTGGCCCGATTGGGCCGCCCGGTCACCGCGCTGGAGCTCGACCCGCGGCGGGTGCGGCGGCTCCAGACCCGGTTCGGCGATGCCGTGGACGTGGGCGATGCCGTGGCTGTGGACGTGGTGCGGGCCGACGTGCTGCGGTACCGGTTCCCGGCGACGCCGCACACGATCGTCGGCAACGTGCCGTTCCACCTGACCACGGCGATCATCAGGAAGCTGCTTTCCGAGCGCGGCTGGACTGCCTCGGTGCTGATCGTGCAGTGGGAGGTCGCACGGCGGCGGGCCGGGGTCGGCGGGGCCAGCATGCTGACCGCCGCGTGGTGGCCCTGGTACGAGTTCGAGCTGGTGCGGCGGATCCCGGCCGCGGCGTTCCGGCCGGTGCCGTCGGTGGACGCCGGGCTGCTGACGATGCGGCGGCGGCGCGTGCCGCTGGTCGAGGAGCGCGGCGGGTATCAGGCTTTTGTGAAGCAGGTCTTCCAGGCGCCGGGGCGCGGGCTGGAGGAGATGGTCGGGCGGACCGGGAGGGTGCGGCGCGCGGAGCTTCGGGCGTGGGCGCGTCGCGAGGGGATCCCGGCCCGGGCCCTGCCCAAGGACTTGGCCGCCGAGGACTGGGCCCGGTTGTGGGAGCTGGCGCGCCGCTGAGCAGGGGCCGGTTCCAGCCAGAGGCCGGTCCCAGCCAGCTCCCGGTGCTGTTCGGCTCCCAGTGCTGCTCAGCTCCCAGTACCGCTCAGCCCTGGGCCTGGATGTCCTCCAGCAGCTTCGCCGTCCGCACCCCGTCGCTGTGGTCCCGCGACTCGGCGATCAGCCCGTCGACCACCCGGATCACGTTGATCGAGGGCAGCTCGAAGTGCTTGCCGCCGGGCACCAGATCGCCGACCACCGTGAACTCCACGACCGCGACCTGCGGGTCGGTGGTCTCGTGGATGGTCACGTTCTTGATCTCGCTGTAGTGCAGGTACTGCGCGAAGCTCTTCATCCGGGTGCGCAGGGCGGTGTTGCCGCGGGACTCGCGGAACTCCTCCGGGGCGAAGGGGTTGGTGATGACGACGTCCTCGGCATAGCAGTCGGCGAGGTCGTCGCGGGTGCCCTCGATGACCACGCGCAGCATGTGTTCGATGGTCTCGCGGGTCGTGCGGACGTGCTCGGACATGCGGATCTCCTGACGGGAAAAGGTGAGAGGCTAAGGGGGGCGACCGCCCCGCTTCGCTGTCCGGAACGATACGGGGCGCACGCCCCGGTTGTCGAGTGGGGCTACGCTGGCGCTGTGAACGGGTCCGTGGATGCTGAAGACGACTCTGGTGGGCGCCCGCTGCGTGCGGATGCCAGGCGCAATCGCGCCCGGGTGCTGGAGGCGGCCGGCGAGGCCTTCGCCGCCGAGGGGCCGGGCGTGCCGCTGGACGAGATCGCGCGGCGGGCCGGGGTCGGCGCCGGGACCGTCTACCGGCACTTCCCGACCAAGGAGGCCCTGCTCCACGCGGTGCTGACCGACCGGCTGGTGGTGCTGCACGCCAAGGCCCAGGACGCGCTGGCCGCCCCGGACCCGGGACCGGCGTTCTTCGCGTACTTCGAGACGATGGTGCTGGCCGCCGACGACAAGATGGACCTCGCGGCGGCGCTGGCGCGGCAGGGGATAGACGTGATGACCGCGACCCGCGCGGTCGCCGTTCCGCTGAAGGCCGCGATGGGGGAGTTGTTGCTGCGGGCGCAGAAGGCGGGTGCGGTGCGCGACGACATCGCCGTCGACGTGCTGCACGCGCTGGTCGTGGCCGCGGTCTCGGCCGCGCGCTCGGTGTCGCCGGCCGATGTGCCGCGGGTGGTCGGGCTGGTCGCCGACGGGTTGCGGCCGCGCGTCGGCGGTTGAGAGCCACACCTCACGGGTTGAGAGCCACACCTCTTGAGAGCCACACCTCACGGCTCAACCCTTGGCCGATGCCGGTCGGGCGCCTAGGGTAATGGCTGGCAGGAGGGTGGGACGATGACCGCTGTTCAAGCATTCACCACACGTCCGGAGCTCAGCGGCACTTTCGGCATGGTGTCCAGCACGCACTGGCTCGCCTCGTCGGCGGGCATGGCCGTCCTGGAACGCGGCGGCAACGCCTTCGACGCCGCGGTGGCCGCCGGGTTCGTGCTGCACGTCGTGGAACCGCATCAGAACGGGGCCGGCGGCGACCTGCCGGTGATCTTCGCGCGCGGCGACGACAAGCGGCCGACGGTGTTGTGCGGACAGGGCGTGGCGCCGGCCGGCGCCACGGTCCGGCACTATCGGGATCTCGGGCTGGAGCTGGTGCCGGGCTCGGGGCTGCTGGCCGCGGCCGTGCCGGGGGCGGTGCCCGCCTGGCTGACGTTGCTGCGCGATCACGGGACGATGGAACTCGCCGACGTGCTGGGCTACGCCATCGGCTACGCGCGCGACGGCTACCCGGTCACGCCCGCGATATCGCAGTGCATTGCGGATATCGAGCCGATGTTCCGGGAGCACTGGACGACTTCTGCCGACGTCTATCTTCCGGACGGGAAGGTCCCGGCGGCGGGATCGGTGTTCGGCAACCCGACGCTCGCCACCACCTACCAGCGCTTGGCCGATTCGGCCGGCGTCACGCGCGAGGCCCGGATCGACGCCGCGTTGAACGCGTGGAGCCAGGGTTTCCTCGCCTCGGCGGTCGACACGTTCGCCCGCACCGCGTGGCGCGACTCCTCGGGCTCCGATCACGCCGGTGTGATTACGGGTGCTGATATGGCGGCGTGGCAGCCTTCTTATGAGGAGCCGGTTCGGTACGACTTCGGCGGCCACACGTTCTGCAAGACCGGTCCGTGGGGACAGGGGCCGGTTCTGTTGCAGCAGTTGGCGTTGCTCCAGGACCCGGAGCCGATGTCGGATCTGGTGCCGGGCAGCGTGGACTTCGTGCATCGGGTGGTCGAGGGCGCGAAGCTCGCCTTCGCCGATCGCGAGGCTTGGTACGGCGACGGCTTCGACACGCCGCTCGATGCCCTGCTCTCGCCGGAGTACAACGCTGCGCGCCGGGGACTGATCGGGGAGGTCGCGTCGCTGGAGCTGCGCCCGGGGTCGCCGGGCGGCCGGGCGCCGGTGCTGCCGCAGCGTCCTGAGCTGCCGATTCCCGCCGATGCCTCGACCGGGGAGCCGGTCGCGTCTGCGGCGTCGGGCGAGGCGCGGGGCGACACGGTGCACGTGGACGTCGTGGACCGGTGGGGCAACATGGTCGCCGCGATGCCCAGCGGCGGGTGGCTGCACTCCTCCCCGGTGATCCCCGCACTCGGGTTCTGCCTGGGGACACGACTACAGATGACGTGGCTCCAGGACGGCCTTGCCAGCACCCTGACACCAGGCTCGCGGCCCCGAACCACCCTCTCACCGACGTTGGCGTTGCGGGCTGACGACGGCGAGCCGCTCCTGGCGTTCGGGTCCCCGGGCGGCGACCAGCAGGACCAGTGGCAGCTCCTGTTCGTCCTGAACCACGTGGTCGGCGGAATGAACCTGCAGGAGGCGATCGACGCACCGACGTTCCACACCTCACACTTCCCCGAGTCCTTCTACCCGCGCCCGGCCTACCCGGGCCGACTGGTGGCCGAAGCCCGACTCGGCGCCGCAGTCCTGGACAGCCTGCGCCGCCGAGGGCACGAGGTCGTGGTGTCGGGCGACTGGTCGCTCGGGCGGATGTGCGCGGTGGGGCGGGATCCGGAGCGCGGGTTGGTGCGGGCGGCGGCGAATCCTCGGGGGATGCAGGGGTACGCGG
>NZ_JAAFZA010000244.1 GCF_015356865.1 Catenulispora pinisilvae
CCCCAACGCCATCCCCGCCCCCGGCACCTTCCTGCTGGGCACGATGCGCTCGCACGACCAGTGGAACACCACCATCTACAGCGACGACGACCGCTACCGCGGCATCAAGAACCTGCGGACGCTGGTGTTCATGAACCAGAAGGACATGCGCGAACGCGGGATCACGCAGTTCGACCCGGTGGACATCACAGCCACCTCCAAGGACGGCTCGAAGCGCACGCTGAACGGCTTCCTCGCCGTTCAGTACGACATCCCCCGGGGCTGCGCCGCCGGGTACATGCCGGAGATGAACGTGCTGGTCGGGATCAAGGACTACAGCGCGCAGAGCGACCAGCCGCTGATGAAGAACTTGAAGGTGACGATCGAGCGGTCCCAGCAGGAGGCCGGGCCACTGTCGAACGTGGTGACGAACGTGGTGACGGAGCCTGCGCCGGAGGCGACGACCGCCGCGGCGTCATAGCGCGGGCCTTCGCCACCCCCGGCTTCGGCTGAGCCCCGGCCGAACAACCACACGAATGGATTCAGCGGCAGGTAGCCACCGGCCACCGGGGCGACAGTGGCCAGGTGGACATCTCCGAACTGACGCCCGAGACCCTGGCCACGCTGCGCGCCCCGCGTCCGTATCCGGCGGTCACCCTGGTCATGCCGGTCGACCCGAAGGCGCCCTTCAGCGAGAAGGACCGCATCCTGCTGCGCGGCCTGTGCACCGAGGCCCAGCGGCAGCTGGCCGAGGACCCGGACGTCGAGCGCGAGGTGCGGCTGGCGCTGCGCGACGGCAAGCTCTCCCCGGAGGCCATCGCCGATCTGGTCGACCCCGGCGTCCCGGCCGGGGAGCTGGTCGTCTACCTCAGCGCCACGGAGCCGACGCAGGTCTGGCAGGTCCCCACCGATGCCGACATCCTGCCCCGCGCCGAGTTCGCCGACCGCTACCTCACCCGCTACCTGGCCGCCGCCGAGCAGCGCTCGTGGCCCTACCTGGTGCTGGTCCTGGACCAGGAGATGTGCCGCCTGTTCCGCGGCACCGCCGCCCGCCTGCACGAGGTGAAGGCCCACGGCTTCCCCGACGCGCCCGCCATCCCGTCGCCCGAGGACGCCGTCCCCGGCCCGATCCCCCGCGCCCAGCCCTACGAGGCGCACGAGGAGTACGTGAAGCAGTACCTGCGCACTGTCGACAAGAACCTCGGCCGCGCCCTCAAAGCCCACGACGGCCTGCCCCTGTTCGTCATCGGCGGCGACAAGACCCTCGCGGCCTTCCTGGACCTCACCACCCACCGCGACCACCTCGCCGGCACCCTCCCGCTCACCGGTATGGACACGGACTCCCCGGCCGACCTGGCCCGCCGCATCGCCCCGACCGTCGAGGCCCACCGCGCCGAGCAGGTCGCCGAGGCGGTGCAGGAGCTGGCAGACGCCCGCTCCCAGAACAAGTACGTCGGCGGCCCGGCAGAGGTCTGGACGGCGGTCGCCGACAAGCGCATGCACCGCCTGCTGGTCGAGGAAGGCCTCCTGATCGCCGGCAAGATCGGCGCCGACGGCCGCGAACTGACGACGGTGCCCTACCCCGAGCCGGTCACCCTGCCCCAGCCCAAGGAGGACTTCGAGCCGCCGGAGCCGGGCGTGGCGACGGACATCGTCGAGCAGCTGGTGGAGGACGCCGCAGAGAGCGGGACGCTGATCCTGTTCGTGCCGGACGGGACGCTGAGCGATGCGGCCGGGGTGGCGGGTGTGCTGCGGTATTGAGGGCCGCGCCACTACCGCCCCAGCGCCTCCAACATATCGGCGGCGATCCGGCCCGAAGACTGCGGATTCTGCCCGGTGTGCAAGTTCCGATCCGTCTCCGTATGCGGCTGAAACGCCGGCCCCTCCACGAAGTCGGCCCCCAGCTCCACCAGCTTGTCCTCCAACAGGTACCGCATGTTGTCGGCAAGCCCGCCCTGCCGCTCCTCCTCATCCGTGAACCCCGTGACCCGATACCCGGCCACCGTCGGCGTCCCGTCATCGCGCCGCGCGGCCAGCAGCGCGGCGGCGCCGTGGCAGACGGCGCCGACCGGCTTGCCGGCGGCCAGTGCCTGGGTGATCAGCTGGCCGGCCATGCGGTCGGTGGCCAGGTCCTCCATCGGGGCGTGGCCGCCGGGGATGAAGACCGCCTCGTAGCCGCCCGCCTCGACATCGTCCAGGACCAGCGGCGTGCGCAGGTCGGGGATGTGGTCCAGGTCGGCGCCGTCCTGGGCGGTGAGGCTGCGGGGGTCCGGCTGCGGGACGAGGCCGGCCGGGGTGGTGAACTTGACGTCGAACCCGGCCTGCGTGAAGGCGTGGTAGGGCACGAGCAGCTCCTCGGCCCAGAAGCCGGTGGTGAGGAGCGTGCCGTCCTTCATCGTCAGCTGATGCGCGCTGCTGACGATGAACAGGATCCGGGGGCGGCCGGCGGCGGCAGATTGTTCAGACATATGCCCAGGCTCGCAGCCGGGGCGCCGCGGGCAACCCCACGGCGCCGTCCGCGTGAGCCGACCGCCGCCACGCCCAACGCCACTCCTGCCGCTAACCGCTGCCGCTTAGTACGGCTACCGCTTAGTAAACGCCTCGAACGTATTACTGAACTGCCACGTATTCTGCGCCACCCCCGAGCAGCTATCGCTCCCGCCGGTCCCCACACACCCCCCGTTGTCCCGCTGCAACGCCCAGAACGACAGCTCCGCGAGCCCCTTCTTCGCAGCCCACTTCTCGATCGTGACAGCGTCCGCAGTGGTAGTGACCTCCGGAGGCCCGAAGTCGTCGATGCCGATCATCTCGGTGACGCCGAGGTGGTGGTACAGCTCAGAGTCCGAAGCATGCGGATACACCCCGCGTAGCTGCTGCACCACCGCGGCCGCGGCGGTAGCGGTATCGGCAGCCATCTCGTGCGGCTGGCCGTCGTAGTAGTCGAACGTCATGATGTTGACGATGTCGATCCGCGCGTGATTGGCGACCGCGTTCTGGATCACGCCGACACCGGTCGGCACGTTCAACCCGGTCATGTTGGTCCCGACCGTATAGACGAACTGCACCCGGCGCCCGGTCCGTGCCGCCCAGTCCTCGACGATCTTGATCGCCTTGTTCCGCCGGTCCACCCCGGCGGCGTTGCTCTCGGAGTAGTCCTCGACGTCGAAGTCCAGCCGCGAGACGCCGTACGTGGTGATCACCGACTCGTAATCCTGCGCGATCTTGTTCACATCGGTGCAGCTGTCGGCGATCTCCTCCTGACCGTGGTCGGCGGTGTAGCCGCCGAAGGAGGGCACGACGTCCCCGCCGGCCGCGCGGATCTTCGCGATGTCGGCGCCGTAGTGCGACCAGGCGATCGGCGCGGCGGGGTCGCCGTTCCAGTCGATGTCGCACGAGCCCGGCGCCGGGGTCTGGATGAACGCGAGCGTCAGGTACTTGTTCCCGGAGGCGGCGGCCAACGCGGCCGGGCTGTCGGCGGTGTAGCCCTCGAAGTAGGGGGCGAAGATGTGCCCGGGCAGCTGCCGGCAGTCGGCCGACGCGGTGGCACCGGTCAGCGACGCCGCGGTCGCCAGTACGACGGCGGCGGTCGCCAGGGTCGTTCGGGCCCGCCGTGACGTTCGGATGCGCTGCACTGCGCCCTCCCCCTTTTTGTCAGTAAGGATTACTAACTGCTGCGGGACAGTAGGGGGAAGGCCGGCCCGGGTCAAGACCCCGGCTCCGCGCGGCAGGTCAAGGCCCTGGCTCAAGATCAGGTTGAAGGTCGCGCCGGCGATCAGCCTCACGTTGAGGTTGAGGGTTGCGGATTCACGTTCAGCTTCAGGTCCAATCTGATCGCTCAGCCAATCTGATCACCCGGCCGCGTCCCGCCGAGGTCAGCGGCGGTTGGCCGCGAAGACCCGATGCGGGACGATGGACGCCCACCCGAGCAACGTCCGAATGGCCACCGAACGGCCACCCACGACCGACCCCCGGAAGGCCGCCGCGATGGAGACCCTCGACCTGCACGGCGTCTTCCGCGACGACCGCGCCATCTACCGCACCGTCCAGCAAGCCCTCTTCCGCTGCTCGGCGACCGGCGTGGACGTCCTGGAGATCATCCCGGGCCGCGGCTCGGGCACCCTGAAGCGCCGGGTCCTGGCGTTCCTCAACCAACAGCAACTGCGCCGGCTCTACGCCCGGATCGAGGAGGACCCGAACAACGCCGGACGGATCCTGGTGCGCTTCCGGTAACCGTGGTTGTTACATGACCCGCCGAACCGCTTGTCGGACAAACCGCGTCTGACCTGATGTGACGGACTACTGGAACCTCAACGTCGCGCACCACGCCCGCATCCTGCGCGCGATGCCGCCGAACTGTCGCTCGGCACTCGACGTCGGCTGCGGCGACGGACTGCTGGCGCAGAAACTGGCAGCGCGGGCGAAGTGGGTCGTGGCCCTGGACGCCTCGCCGGAGATGGCCGACCAGGCCCGACGGCGCACCGCGGGCCTGGACGTCGAGGTGGTCGAGGCGGACTTCCTGGCGGCGGTCCGCGACGGCGTGCTCCCCCGCCGCTCCTTCAGCTTCGTCACCTCGGTCGCCGCACTGCACCACATGAACCCGGAAACGGCGCTGCAAACCATGGCGTCTCTACTGGAGCCCGGCGGCCGGCTGGCAGTGGCCGGCCTGGCGATGAACCGGTCGGCCCTGGACTGGCTGATCGCCGCCGCCCAAATGCCGCTGGTCCAGACCATCCGGCTCGCCCACGGCGGCACCTCCGGCCCGGACGGCATGCCGGTCAGGTTCGACGCCATCCCGTCGTGGACCCAGGCCCGCACCGCGGCGCTGGAGGCACTGCCCGGGGCCCGGTGGCACCGCACGTTGCAGCTGCGGTACCTGATCGAGTGGACGGCGCCGTCTGCACCAAGGCTCGTCACCGCGAACACGCTGCGCGGCACGGTGGATCACCCGCCGATGCCCTGATGGGCGGCCGCAGCCGAGGTCGAAGCCAATCCGCGAGGTCCAGCGCGGCACCCGGATCAGTGCCAGTGGTAAGCGCCCGATTCGAGGACGCAGGTCAGGGTGTTGCCGTTCGCATCCGTGGTCGTGAGGCCCGCGTCAGCATCCGGGCAGTACTCGCCGGCTTTGTAGTAGCCGCCGTTCGGGTCGGTGATGACGCCCTGCGGCGGCGTGCTGGGGGATGTCGGCGCGGTGGTACCGGTCTGAGTCAAGCGCCCTTCCACTACCTGGCCGTTCCCGACCACGTAGAACCCGTCATAGACCTTCGTCGACCCGTCATCCTGCAACGCGGACAGGTGGACGTCGACCATGTTCCCCTGCTCGCCGGTGATGGTCAGCGTGTCGTGGGCGGTGCCCGCGAAGCCTGCCGCGAAGTCGCTGTAGGTGAAGCCCAGGTTGTCGCCGCCCAGCTTCCAGGCCGTTGCGTAGTCCTGGGCGTTGATCGCCGCGTAGAAGGCCGAGACCACGGCCGCCGGGTCCTGCGCGGTGGGTGTCGGTGCGACGACCGGGACGTGCACCGTCTGCGTCACGGTCGGCGCGGGCGCGGGCGTGGCCGTAGGTGCCGGAGCCGGCGTGGTCGAGTGCGTGGATGGAGTGGTCGAGTGCGTGGATGTCGGTGGTGCCGATGGCGTCGATGAGGCCGACGTCGGCGAAGGCGAAGCACTCGGCTGCCCTGCCGAACCGGTCGTGGCGGACGCGCAAGCGCCCGCGCTGAACCCCAGCACCACAACCACCGCGATGAACCGGGCGCGCATAGCGTCACCTTCTTCAGGTGCCCGCCGGTGAATCACCTCCCATCCTCCCCCTCCTCGCGCGGTGGCGCACCTCCGGCTAGTTACTTGTTAGTGAGTAGTAACATGCCAGCATGACACCCCCATCACCGCGCAAGATGACCGCTGACGAGCGCCGGGCCCAGATTCTGGCGATCGCCGCGGAGGAGTTCGCGCTCGGCGGGCTGCACGGCACGTCGACCGAGACCATCGCGCGCCGCGCGGGGATCACGCAGGCCTACGTGTTCCGCCTGTTCGGGTCGAAGAAGAACCTCTTCATCCAGGTCGTGCGCGCGGCGTTCAGCCAGCTCACCGATGCCATGCGCACCGCCGCCGGCGACAGCAGCGGGCTGGCCGCGCTGTCGGCGATGGGCCAGACCTACGACGCGCTGCTCACCGATCGGACCGCGCTCCTGCTCCAGCTCCAGGGCTTCGCCGCGGCGAGTGAGCCGGAGGTGCGGGACGCGGTGCGCGAGAGCTTCGCGGGGATGTGGGAGCTGGTCTCGGGCACGACCGGGCTGGATCCGGTGACGGTGAAGACGTTCCTGGCGTTCGGGATGCTGCTCAACAACGGCGCCGCGCTGGCGGTGCGCGAGGTGGACGACGAGCCGTGGGCACTGGGCGTGCGCACCCGGATCCAGCCGGGCCTGTTCGATCACATCACCGACGAGACCAACCGATGACCTCCCCCGAGCAGAACGCCCAGGAAAACGCCCTGGGGAACGCCCAGCGGAACTCCAAGAACAACTCCCTCCCCCGCGCCCTCCTCCTGATCGGCGTGGTCATGGCGGTCGTCGGCAGCGTCGGCGGCCCGCTGATCACCAGTGTGGCGACCACGCTGCACGTCTCGCTCGCCGCGGCGCAGTGGACGCTGACCGTCTCCCTCCTCACCGGTGCGGTGTCAACCCCCGTACTCGGCCGCCTCGGCTCCGGCGCGCGCCGCCGGCCTGTCGTCCTGGGCACGCTCGGGGTCATCGTCGGCGGCAGTGTTCTGACCGTCCTGCCGCTGCCGCTCGGCGTGCTGCTGGTGGGACGCGCGGCGCAGGGCTGTGGCCTGGCCCTGGGCCCGCTGATGATGGCTTCGGCCCGCGAGCACCTGGACCAGGCGCGGGCCGCGTCGACTATTGCGATGATCTCCGTGGCCTCCACGGCTGGCGTCGGCTTCGGCTATCCGCTGGCCGGCTATCTGACCGACGTCGGCGGGATCCGGCTCGCCTACGCGGCCGCGCTGGGCCTGGCGGCTCTCGCCTTCCTCGCCGCACTCCGCTTCTTCCCGGCTTCGAGTCAGCCGGTCGCCCCGGCGCCCGACGCGGCGGCCAGCTTGCTGCTCACCGCCAGCGTGCTGGTGCTGCTGCTGGTCCTCGGGGAGGCGAGTCTTTGGCAGCATCACCTGGCGCTGGCGGTGGGCGGCATCGCGGCCGGGCTGGTGTTGCTGGGCGCCTGGGCGCTGCGCGAGCGCTCGCTGTCCACTCCCCTGGTCGATCTTCGGCTCCTGCGGCACCGAGCGGTGGCCGGGGCGAACGCGGCGATGCTGGTGGCCGGGGTCGGGATGTATCTGCTGCTGTCGTGCATCACGCGGTATGTGCAGACGCCGCGGGTCGCCGGGTACGGGTTCGGCCTGAGCACCTTCACCGCGGGGCTGTTCCTCGTCCCGTTCTCGGTGGTCGGGTTCGTCGCGGGGCGGCTCAGTCCTTGGCTGCGGGCCCGGGTGTCGGCGGCGGCGCTGGTCACGGCGGCGACGGCGGTCGTGATCGCGGCGTTCGCGGTGTTCGCCGTGGCGCGCGGCACGATCGCCGGGCCGCTGGTGTCGATGACGCTGCTCGGGCTCGGCGTCGGGGCGTTCTCCGCGGCCATGCCCGCCGTGATCCTGGAGGTGACCCCGGCGCGGGAGACGGCCAGCGCCATGGGCGTGAACCAGGTGGTGCGCAGCATCGGGTTCTCGCTCGGCAGCACGCTCAGCGCCCTGCTGCTCGCGGCGCACACGAGCGCCGGTGCCGTCTTCCCCTCAGACGAGGGCTTCACCGCCGCGGCCTGGATCGGCGCCGCCGTCACCGCGCTCGCGCTGGGCGTCAGCTTCACGCTGCGCCCGCGGCGAGCCGTGGTGGCGACGGCGGCGTGAGCGTCGGCGCCGTGAGTGTCGGCGTGGCACCCACAGGCCCCCCACCTCGATCTACCGTCCGCCGAGCAGGCCGATCAGTACCCGCGTCACGACGCGATCGAACTGTGCGTCGGGATCCGTCGCCTGCTCGGCAGCACGCGAAGCCAACGCCGCCGCCACATGCGGATGATCGCCGGCCTTCACTATCTGCGCGGCGTACTCTGATTTGGCCTGCCGCCGCTCCGAATCCGTCAGCCCGATGGCGCGCCGTCCGAGCTCGGCCCGCGTCAAAGCCCCGACGAGGGCCAGGATGACGGCGACGGCCTCGATCGCCGTCCCCGGCTCCACCGACGCCGCCGCACACGCCGCCAGCGCGTGCTCCAGGAAGTCCGTGGCCCGTGGCCCGAGGGGGATCTTCGCCTCGATCCCGTCGAGCAGCCATGGATGGGCGCGGTACCTCTCGCGGGCCTCACGAGCCAGTGCCAGCAGGTCTTCCAGCCAGTCGCCGGCGCCGAGTCCGTCGTAGGAGACGTCCCCGTTGACCTGGTCGACCATCAACTCCAGCAGCTCGTCCCGCGTCGCCACATAGCGGTACAGCGACGCCGGCGCGGCGCCGAGGGAGTCGGCCACGGCCCGCATGGTCACCGCGGCCAGGCCGTCGGCGTCGGCCAGTGCCACGCCCGCCGCGGCGATGCGCCCCCGGTCGAAGGCCGGGGACGGGCCCCGGCCGGTGCGCTCCGGGCGGAGCCAGATGCTGACGGCCAAGCGAGTCTCCTTTGCGAACACTGTTTGCAGTAGGTATGGTAGCCCGCGGCTACTGCGAACGACGATCGCAGTTATGGCGGCGAACCGACAAGGAAGCGACCATGGCGATACTGGGAACCCTGCTCAAGAACAAGCGCGCCGGCGATACGAAGCTGGCCTGGAACCTCCCCGCGCTGGCCGGGCCCGAGACGCTGGTACTGGAAAGCACGGCCTTCGCCCACAACGACGACATTCCCAAGCTCCACGCCGGAAAGCTGGTCGGCGGCAAGGACCGCTCCCCCGCGCTGGCCTGGACCGGTGTCCCCGAGGGCACGGCCCAGCTCCTGCTCGTCATCGAGGACGTCGACGCCCCGACCAGGTCACCGGCCGTCCACTGCGTCGCACTGATCGACCCGGCCCTGGAAGGACTGCCCGAGGGCGCCCTCACCGCGAAGAGCCCCGCCGCGGGGACCCGGCCCCTCCGATCGCAGATCGGCCGCGGTTACCACGGCCCCGGCCCGATCAAGGGTCACGGCCCGCACCGTTACGTCTTCCAGCTCTTCGCCCTCGGGAAAGCCATCACCGAAACCGCGGACGGCGGCGCGCTCGACAAAGCCAAGCCCCGCACGGTGATCGGCTCGGCGACCGGCAAGGTCCTGGCCCGAGCGCGCCTCGACGGCCTCTACGAACGCTGACAGAAATACACCGGCCCGGCGTTCAGCGGTCGAAAGCTCATCTCAGGCCCGCGGGGATCCCGCGGGCTCGATCATCTAGGCCGCCGCCTCCGCAGTCCCCTGCGTCGGGCCGGCGTCGGCGACGGCGTCAGCCGCCGCCTCCCCCTCCGGCACCGGCGCGACGCCCCACTTCAACCCAACCAGCGCGATGACCGCGGCCACCGCCATGATGCCGGCCATGATGTAGAAGATCGTCTGCGTCGACTGTGCGAACGCCACCTGATAGAAGTGCGGGATCTTCGACAGGTCCGACTCGCCGTTGCCCGAGGAGCCGCCGGAGGAGCCGCTGTTCTGCATCTGCGCCAGGCTCGCCGCTTCCTTGTTCGCCAGGGCGCGGGGGACGTGCTGGGCGACCAGCTGGTTGGCGACGTTGCTGCGCATCCGCGAGACCAGCGTCGTGCCCAGCACCGCCAGGCCCAGGCTCGCCGAGTAGTTGCGGATGGTCTGGGTGATGCCGGTGGCCTCGCCGTAGGAGAAGCGGCCGGCTTGGTTGACCGCGTCGGTGCTGGCCGGAGACACCATGAAGCCCATGCCGGCGCCGGCCAGGACGATGAACCACTGCTGCTTGTTGAAGTCCAGGGTGGTGACCTTGCCGGCCCACAGGTAGAAGCCGACGGCCGCCAGGACGCAGCCCATCGTGACCGGGCGCTTGGCGCCGATGCGGTCCAGCATGCGGCCGCCGATCTGGGTGGCCACGGCGAAGCCGACGAAGAAGTAGAGCAGGAAGACGCCGGCGTCCTTGGCCTGTTTGGCGAGCGAGATCTGGGCGTACTCGCTGGAGAACATGAATAGGGGGATGAACACCAGCATCGCCACGCCCAGGACCATGTTCTCGACCAGGAAGGTGCGGTTGCGGAAGATCGCCATGTCGATCAGCGGCGAGGCGGTGGTGCGTTGGACCCGGTAGAACACGATCAGCAGCACCACGCCGGCCGCGATGCACAGGCCGATCGCCGGGTTGCCCCAGCCCCACAGCGGAGCCTGCTGGAAGCCGAAGACGCCGAGCACGATGCCGCCGGTGATCAGCGCCAGGCCGCGGTAGTCCATCTTGGCCGGGCGGAAGTCGGTGACCGGCTTGGACAGCGCGATCAGCAGCACCGCGATCGCCGCGACCGGGAGATTGACCCAGAAGATCGCGCGCCACGTCCACTGCGTCAGGAAGCCGCCGAGGATCGGGCCGATCGCGGTCAGCGCGCCGGAGATGCCGAAGAACGTGGCCAGCGCCTTGCCGCGCTCGCGCACCTCGTAGGTCTGCACCACGATGGCCAGCGCCGCCGGGAACATGATCGCGCCGCCCAGGCCCTGCAACGCGCGGAAGGCGATGAGCCAGGCCTCGGCCAGCGAGCCGGTGGGCGTGGCGCCGCACAGCGCCGAGGCGCCGGCGAAGATGACGACGCCGACCGTCACCATCTTGCGGTGGCCCAGCGTGTCGGCCAGCCGCCCGCCGAAGGCGAACAGCGAGGCCAGCGCCAGCAGGTAGGCGTTGACCGCCCACTGCACGCCGGTCGCCGACAGCCCCAGCTTGGTCTGGATCTCCGGCACCGCGATGGAGACGATGGTCTGGTCGATGAAGGTCATCGCGACCGCGAAGATCATCGCGGCCAGGACCAGGTTCTTCGATCTGCCGTGCACCGGCGCAGCTTGGGACATGGTCCCCTCCCCTGTGAAACCCACTGATGACGAAACCGAGCGGTACTGAACGCGGATCTCCCGCGCGGAAAATCGGAACACGCGGAAACGCCACCGGCTGAAAATCCCCGTCAGCAGGCGGCCGAGCGCCATCATGGTGCATACCCGCCGGTCGCGCCAGCCTTTGGACGGCTTCTGAGACGCGCGGCGGAGCAGTTGTTCACGGCCCGGCCGGAGCAGAGCGCTTAGGCAGAGCCTTTGAGCAGAGCCCTTATTAAGTAGAGCCCTTAAGTCATCCGGGCATCATCCAGGCAGCAACCCGCCCGGCGTCACCCCGCCTGCCAGAGTTCGATCAGTTCGGAGGTCGCCGCGGTCCGCGCGGTGACCGATCGCTCCTCCTCGTCGAAATCCAGCTGGATCGGCGCCAGGGCCGGGATCTGGCCGCTGTAGCGGGCCTCGCGCTCCGGCAGGGCCTCGTGGCGCAGGCGCAGGTTCTGGGTGTCGATGGTCAAGGTTCTCTCCCGTCGGTCGGGCGTCCGACCCTACCGGGGTGGGTTGGTGGCGCGAGGGCATCTCGCCGAGACCGCAGGAAGGTCCGTTCGCTGGCGTTGCCGGCGCGCGCCTCGGCCAGGTCGTATTCGGCGACGGCTTCGTCGCGCCGGCCAGCGCGGCGCAGCAAGTCAGCGCGTACCGCGTGGTAGGGGCCGTATTCGGCCAGCGGCGCGGCCAGACCGTCGACGATCTCCAATGCGTCGGCGGCGCCGGATACTTCCGCGAGTGCGACGGCGCGGTTCAGGGCGATGACCGGCGTCGGTTCGGCGGCCAGCAGCTGATCGTAGAGGGCGAGGATCTGGCTCCAGTCCGTGTCCTCGGCGCGGGAGGCGTCGCTGTGCACGGCGTTGATCGCGGCCTGGATCTGGTACGGCCCCGGCCGGCCCCGGCGCAGGCAGGCCCGGACCAGGCCCTGGCCTTCGGCGATCAGGGTCCGGTCCCAGCGGTCGCGGTCCTGGTCGGCGAGCAGGACGAGGTCGCCCGCGGCGTCGGTGCGGGCCGGGCGGCGGGCTTCGGTGAGCAGGAGCAGGGCCAGCAGGCCGGCGGCCTCGGGTTCGTCCGGCATCAGCTCGGTGAGCAGCCGGGCCAGGCGGATCGCCTCGGCGCACAGGTCGGCGCGGACCAGTTCCTCGCCGGAGGTGGCCGAGTGGCCCTCGGTGAAGATCAGGTAGACGACGGCCAGGACGGCGCGGAGCCGGTCCGGCAGTTCGGCCTCGGACGGGATCCGGTACGGGATGCGCGCGGCGCTGATCTTGCCCTTGGCGCGGACCAGGCGCTGGGACATGGTCTGTTCGCTGACCAGGAACGCGCGGGCGATCTCGGCGGTGGTCAGGCCGCCGAGCAGGCGCAGCGTGAGGGCCACCCGGGCGGCCGGAGCCAGGGCGGGGTGGCAGCAGGTGAAGATCAGGCGCAGGCGGTCGTCGCGCACCGGGTCCTCCGGTTCGGGATCGCTGGCGGCGTGCAGGAGCACGGCCTGGGCGTGGTGGTCGTCGCGCCGGGCCTCGCGGCGCAACCGGTCGATCGCGCGGTTGCGGGCGGTGGTGATGATCCAACCGGCCGGGGACGGCGGCAAACCGTCCCGCGGCCAGCGCTGGAGCGCGGTGGCGAACGCCTCCTGCACCGCTTCCTCGGCCAGGCCGATGTCGCCGAACGCGCGGACCAGGACGGCCACCGCCCGGCCGTACTCGGCGCGGAAGACGGCCTCGACGTCGGCGCCCTCGGTCATCTCAGTCCTCGCCGGTCATATAAGTCCTCGCCGGCCGTATCAGTCCCAGCCCAGGAACGGCCGGACCTCGACCGGCAACCCGATCGCGCGCATCAGCTTCGCGCCCCACCCGAGCGCCGCGTCCAGATCGGGGGCATCAACGATCTTGATCCCGCCCAGATGCTCCTTGCTGTCGACGAACGGCCCGTCGGTGATCAGCACGTCGCCCCCGCCGGGCCGCAGCACGGTCGCCGTGCTCGCCGGATGCAGTCCCCCGTCGAACACCCACCCGCCGGCCGCCTTGAGCTCGTCGTTGAGCGCGTCGAGGTCGCGGTGGATGTCGGCGAGCCGGTCCTGGGACGGCAGCGGGCCGTCGGGCTGATAGATGGAGAGCAGATAGCGGGGCACGGTCTTCTCCTCAGGCCTCGTAGGTCGCGATGATCACACCGGTTCCGGTGGTCACGGAGTCGGTAAGCCGGAGCTTGGTGAGCTCGGCGCCCTCGAACAACCGGAACCCGGTGCCGAAGACGAGCGGATGGATCAGCAGCACGTAGCGGTCGACCAGGCCCGCGGCGGCGAGCGTGCGGACGAGCTGCCCACTGCCGATGACGGAGACGTCGCCTTCGGTGGCGTCGCGTAGCGCGGCGACCGCTTCGGGAACGTGACCATCGCGGCCGCTCAGCAGCGTCGAGTTCTCCCACGGCAGCGGCTCGGTCAGGGTCTTCGACACGACGTACTTCTGCACCTTGTTCAGCCGCGCGGTGAACGGGTTGCCGTCGGTCTGCTTCGGCCAGAACCCGAACAGGCCCTCATAAGTGAACCGCCCGAGCAGCATCACGCCCTGCCCCGCCATGCGCTTGGCCATCTCGGCGCCCATGATCTCGTCAGGGTAGTCGGTGCCCCAGCCCCCGTACGGGAACCCGCCCCGCAAGTCCTCGTCGGCCCGGCCCGGCGCCTGCATCACGCCGTCCAGGGTCAGGCTCTCGGTCACCACGATCTTGCCCATGACCTGCTCCTTCATCGTCCGTGTGGATCCTTCTCACCCTCTACACGAACGGGAGAGGCCGAAACAGACAGCCACGCCGGACGGGTGACGGCGAGGGACGACGAATAGGGAGGACAGTGCCGACTAGGCTGGCGCCATGATCCGCGCCGCCGCCCCCGCCGACGTCCCGACCATCCTCGCCCTGGTCGCCGCCCTCGCCGAGTACGAGCGCGAGCCGCAAGCCGCCCGGGCCACCGAAGAACAGCTGCACGCCGCCCTGTTCGCCGAGCACCCGGCCGTCTTCGCGCTGATCGCCGAGGACGACGCCGGCACCCCGGTCGGCTTCGCGCTCTACTTCCTCAACTTCTCAACGTGGAACGGCACCCACGGCATCTATTTGGAGGACCTGTTCGTCCGCCCCGAAGCCCGCGGCGGCGGCCACGGCAGCGCGCTGCTGCGCGAGCTGGCCCGCATCGCCGTCGAGCGCGGGTACAGCCGGGTGGAGTGGAGCGTGCTGAAGTGGAACGAGCCGTCGATCGGCTTCTACAAGGCGCTCGGCGCGGTGCCGCTGGACGAGTGGACGATGATGCGGCTGACCGGGGACGCGCTTCAGGCGTTCGGGAGCGAAGCGGCCGGCTAGCGGCTAACGGCTAGTCCCGCAGGTCCTTGGCCAGGACCGCGCACATCGTCTCGTACCGGCTGATCGTCCCGTCCAGCTTCTCCTCGTCCCACGCGTCGAGGACGTTGTCGAAAACCACATAGCCGAGTCGCTCGTACAAGGCATGGGCCCGCGGATTGTCGTGTTCGACGCAGAGTTCGGCGCGGGTCAGGCCGCGGCCGCGGATCCGCTGCTCGGCCTCCTCGATCAGCGCCGTGCCGAAGCCGCAGGACTGGACCGCGGGCATGGTCGAGAGTTGATGGATCGTGCCGGAGCCCACAGCCTGCTCATAGTCGACGCCACCGATCGCCACCGGCCGGTCGGTCTTGGCGACGCAGACCGCCAGGTACTCCGCCACTCCGGCCGCCACGCGCTCCAGTTCCTTCGCGACGGAACGCAGGTGCAATGGAGACCCGGCCCAAGTGCAGTGCGGCAGGTCCGCATGAGTCAGGTCCCGGACATAGATGGGGATGACGACCTCGGCAGACATACAGGTAGTTCAGCACACGCCACACCACACCGCCCCCGAATTACATCCGCGCTCGTCTCACCGCACCACCGCCATCTCGCCCCCGAACCAACCCCGCCCCCGAATTACATCCACCTCACGC
>NZ_JAAFZA010000245.1 GCF_015356865.1 Catenulispora pinisilvae
CCCCAAAGAAGCCCCGCGCCGTCGCCTCAGCAGTGAACCGTTCAGCAGCGGGTCGGGTCATGCTGGCCCGCAGCGTCGACCGGGAACGGATCCCGACCGGCGACCGGCGACCGACGACCGACGACCGAAGACCGAAGACCGAAGACCGAAGACCGAAGACCGAAGACCGAAGACCGAAGACCGAAGACCGAAGACGCGGAGCGTATGCGAGAACTGATCGCCGTCAACGCGGCGGGGGAGAACCCTCAGCGGCGCGCGGGAGTCGGCGGCAGCAAGCGCGCGACGGCTACCCGCAGCGGCTCGAGGTCCACGTCCACCGCGAGCGTTTCCTCTTCCGGCCGCACGGCCAGCGGTGTCCTGCACCCGAACAGGGCGCCCACCAGTTCGGGGTAGACGGCACGGCCGAACAGCAGTTTCGCAGCCTCCTGTGAGGTCTCGGCGTCGGTCTGGTAGCGGTCGGCGATGTAGGACGCGAGCCGCTGCTGTGGGATATCGAAGATCGCTTCGTGGTACAGGGCGGCGGCGTCGGGTCGTCGTTCGGCCTCGGCGACCCCGAGCCTGAAGGTGCGCAGTGCCGCGGTCCACAGTTGGAGCTGGAGGAAGCGGCCGCAGAACGCGACGACTGCCTCGGCCGGGTCGTCGCCGTAGTCGGCGGGGGTCTTCAGTCGGCCGAGGTAGAGCTCCCGGACGAGCTCCAGGACCGACTGGAACAGTACGTCCTTGCTGGGGAAGTGCGCGTACAGGGAGCGCTTGGAGGTCTCGGCCCGGGCGGCGACGACGTCCATCGAGGTGCGCTCGAAGCCCTCCTCGATGAACACGTCCTTGGCGGTCCACAGGATGTGCTCCCGCAGTTCCGCACCCCTGCGCGCCATGGTTCGCCTTCCTCGCGATGATCGTCGGAGCCGCGGCGACGATCTGATCGCCGGCGTTTGCAGCAGCATAATCGGTGGGCCTGTCGCGGGCAGGCCCACCGATCCGTGTGCGAGTCCCAGGCCTCGGGCCGCGGGTCTCAGGCCCCGCCCCAGGACGCGCCTCAGGCTCCGGTTCTGGTCAGCCCCCCATCGACGTGCAGGATCTGGCCGGTGATGAATCCGGCGGCGTCGGAGACCAGGAAGCCGAGGGCGTCGCCGAGGTCGTCGGGCACCGAGGCCCGCTTGATGGTCTGCATGGACGAGACCCGGGCCAGGACGTCCTGGGCGCTCGGCCCGGCGGGCCGGGAACGCCCGGTGAAACCCTCGGTGGCCACGATGCTCGGCGCGATCGCGTTGACCGTGATCCCGCTCTCGCCGAGCTCGTTGGCCAGTGCGCGGGTGAGCGCGTGGACGGTGCCCTTGCTGGTGACATACGCCAGGTCGCGTGTTTGCAGCAGGGTGTTGGCCGAGCCGGTATTGACGACGCGGCCCCAGCCGGCGGCCTTCATGCCCGGGACGAACGCCTGGGCGAGCAACAGCATCGCCTCGACGTTGACCGCCTGGACTGTCCGCCACACCTGGAGGGTGACGGTCTCCAGGTCGGTGGTCGGGAAGATCGCGGCGTTGTTGACCAGGATGTCGCACCGTCCGAAGCGTTCGAGCACCGCTGCCGCGGCCGCCTCGATCTGCTCGGGCCGGGCCAGGTCGCACACGTGGCCGACCTTTTCCCCGGGGCCGGTCAGCGCGGCGAGGGCCTCGGCCGGATCGTTGACGTCGAGTGCGACGACGTTGGCGCCGTCGGCCGCCAACCGCCGGCAGTACGCGAGCCCGATGCCTCGGCCCGCTCCGGTGACCACGGCGGTCTTTCCGATAAGACTCATCTCGGCAGTCCGTCTCAGGAGTTCGCGCTGAAGGTGGCGCCGAGCTGCCCGAGGAGTCCGAAGAAGTCCTCAAGGTGCCAGGACTGCACGATCCGGCCGTCGGCCACCCGGTGGATGTCGCAGGCCCGGTACTCGGCCGGCCGGCCGGTGGCCGGGACGCCCATGAGCTCGGCGCTGTGCGTGCCGCGGGCGAGCGTGCGCACGGCGACCTTGTCACCGTCGACCAGGACGTCCTGCACGGTGACGGTCATGTCCGGGAACGTCTTGCGCAGCCCGTCGATCAGCTGCTTGTAGCCCTCGGGCCCGGTGCCGTGGCGCAGGGGCGGGACGCATTCCCAGTCGGCGGCGAGGGTCTGGTCGACCACGGCCTCGTCGCCGGTCTCGATGACCTGGTAGAAGCGGCGGGCGACGGCTTCGATCTCGCTGCGGTCGTTCGTGGACGCGGTGTTCGTGGACATGGTGGCTCCTTGGCGAAGTCTTGGAAGGGCAAAGGGGTGGCTTCGGCGGGCGCCCGGGTGGGGCCGTCTCACCGTCCCCGGAAGTAAACTCTACTGTACCGTTTACTTCGCCCATCGGCAACAGGCTGAGTCAAGACTAGGTAAAGAGTTCTTGACGGCTTGTGTTGAAAGTTGTTCGCTGACGTCCTGTACAACGTTGTAAAGGCGAACAGACCACAACAGATGCCGATCCGAACTCCAGCTGTCCCGGCTCGGAAGGAAAAGCCTGATGTCCAGCCCTCGTCATCAGCCACCCCGCAAGCCACCCCGTCGTCCCCTGCGCCTGTCGGCCGTGCTCGCGGCCCTCGCCGTCGTCGCCGGCCTGTGTTTGCCGACGGCTGCCGCGGCCGACGCTGGCAGCAGCACCCTGCGTTCCGCCGCATCGACAACCGCATCGACCACCGCAGCCACCGCAGCCACCGCAGCCTCGACCGCCGCGTTGACCACCGCATCCACCACGCCGGCAACGACCGAATACCCAGGTCTCGAAGCCCAATACGGCCCCGCCACAGGCACCCCCGGAGGCAGCGACTGGACCCTGGGGCCGGTGAAGAACACCATCGTCGACCCCAACATCGACTTCTCGAACCTCCTGCCCCGCTTGCAGCAGTTCACCGGCGGGAGCACCGACGCCGGCGTCCAGTGGACCGGCGTCATCCACCTCCCGACCACCGGCAGCTACACCTTCCAGTGGTACGGGGACAACGGCTTCCGGATGACGATCGACGGCGGCTCCGTCATCGACCACTGGGTCGACGACTGGGACGTCCCGATCACCGCCACCGTGAACCTCACCGCGGGCGAGCACGCCTTGCAGGCGCAGTACTTCCAGGACTACGGCGGCGCGTCCGCGCAGCTGTCCTGGGCGCCGCCCGGCCAGTCGATGACCGCGGTGCCCGCCTCGGCCTTCACGTTGCCGCCCGGTTACATTCCGACCCTGACCGACGCCTCGCTCTCCAGCGACGGCACGCGGGTCCGGATGACGTTCAGCAAGCCGCTGGCTGCCTGGCCGTCGGCGGCGACCGGCCACCTGAGTGTCGGCGGGTTCCCGATCTCCTCGGCGGCGCTGGATCCCAGCGATCCGGCGACGCTCGTGGTCACCCTCGGCGGTCCGCTCTACAAGACCTGGACCGACCTCACCGTCGGCTATGACGGGACCGGCGGCGCCGCCTACGCCGACGGCACGGCTGTCCCACTGTTCTACAGCGGTCTGGCGAACACCTCGACGGCGAACATGACCACGCCGTGGGCATCGCAGGTCGACCCGAACAACCCGCTCCCGGACTACCCGCGCCCGCAGATGACGCGCCAGCGGTGGCAGTCCCTCAACGGCAAGTGGGGCTTCGAAGGGTTGCCCGAGAGCACCGGCGCGACCGAGGTCCAGACGCAGCCGGCGGACAACGCGCACCTGACCGGATCGATCGTCGTGCCGTATCCGATGGAGTCGGAACTGTCCGGCGTCCAGCAGCACTACGACTACTCCTTCTACCGGCGCACGTTCACCGTCCCGGCCTCGTGGCGCACCGACGGACAGCGGGTCGTGCTCAACTTCGGTGCCGTCAACTACCAGACGACGGTCTGGGTGAACAACGTCCAGGTGGCCACGCACACCGGTGGCTATCTGCCGTTCAGCGCCGACATCACCGCGGCTCTGAAGGGTTCCGGCCCGCAGCAGATCACCGTGGGGGTCACCAACACCGACGCGCCCAACCAGCCCCAGGGCAAGCAGCAGCTCGATCCGTCAGGGATCTTCTATACCGCCTCCAGCGGCATCTGGCAGACCGTGTGGATGGAGCCGACCGCGGCCAAGCGTCTGGACCAGGTCGTGTTCACCCCGAACCTGCCGAACGCGCCGAGCACCGCGAACGCCTCGGTGACCGTGGACGCGGTCAGCGGCACCTCGGCCGGCGGCTTCGTCTCGGTGGCCATCACCGACGGCCGGCGGATCGTGGCCGAGGGCGTCGGGAGGGCGAACACCTCGTTCACCATCCCCCTGAAGGATCCGCGGCTGTGGTCGCCGTCCGATCCGTTCCTGTATCAGGCTACGGCGACGCTGATCGACGGGTTCTCGTGGGACCAGGTCGGTTCGTACTTCGGCGAACGCACGGTGAGCACCGGGAAGGTGAACGGGGTCAGCAAGATCCTGCTGAACGGTAAACCGACCTTCGTCGACGCGACCCTCGATCAGGGCTTCTGGCCGGACGGCATCTACACCGCGCCGACCGACTCCGCGCTGAAGTGGGACATCACCGAGACCAAGGCGATGGGCTTCAACGCGATCCGCAAGCACATCAAGGTCGAGCCGGCGCGGTGGTACTACGACGCCGACACCACCGGGATGCTCGTGCTCCAGGACATGCCGTCGATGAACTCCGGGTACACCCCGACCCCGGCGGACGACACCGCGTTCCGGTCGCAGCTGCACCAGATGGTCCAGGACCTGCGCGGGGAGACGTCTATCATCTCGTGGGAGCCCTACAACGAGGGCTGGGGCCTGGACCGGAACACCGTCTCCAACGCGGTCAGCGAGGTCAAGGCAGCCGCCGCGCAGGTCCACGCCGACGATCCGAGCCGGCTCGTCGACGCCGAGTCGGGCTTCAACTGCTGCGGCAGCGTGAACACCGACACCGGCGCCGGCAACGTCGTCGACTGGCACACCTACACCGGTCCGGCCGACCCGCAGCCCGACAACGCGGACAACCGGCCCGCCATCGACGGCGAGCACGGCGGCTGGGGGCTCGCCATCCCGGCCCACGACTGGGACCAGGGCTTCATCAACTACGCCGGGGCCGCCGACAGCGCGCAGCTGACCCAGAAGTTCGTGCAGACGGCCGACGCGCTCAGCGAAGAGGCCCAGTGCCAACTCTCAGGGGGCGTATACACCCAGTTGACCGACGTGGAGGGCGAGGTCAACGGGCTGTGGACCTACGACCGCCGGGTGTCGAAGATGGACGTCTCCCAGGTCGCGGCCGCCAACGCCAAGGTGATCGCGGCCGGGAGCACCGCCGGTGACTGCGGCCAGAACGTCGTCAGCAAAGCAGGGCACTGGCCGCTGGCCGACGGCTCCGGGACCGTCGCCAAGGACACGTCCGGCAACGGCGATGACGCGAGCCTGCCGAACGGCGGGGCCTGGGAAACGTCCGGGCCGAACGGCGGCGGGCTCCAGCTGAACGGGACCGACCAGTACGCGCAGACCCAGGGACCGCTGCTCAACAGCGGCCAGAGTTACAGCGTCGCGGCGTGGGTCAACCTGGGCAAGAAGGGCGCGTTCGCCACCGCGGTCAGCGAGGACGGCACGGTGAACAGCGTGTTCTTCTTGCAGTACGACTCCGCCGACGACCGGTTCGCCTTCAGTAACGCCAACGCCCGGGCGGTCGGCAACAGTGGTGCGAACGGCGGGTCCCCGGCGACTGGCACCTGGTACCACATCGTCGGGGTCCGGGACGCGGCGGCGAACACCATGTCCATCTACGTCAACGGCACGCTCGCCGGCACGACGACCGTCGCACCGGCGGACTTGGCGACCGGCCCGCTCGTGATCGGGCGCGGCAAATTCGGTGCGCAGCAAACGGATTTCTGGCCGGGAGGCCTGGACGACGTCCAGATCTTCCCGACGGCGCTCACGGCCGCTCAGGTGTCCGCGCTCGGCTGATCCACAAGTAATCAGGCTGACCCACCCGCAGTCAGGCTGACCCACTCGCGGTCAGCCTGACTGCTGCCTACAGCTCAGCCGCTCAGCCACCGGTCAGGCGCTTGCCCATCTGTCTCGTCACCAGATCGATCCACGCTGTCGCGTCCGAGCCGCTGGGCATGACGGGGACGACTACTGAAGCCACCTGGTCGCCGCTTCGCACGAGGATGTAGCAGTTGCCTCCACCGGTCGTGTACGCGGTCGAATCGTCGTCGACGGTCGGCGTGTCCAGCGCTCTGACGTCTTCTGCTTGCTCGCAGAGGAGTCCGAGGGCTGTGTCCACCCGATTCATGACCGCATTCCCGGTGCCGGGGGCGAACGTGTAGACCGCTTCGAACGCTTCGATCGCTGGTTTCCCGGGCGGCGAGAAGGTGTAGCGGAAGTTCAGGGTGGGTGCCACCGGTATCTGCGGGTGGAAGACGCCCTCCTCCTCGCACGCGCTGCCCATGTCCAGCTGAGGGCTTGTCGTCGAGCCGACCGGACCGGTCCATCCGGCGCCCAGATCCGCGGCTCGCAGGTACTCCGATGTCGACACAGCCAGCGAAGGCGAAGACGAAGGGGAGAGCGAAGGCGAAGGCGTCGGCCAAGGCGCCGTCGTCGTCGGCGCGCCGTCGTCGCTTTCCCGCCCCGGCGCCCAGACCAGGACACCGCCGACCACCGCGCTCGCGGCGGCCACGCCCGACAGCGCTCGAACCAGGCGCCGGGTCCGACGCCGCCGCGCGCGCTCCCGAACCGCCGGGATCGGCGGCACGGAGATCGTGACGAGATCCGCCCGGGTCCGCAGGCCCGACCGCAGCGCGTCGGTGTCGGGCTCGGTGTCGTCGTCGATGGTGTCGTACATGGTCACGCGGCTCCCTTCTGGCTCTTGGACGTCTGCGCGAACTCGGCGAGCCGGCCGTTTTTCCGCAGCCGGGCCAGCGCCTTGGACGTCTGGCTTTTGACGGTCCCGACCGAGCAGCGGAGGATGTCGGCGGTCTGGGCCTCGGTGAGGTCTTCGTAGTACCGCAGGACGATGACGGCCCGCTGCCGGGGCGCGAGGTCGTTCAGCACCGCCATCAGAGCGTCGCGTTCGCTGTGCGCCTCTGAGTGGTCCCCGACGTTTTGCAGCCCTTCGGGCAGCACGGCTACCGGAGTCTCGATCACCCGGCGCGTGCGGAACCGTCCGCGATTGCAGTTCACGAGGACGCGGTGCAGATACGCGTCCGGGTTGTCCGCGCGCCGTACCCGTCCCCACGCGGCGCACGCCCGCTCGAACGCCGCCTGCGCCAGGTCCTCGGCGTCGTGCTGGTTCCCGGTGAGCAGGAACGCCGAACGGACGACGCGCGGCCACCGTTCGGCCATGAAGCGATCGAAGCCGTCATCGGACGAGTCTTGTGTGTTGGGCATGCCGACCCCCCTTCACTTTCGCACGATGCGAAGACGGCAGAGAAGGTTGCCCCTTCGGCCGGCGGATCATGGAACGTGAGAATTGTTCAGCTCGCCCCTTCCTACTGACAGGTAGCTGGGGCTACCCTTCCGGACACGGCTCGCTGTGACGACGGTCACAGCGCTGCTTTTCGCGGTTCACCCTGTCCCCGGGCGTGTCAGGAATCGATAAACATGCGTAAGTCAGTTCTCGTATTCACCGCCGGCGCCATCGTGTGCGCCGCCGTCGCCGGGGTGATCCGGTTCAAGCTGGTGCCGGACGCCGAGCGCGTCCAGAGCGACCAGAACACCGTCACCCGCTACGCCGGGACCGCCTCGTATCTCAACCAGCAAGCGGTGGCCGGCGGTGATCTGGCGAATGCGTTCGTCAAGAACGCGCCGTTCACGGCGGTGGAGACCGTGAAGGCGATCGGCATGCACGGAAACGTCGCGGTGCTCTCGGATGTGACCGCGATCAGCGGTGCCGGCGGCGTGCTCGGCAACCCCACGTCGACGTGGGCCGTCGACCGCAAGACCCTGATGCCCGCCGCCGCGCCGGCCGGCGTCACCGCCGACGCCCACCAGGGCCTGGCGGTCGGTTTCGCGTTCTCGCCCGACAAACACGACTACCCGTGGTGGGACGGGGCGACCGGTACGCAGGCCACTGCGAAGTACGTGCGCAGCGAAAGCCACGTCGGCCGCTCCACCTATGTGTTCACCGTGGACGCCTCCGGGGCGGAGAAGGACCCGGCCACACTGGCGCAACTGCCGCCGGCGGTGCCGGTCTCGGTGCTCAAGGGCCTCGCCGCGACGATGGCCCCGGCCATGCAGGGCGCGCTGGCGGCGCTGCTGCCGCCGGGCGGGGACAGCGTGATGGTGCCGCTGAGCTATACGTCCTCGACGACTACCACGATGTGGGTGGACCAGCTCAGCGGCACCACTGTCGACGCCGACGCCCACCAGACGGTGACGGCGCAGATGAAGACGAAGCTGGGGACGGTGCCGCTGACGGCGGTGCTGGACGTGGACACCAAGATGTCGCCGGCCGGGATCGCGGACGCGGTCAAGCAGTCCAAGGACGACCAGTCGAAGCTGCTGTGGGAGGGTGCTGTCGCGCCCCTGGCTCTGGTGGTCCTGGCCTTGGCGCTGATCGTCGGCGCGGTGCTGGCGGGCCGGCGCCCGCGGACCGCCGACTCGGCCGGCACCGCGAGCGGCGCCGCGGTCGGTCCGACCGGTGGGACCGGTCCGACCGATGCAGGCACTGCAAGCAACGCAGGCAACGCAAACGATGCTGGCGATGCCGAACCGGAGGCCTTCGAACCGACTGCCGAGGACGAGTGAAGCGGCACATCGCTTCGCCCTTGAGGCCGCGCTGAGCGGCCGGATACCGTGCGGGCATGACCGATACCCCAGAGCCCGCCGGATCCGAGGGCGTCGCCGTCGGAATGGTGTGGGACGCGGACTTCGGCGGGGCCGGTCGGCGCGTGCCGTTGCTCGTCGACGTCTTCGCCGGTGTCCGGCGGCGGTTGAGCGCGACCGGCACCGATCTGGTGCTGCTCGCCGCGGCGCGCCCGCACGACGGCGTCGACGCCTACGTGGCCGCCGCCGGCCGGAACGGTCTGGACGGCGTGATCGTCATGGGGGTCGACGAGGGGCATCCGGCGCTCACCGCGCTGACCGCCTCCGGATTGGCCTGCGTGGCGGTGGATCTGCCGCTGTATCGGAACCGCACGACCTATGTCGCCTCCGATCATCGGGCCGGTGCCGCCTCGGCGGTCGGCCACCTGCACGGGCTCGGGCACCGGGCCGTCGCCGTGATCACCGGACCGCTGTCGCAGATGCCGGCCGTCGAACGGCTCGTCGGCTACCGCTTCGAGATGGCCAGGACGGGCACGCCGGTCCGGCCCGAGTACGTCGTGTCCGGTGAGTACACGGAGGAAAGCGGCTATGCCTGCGCGCGGCGTCTGATGTCGCTGCCCGAGCCGCCCACCGCGATCTTCGCCGCCGGGGACCGGATGGCGGTCGGGGTCCTGCGGGCGCTGGCCGACCTCGGTGTGCCGGTGCCCGGCGAGGTCTCCGTGATCGGGTTCGACGATGCCGAGGCGGCTTCGCTGGTGCGGCCCGGACTCACCGCGGTGGCGCAGGATCCGGCGGCCATCAGCGCCGGGGCGGTGGAGTCGTTGTTGCGGACCGTCGCCATGCGGACCGTCGCCATGAAGTCTGCTGACGGCGATCCCCTCCCGGAGCGGCGCGCGGCCGAACCGCTGCTCGTGCCCACCCGGCTCGTGATCCGCGAATCCTGCGCCGCCGTCGCGGCATCCTGATCGGTGTCGCCGGCACCGGCGCGAAGCCAAGATCGTCTCAGGGGGCGTGCGCGGCGAGTCTCAAGAGAGCGCTCTCACGCATTTCGGGCGGGCGGCCTGCCGCGCCATGAGAGCGTCCATTGCCGTCGTCCGAACCTGGTTGTGGCTTCCACCTGCGCGTTCCAGTGATCCAGGCGTACATAAGCCTCCTGAAGCCAAGATCAACGGAGTGTGGGGCGCGGTTCGTCGGCAGCCGGTAACGCCTGGGTAACGGCTCCTGGAGCCTTGTGAGAGCGCTCTCTTTCGGTTACGGTACCGGCAATCCGCAAGGCGAGAGCACCATCGCGACTCCCATCCGGCCGCCGTCCGTGCCACCCAGTCCGAGTTCAGCGCGCGGTCCCCGAAATGTAGGCAGTCTCATGATTCGTATTCCGGCGACGACGTCGCGGGCGAGAAGAAGGGGGTGCGTCCTGTGAGAGCCATTCTGCGCAGGCTCGCGTTCTACGTTCTCGCCGCCTGGTCGGCCGTGACGCTCAACTTCTTCCTGCCCCGTATGCTCCCCGGCAGTGCCCTGCAGGCGGTGCTCAGCTCCATCCGCTCCGCGCCGATCACGCCGGACGAGCTGCACGCGCTGGAGGCCGAATACGGTTCCGGCGGCAAGGGCCTGATGTCCCAGTACGCGACCTATATCAGTAACCTGCTGCACGGCGATCTGGGCACCTCGACCAGCAAGTCGGTCCCGGTGACCCAGGTCCTGGGCGCGGACCTGCCGTGGACCATCGGGCTGATCGGGACCGCCACGGTCATCGCCTTCGTGCTCGGTACGTTCCTGGGGGTGATCGCCGGCTGGCGCCGCGGCGGGCTGCTCGACACGCTGCTGCCGGTCGCGACGTTCTTCCAGGCGATCCCGTACTACATCCTGGCGTTCCTGCTGCTGATGACGATGGGCTACCTGTGGCAGTGGTTCCCGTTGGCTGGCGGCTATGACATCACCCGGGACTCGACGGTGGAACCGGGGTGGAACACCGGCTTCATCGGCAGCGTGGCGGACCACGGCGTGCTGCCGGTCCTGACGATCGTCCTGGCCTCGATAGCCGGCTGGATCCTCGGCATGCGCAACGTGATGATCACGACCATGGACGAGGACTACGTCCTGGTCGCCGCGGCCAAGGGGCTGCCCCGCTGGCGGGTGGTGTGGGTGGCGGCGCGCAACGCGATCCTGCCGTCCATCTCCTCGCTGGCCCTGTCCGTCAGCCTGATCGTGACCGGCTCGATCGTCACCGAGATCGTCTTCAGCTATCCCGGCCTGGGCCTGGCGATCAACAACGCCACACTCGACGCCGACTATCCGCTCATGCAGGGCATCCTGCTGTGCGTCACCTTCGCGGTGCTGGCCGTCAACTTCCTGGCCGACATCGTCTATGTGATCCTCGACCCGCGCGCCCGCCGGGAGGCCTGAACCATGTCCGTCGTGGGTGTCGCCACCGCAGAGCCCGCCGGGACCGGCGCCAGGCGCCGCAAGTCCCGTATCACCAAGTCGCCGAAGATCGTCGTCGGCGCCGCCATCCTCGCCTTCTTCGTCTTCATCGCCATCTTCGGCCCGACCCTGGCCCCGCACTCGGCGAGCTGGCAGGCCAGCAACTCCAGCGCCTTCGCCCAGCCGCCGTCGGCGAAATTCTGGCTCGGCACGGACCGCCAGCAGCACGACATCCTCTCGCAGGTGCTGGCCGGGGGCCGTTCGACGATGGTCATCGCGTTCGTCGCGGGCATCGTCGCCAGCGTCCTGTCGATCCTGTTCGGGGTGACGGCCGGCTACATCGGCGGGCTCGTCGACGACGTGCTGTCCATCATCGCCAACATCTTCCTGGCGCTGCCGGGCCTGCTGATCCTCATGGTCGTGATGAAGCCGCTGCCCGCCGGGGACACCGACAACCCGATCCTCATCGGGTCTGTCATAGCCCTGACGGCCTGGGCATACGGCGCCCGCGTGCTGCGCGCGCAGACGCTCGCCCTGCGCGACCAGGACTATGTGGAGTCCGCGCGGATCATCGGCGAGCGCCGGCCGCGGATCATCGTCTCGGAGATCCTGCCCAATCTGCTGCCGATCCTGGCCTCGTCCTTCATCTTCACCGTCATCTACGGCATCGGGATCTACGTCGTGCTGTCCATCCTCGGCATCATCAACCCGGCGCAGGCGTCCTGGGGCACGATGATCCAGAACGCCCAGGGCGCCAGCGCGATGATCTCGAACGACTGGTGGTGGTACGCGCCGCCGGCGCTGTGCGTGGCGCTGCTGGGCATCGGGCTGGCGCTGCTGAACTTCGGCATCGACGAGATCGTCAACCCGCGGGTCCGGTCCCGCAAGGGCAGCCGGCGCGGCGTGCGGTTCCAACTCGGGCTGACTCCGGTCGTCCGGGCGGACAGGTCGCCGAACTCTGATGTCCCGGCTCCTGTCATGGAAGGAGAGAGCTGATGGCCGACGACGCTCTGGTATCGCCGGATCCGGCGAACAGCGAGGCGCCGGCGGGTCCGGTCCTGGAAGTCCGCGGCCTGTGTGTCGACTACGGCTTGGGCGCGGAGGCGGTCCGGGCCGTGACCGACGCCGATCTGGTGCTGCGCCGGGGCGAGGTCCTGGGGATCGCGGGGGAGAGCGGTTCGGGCAAGTCCACGCTCGCCTACGCGCTGACCCGGCTGCTGCGCGCGCCCGGCGTGATCACCGGCGGCGACGTCGTGTTCCACTCCCGGTCGGCCGAGACCGGCCAGGTCACCGAGGTGGACCTGCTGGCCGCCGACGCCCATCAGCTGCGGCGCTACCGGTGGTCGGAGATAGCCGTGGTGTTCCAGAGCGCGATGCACGCGCTGAACCCGGTGGCCCGGGTCGAGAACCAGCTCACTGATGTGCTGCGGGTCCACCGGCCGGAGATGTCCGCCGAACAGCGGCGGGCGCGGGCGGTGGAGATGCTGCGGATGGTCGGGATCAACGCCGACCGGCTGCGCAGCTACCCGCACGAGCTCTCCGGCGGCATGCGCCAGCGCGTGATGATCGCGATGGCGCTGATCCTGCAACCGCAGATCGTCATCATGGACGAGCCGACGACCGCGCTGGACGTGGTCACCCAGCGCGAGATCCTCGAAGAGCTGATGGCGCTGCGGGACAAGCTGGGCTTCGCGGTCATCTTCATCACCCACGACCTGTCGCTGCTGATCGAGCTCGCCGACTCCATCGCCATCATGTACGCCGGGCGGATCGTCGAGCGGGCCAGGGCCGCGGAGCTGTTCCACGCGCCGCGCCACCCCTACAGCCTCGGTCTGCTGAGTTCGTTCCCGAGCCTGCACGGCGAGCGGGTGCGGATGGAGGGCATCCCGGGCTCGCCGCCGTCCCTGGCCGCGATGCCGGACGGCTGCAAGTTCCACCCGCGCTGCCCGTACGCGATGGACCGCTGCCGTACGCAGGAGCCGCCGTTGACCCGGCCGGCCGATGAGGGCGGCGACCGGGTCACGGCCTGCTGGCTTCAGGACGGCCGGCAGGATCCGCCCGAGCCGCTGGCCCGCGTCTTCCCACTGCTCGCCACGCCTGCGGCGCCGCGCCCCGGCGATCTGTCCAGGAGCACCTCATGAGCGCCGAATCCGCCGAGCCCGAATCCATTGAGTCGGTCGATGGCATTGAACCGGCCGAGGCTGCCGAGCGCGCCGGTTCCAACGAGCAGGCCGAATCAAGCGAGCGCGTCGAGTCGGCCGAGCACGCTGAATCCACCGAGAGTGCCGAGCCGGTTAAGCGTGCCGAATCGAGCGAGCAGGCCGAATCCAGCGAGCGCATCGAGTCGGTCAAGCGTGCCGAACCCACTGAGCGCGCCGAGTCCGCTGCGCCGTCCAAGGTGGTCCACGGTCCCCGGCGTCCCGGAACCCCGGCGCTGGAGGCCCGCGGCCTGGTCAAGCACTTCCCGCTGCACAGCGGAATCGGCCGGGGCCAGGTGGTGCACGCCGTGGAGGACATCTCCATGGTCCTGCCGGCCGGCACCGTCACCGCGGTGGTCGGCGAGAGCGGCAGCGGGAAGTCGACGCTGGCCCGGCTGCTCACCGGCCTGATCAAGCCCACAGCCGGCCAGGTCCTGTTGGACGGCGAACCGGTCGGCACCGGGGCGAGGGCGCGGCGCAAGTACACCAGCAGCGTGCACCTGGTGTTGCAGGACCCGTTCTCGTCCCTGAACTCCGTGCACACCGTGCGCTACCACCTGGAGCGCCCGCTCAAGCTGCACACCAAGCTGGGCCGCGCCGAACGGGCCGAGCGGATGCGGCAGCTGCTGGAACGGGTCTCGCTCACCCCGGCCCAGGACTACCTCGACAAGTACCCGCACGAACTGTCCGGCGGCCAGCGCCAGCGGGTCGCGATCGCCCGCGGCCTGGCGGTGGGGCCGCGGGTCCTGCTGGCCGACGAGCCGGTCTCGATGCTCGACGTGTCGATCCGGCTCGGGGTGCTCAACCTGCTGGACGATCTGCGCTCCGGCGAGAACCTGGCCACCATGTACGTCACCCACGACATCGCCTCGGCGCGGTACCTCGCCGACTGCATCGTGGTGATGTACGCCGGCCAGGTCGTGGAGTCCGGGCCCGCCACCCGGATCACCGACGAGCCCGCCCACCCCTACACCCAGCTGCTGCTCAGTGCCGCGCCGGATCCGGCGCGCGCCGAGACCCCGGTGCTGCGCGGCCGGGGCGCGCCGCCGAGCCTGGTGAGCCCGCCGGCCGGCTGCCGGTTCCATCCGCGCTGCCCGTTCGCGATGAAGGTGTGCGCGGTCCGGTCGCCGGAACCGCGGACGGTGGGCGAGGACCACGTCTCGGCGTGCTGGCTGCACGTCTCAGAGCTCGATGATGATCAGCGCGAACCACTGAGTGCGGCCGCTACCGGCACTGCCACTGCCATAGCTACCGCCGCTGCTACCGCGACCGCCACCGTGCAAGCCGCGGAATCGGTGGACGGCGCCACAGACGAGAACTAAGGCACGAGGCACCACAACCGACAGGAGAAACGCATGAAGAGCAACAGCGGTGAAGGGGGACTGCGGGCGTCCCCCGCC
>NZ_JAAFZA010000246.1 GCF_015356865.1 Catenulispora pinisilvae
GCTGTGTATAAGAGACAGGGCTCGGGCTCTGCTTCGGGCCCGGGTCGCGGCTCTGGCACCGGCTCGGGCAGTGGCCGGGTAAGCGCCGCCGTCGCCCGGAACACCGCGACGGCGTCCGGGTCCGGCGTCCGGCCGGACCGGAGATGGTCGAGGAACTCCGCCACCGGCGCGACGCCGTGCTCACGCAGGTAGTAGCCGATCGCGTCGCTCCACACCCACACCCCGTCGGTGCGGAAGCTCATCGGGACCCGGCCGCGATGCTCCGGGCGCAGCAGGTCGTCCAGGCGTGCGGTGGTGGACAGGACGAGGGTTCCGGCGGCCAGTGAGTCGGCGACGGCGGCGCGCTCCGGGTCGGCCAGGCGCGGGCGGTTCGCGGCCAGGGTGGGAGTGCCGTCGGGGGCTTCGTCGTAGACCGGGGCCAGGCGCATCGGCTCGGAGCGGGTGCGGGTCCACAGCAGTGCGGAGGCGGCGCGTGCGGCCTTTTGATACCCGGGCAGGGGCTCGTCCGCTGTGAAGGCCTCCACCTGAGGGTGCGGCTCGCCGAGCTCGGCCAGCCGGTCCTGGAGTGTGGCCGCCGCCTGCCACGGCTCGCTCGTGGCGGCCACGGCCAGCAGGAACACCCGGCACGGTGTGGGCCAGGGCGCGCCGTCGGCCGGGGACCGCCAGGCCCGCCACAGTGCGACGGCGCCGGTGAGCCCGGTTACCGCGTCGATGCCGGCGCGGTCCAGGCCGTCGGCGAGATCAGCGAGATCGGCGTCCGGATCGGAATCGGACGTGAGATCCAGACAGGGGCCGAACTCGTGGCCGCGGCGTCGGATCACCTCTGGAGAAGCGGGGGCGAACACGTGCTTCACCGGCGTGCCGATCGCGGGGTCCGTCGTCTCGATCCGATCGACGATCACCGGGTCGAACCCGGCCGCCTCCAGGATCCACCGCAGTAGCTCTGCATCCTCGGCCGGCATGCTCTGCTGCTGCGACACGCAATACGCCACGATCGCTTGGGCCATGCTCTCCGGCTCGCGCGCCGCGAGCCAGCCCCGGCTCAGGGTCAGCAGTTCGTCGGGGACCCGCCCGGCCAGGCGGAGCAGCATACTGTGGCAAGCCTCGCCCATCGTCGGGACGGCAGTGGCGTCGGTCGAGGTCATTTTCCGATTCCCATCCTCGTCAGCAGGGGCAGGCGCGACGGCGCGTCCAGGGCGGCGATCAGCGCGCCGAGATCGGTGTACCAGTGACTGCCCGGGTTGGGCACCGGGACGCCGTCGCGATAGCCGACCCACCCGGCGCGGTCGGGCAGGAACCGGTCTGCGAACGCCGTGATCGCGCCGGTCCAGGAGGAACCCGAGGAGAGCTCCGCGGCGGTTCCGTGCGAGCCGATGACGTGGATCGCCGTCGGCAGCGCGGCAGCGGCAGCGGCCACCGCTTCCGGTGCCGCGCCGTCGGCCGCCGATGCCGCAGTGCCGTGGGCCGCCGATGCCGCAGCGGCGTTAGCCGTCACCCGCCGAGCATTCTCAGCGCTCACCTCCCGCGCCAGCTCGCTGCTGTCAGCACCGTGGATCACCAGGCGCCTGGGCAGCGGAGTAGCGGAGGCGGCCAGCCCATCGATGAGCGCCCCGGCCAGCTCCTGCCGGGTCATCGGCCGGCCTCGCAGCGTGTAGCCACCCGCGGCGTCCGGGCGGCTTCCCACGGCCAGGATCACCGTCTCGGGCAGCGGCGTCAGGCTGTGCGCGGCGGCCAATTGCGTGTTGTCCTCGGGCAGCGCGAAGCCGGACGGCGAGTACTGCAACGCGGTCTTCACCGCCGCCGATGCCGTCGCGGCGCCGGTGAGGTCGCCGCGGTGTTCGGCCTCGGCGGTCTGCGCGGTGCCCGCGTCCCGCGCCGCCGCTGTTGAGACCGGATGGCTCGCCGCGGTCCGGGCCGCTGCCCGGTCCACCTCGTCGACGGCCCGGCGAGCCAGGTCGACCCGGTCCTGTGCGGCGCCGATCCGTCCCCGCGCCCCGGTGGCGACCTGGCCACGCTGCCACGCCTGCTGGATCAACCTCTCCCGGTCTCGCAGGGTATTGCGAAGCTGGTCCGCCGCGCCGGCGGCCTCGTGCTCGGCACGGATCTGGGCCGGGGAGGCAGCGGGGCCGACCTCGTCGACGGCCGCGCGTGCGGCGTCGTGCGCCTGGTGGGCCGCGTCGAGATCCGCGCGCAGCTGGCCGACGGTCCGTGGATCGGTGTTCCGATGTTCCGCCAGCGCCTGCTGAGCGTCCCGTTCCGCCTGCATCGCGGGCTGTTCCCGGCTGGAGGCGGCTGTCAGGTCGTCCTGCGCCGTGGCGAGCCCGTCGCGCCGAGCCGTCGCGTCCGGCGCCAGCTGCTGGTGGTCGGTGACGTCGCGCTGCGCGTCCGCGTGTTCCGTCGTCGCCGGCTCGAAGACGTGGTGCTCCAGATGGTCGGGCACCGCGCCCCGGTAGTGCACCAGTGCCACGTCCACCGGCCGGCCGGTGTCGACGGCGAGTCCGCGCGCCGCTCGCAGGAAGTCGTCCGCGCCGGTCGTCCCGTTCAGGTCGGCCACCAGCCGCAGCGGTTCGGTGACCGGATCGGAGCTGGTGGCTCCGGCGATCTTCGTCAGTGCGGCGGCGCGTGCCTGTGAGTCGTCCGGCAGGGGCTTGGCATCGGGGTGCACGACCTGCGAGGGATAGTCCTGCGCGGCCTTCCTGGCCCAGTCCGCGGGCAGCAGCCCGGTGAAGTCCTTGCCGGACTCGATGATGAGCGAGTGGTCCCGTGATCCGGCGACGACATAGGTCGCCCGGCCGCCGTATGGATAGGAGTCTCCGCTGTACTGCCGGTTGTACTCGACGTAGTCCCCGGTCGTCGCCTCCATCTCCACGCCGGAGTGCGTCGAGGGCCCTCGGTCCGGGAGCCCGGCGCCGTCGTCGGTGCTGCCGCCGAGGCTGAGGTCGGCGGACCATTCGGTGCCGCCGGCCTCCTTGAACATCGGCTCGTCCGCGCGCTCGGTGAAGGTCAGGCCGCTGTAGCTGCTCGGCCCGCCGATCGGCCGGATCACGCCGACCCGGACGCCGAGCGTGCCGGAGGGCAGCTCGAAGGACCCCTGGAACAGGTCCCGGGTGTTGTCGCGGACGTTGCGGTTGGTCAGCGACTCGGTCAGCCGGCTGCCCGGGTCGCTGGTCGGGGCGAAGCGGCCCAGGTGCGGCGGGGTCGGCGTGCCGTTGGCGCCGCGAGCCGTCCCGGCCAGGTACGGAGCGCTGCCGTGCCGGCTCAGCGTCGCCGCCGGGGCCCAGGCCGCGACGTGTTCGAGGTCGGGGAAGCTCAGCGCCTGGAGCTTCCCGCCGAGTTCGTGTTCGAGCATGTTCGGTCCGGTCCGGTCGGCGGCCGTCGAGGCCCTGACGGTGGGCGCCGGCCCCGGCTCGGGCCGTGGCGGCAGCGGATCGCCGCTCTGGCGCGGCTCGGTGAGGTGGCGCGGCACGACGTTGCGCATCGTGACGTGGGTCCGGGCGCCGGCCGCGTCCGGCCCGGTGGTGAGCGTCACCAGCGGTGTCGGGCCGGCGGCGGACGTGCCCGGGTGCGGGATCCGGGCCATCGGCTCGGGCAGTTCGGTGTCGTCGTGGATCTCGATCCGCAGCCGGAACCGGTGCTCGAACTCGTCGCTCTCGGCCGCGACCGCGGCAGCCCGCCGGATGTCCCGGACGACGGCCTGAGTGCCCGTGGTCTTCTCCAGGGTGGTCATCCGCTCCACCCTGGCGCCCGGGGTCCCGCCGGCCTGGCCGTTCGGGGTGAACTGCCCGCCCACTTCCGCGAAGACGGACGCGTGCAGCCCCTGGTGCTCAAGGTGCGCGTCCTGCTTCAGTGACTGCCCGCCGAGGGTCACCACGCCCTTGTCGCGCTCCCGGATGTGGTCGCTGTCGTCGTGCTCGGCGACGGCCCGGACCGTCAGCCGGCGGGTGCTGCCCAGCGGGCCCGGGATCTCGATGCGGTGGGTCAGGCCGACATTCAGCAGGTCGTGCGGGTGGGCCTTGAGTTCCTCGGGATCGAACTTGGCGGTGACCGCGCGCCAGATGTCGGAGGCGTCGGTCAGGTGCTCCGGCCCCACCAGGCCGGTGCTTTGCAGGCCGTGCTTGATCGCCCCGGTGATGCCGATGCCGGCCGGCAGCTGTTCGGGTCCGTCGGGATGCTTCGGTCCGCTCGCGGAGAAGACCGCGGACGTGTCGTCGAAGTGCGTCGCGTAGCCGGCCGCGAAAGCGGCGTCGTGGTGCGCGATGGAGCGGGTCTGCTCCGCCTTCGGCAACGGTGCCAGACGCGTCGGGTCGGCGATGTCGTCGGCCAGGGTGCGGCTCATCGAGAGCTCGGCCGTGTTCTCGACCAGCAGGTGAGCGGTGCTCGGAGTCGCGTCGTAGTGGCTGGGCCGGAGTCGGCGGCCGAAGAAGCCGTTGATCAGGCCGGCGTCCACTGGTTGGCGGTCCGCGGCGACCTCCAGGACCAGGTGCGCGCGCCGGAACTGCTGCCCGACGTTCTCGGTGAGCAGTGAGATGTCGATGCTCCCCTTCGTCCTGGATTCCGTTTTGCTGTAAAGCGTTCCGCCGACCTCGGCGCCGAGCGAGGCGGTGAACTTGTTCGCGACCCCGCGCTTCGCCCCGCCGGCCGAGGTGGCGCCGGACGGCGGCGAGAACAGCGAATCGCCGGACGGTCCGGCCGCGGATTCGCTGTCGTGGGTTTGATCTCCGGTCAGGGGCTTGTAGACCGGGCCGATCCGGCCCTCGCCCCGCAGGCCGAGGTGTCCGGTGTCGGCGTCGGTCTGCTTCAGGTCGTATTCGCTGTAGCTCTCCACCGAGGCGCCGGGTCCGTCGTGTCCGGCTGCCGGGTCGGCGCCGACGAAGAACCCGCGCAGCGTGAACGAGCTCTCGGCGTTGGGGAGCCCCGGGCCCCAGTGGTGCTCCTTGGGCAGCGGGATCGGTATGCCCGGCCCGCTCAGCAGCCGCGGCAGGTTGGAGCGCAGGAATCCCTCGGCGACGGTCCGCTCGACCTCCGTGACGTAGCCGGGGTGCCGCCAGGCGGCGGCGGAGATCTGCGGGTTCGCCGCCCGCGCCCGGTCGACGACCAGTTTCGAGGCGTGCCGCACCGTGGCGTCCAGGCCCGCGAAGGTGACGTGCAGACCGTCGGTCCCGGACTGGCTGAAATCGATGCGGTCGGGGTGCTGCCGCAGATCCTGGTGCTCGGCCTCGCTCAGGACACTGGTCCGGCCGATCGTGGCGGCCACGTCGCGGTTCGCCCGCACGAAGGCGGCCTGGCCCGCGGTGGCCTCATCGGGCCGGAACGCCGAGTGCACGATCGCCGGGACCGTCACCCCTTCGCCGTCGATGATCCGGCTCACCGTGCGCCGGCGGGTGAATCCGCTCAGGTAGCGGGCCTTCTCGGTGACAGTGACCTGATACCGGGTCCCGTACTCGGGCCGGAACGCCTCACCGTTGGTCGCCCGCAGGCGGCTGTAGCCCTTGGACGCGGTGGCGCCGGACTGGACGTGCTCCTTCCCGCCGGCGACGCCGACGACGAAGTCGCCGAGGTCCAGCGCGGCGCCGTGCGGCAGCTCGACGCGGACCCCGCCGCCGCCGTCGACGCCCAGCTCCCAGGACCGGGTCACCGTGCTGGAGCCGCCCCGGGTGCCCTTGACCTGGTGGTCGATCGCGACGTCCGGCTCGCTCGGCGTGGCCGGCCCGCTGCGGCGGTCCAGCAGCACCTGGTCGACCGAGACCCGATAGGTGCGCCCCCGGAAGTGGAACTCCTCCTGGATGCCGGTGTCCAGGCCGCGGCTGCGCGATCCCCGCTGTTTCGGCGTGCCGAAGGCCAACTGCAACTGCTTGTCGAGCCGGAACCGCAGCCGGGCCGCGGTGCGGTCGCGCCGGGCGGTGGTCTTCGGATCGTCGTCGGACCGGCCCGATCGCCGGCCCCGCAGATCGGTGGACAGGTCGTTCACGATCGAGCGCACCGTGGCGTGGACCTGCTCGCCGCCGGGCAGTTCTTTGAGCGCCGCGCTGCCCAGACCGGTCCCCGAGACCAGTTCCGGTGTCTCGGCGCGGGGATCGGACTCGTTCACGGCGCGCCGCGTGTGGCCGGCGACGGTGCCGTCGGGCTTCCAGCGGACCGAACGCAGCACCCTGCCGTCCTGGCCGATCGCGCGCTCTTCGCCGAGGCGCAGCGAGATGTCCACGGGCTTGTCGCCGGCGATGCCGACGGTGCGGGCGGTGACCGCGCCGGTCGCGTCCCGGGTCACCGTCTCCCGCACCCGCTCGCGGGCGTTGAGGGCGGGCGAGGCGATGCCGTGCTCGTCGACGATGCGCACCGAACGGTCGGTGACCAGCAGCCGTGTCAGGTCGGCGGCGCTGAGGCGGTCCAGGCCGGCGCCGCCGTCCTCGCGGGCCGGGCTCAACCGGTTCTGGAGCTGGAGCCGTTCCTGGCGTGCCGCGGCATCCCCGGGCCACGCCGCCGGCCGGACGTCGTCGACGGCGGCCCGCAGCTCGGCCTCGAAGCGGCTGCCGCGCGGCACCACCAGTTGCAGCCCGGTCTTCCCGGCCTGGCGCGCCAGATCGACCAGGGCGTCGTGCCGGGTCGCGTCCGTGTCGCCCCACCGGTGCCCTCCGGCGTCGCGCCAGCCCCAGACCACGTGTCCGCCCAGGTTGACGACGTAGCCCTCGGCCGGCAGGTCAGAGCGGCCGAGTAGGTCGTGTTCGGCGTCCAGGGCCGTGGTGTGCAGCCCTTCGGTGGCGCCCAGGTTTTGGACGGCGGCCTTCAGTCCGGCGCCGGGCCGCGGCGGTGCGACGACCGCGATGTCCTTGGGCGCACCCGGGCCCTCGGTCGCTCGCCGCGCCAGATCGCCGACGCTGTGGATGCCCTCGACGGCCGGCGGTGCGGCGGCCGCCGACGGCTTGATCCGCGCCGGGGTGGTGTGGTTCTGGCTGTCGGGCAGGCCATGCCGGGGAACCGGCGAAGGGCCTGGGCCGTGGGCCGCAGCGAATCTCAGCATCCGCTGATACGTCTTGGGGTGGGCGCTCGCGAAGCCGGTGCTCAACCCCGGGGGCCGGGTGCCAGGCCCGATCCGGGTCGCGGCGCGGCGGGCTCCGGCGGCGTCCAGGGCGGCGCGCGCCGGAACCGGCGGCGCCGCCGCCGGGTCCCGCACCGCGCGCTCGAACGCGGCGGCCTGATGCTCGGGCACCATGATCTCGCCGGTCACGTCGGCGTGGAACGGCAGCACCGGATCGGTCAGGCCGAGGTGGTCCAGGCCGGCGTGGACGCGCCGATCGGCCTCGATCCGGCCGTCGATCCGCAGCACGGCCTTGTAGCGGACCTTGTCGCCGCCGTGCGTGACCGCCGTCTTGGCCTGGCCCTGCACCTGTGAGGACGTGGCGTGCCCGGAGCCGAGCTTGCCGTCGATGTTGGCGGCGGCGGTGATGCCGTCGGTGAGTGAGTATTCGGCGCCGACCCGCAGCTGGGCCTGCTGACCGTGGCGGGTGCTGTGCTCGACGGTCACGGTCTCGGCGATGTCGTTGCGGATGCCGCCCTCGGAGCTGATGTCCACCCGTTCCAGGGACACGATGGACGCCGCCAGACCGGTGTAGCCGGAGAAGCCCTTGAGCCGCACGAAGTTCGTCGGCAGGGATCCGGTGAACAGGGCCTGGCCGCGGTCGCGCACCGACTTCTCGTCCAGGAACCCCTCGGTGGCCGCCTCGACGACCGCCGCGGCCCGCTTGGGCGCGACCCGGCCGTCGCCGATCAGGGTCTTGAGGAACGCGTCCTCGACCGGCTTGGTGTCCACCGCGCCGAGCGTGTAGTCGAAGCGCTCGATCGCCCGGGGGTCGCGGACCGCGATGACCGTGGTGCCGGTCGGCGTGCCCCGGCCGTAGGCGGCCGGGTAGGTGGCCGTGACGGTCTTGCCGGTCACGGCGTGCGAGACGGTGGCGGTGCGGCCGTCGCGCAGGTGGGCGTCGACCTCGATCCGGAGCCCGTGCGCGACGCCGACCCGGGCGTTGTTGGTGGCCCGGCTGCCCAGTTGGACCTCGTCGGCCACGCTGTGCCCGGTGCCCCGGGTGGTGGTCACCCCGGGTTTGACGGCGACCACCAACAGCGCGGAGCCGACCTTCTTCATGCCCTCGGCCAGGAACCCCAGCCCGCGGCTGATCTCCCGCGTCGCCGTGCGGACGAAGGCGATGTCGCCGTACTTGGACAGGAATTCGCTGAGCACCGGGTCGCGGTCGTAGGCCGGCGGGGCCTCGGTGTCGCCGGTCAGGCGGAACCGCGCGCGCAGCGCGGTGTCGCCGTCGCCGAGGGTCAGGCCCGAGCGCAGGAGGGTCTGCCAGGTCTCGGCGTCGGTGGCGTCCAGGGCGGTGTCGATCTCGTGGTCGAGGTCGTGGGCCAGGCGGGCGGAGAGGTGGCTGTCCAGGGTCTCAGGCTTCTGGCCCCCGGGCCGGTCGCTGAGGGTCGCGGCTTTCAGCGCGGTGACCACCGCCGTGGCTTGGGCGTGTGCGTCCGGCGGCCGGTCGGCGGAGACGACGGCGAGGTCGCCCAGCGCGTGGATCCCCGAGTCGCCGCGGTTGTGCCAGGGGACCAGCGGGTCCACGAGGCCGCCGTGGTCGTCTCGGGGCGCCGCGGTGTAGGCCGGTGCCCATTGCAGGACGTGGTCTTGCCAGCGGGCCGGGTCGATGCGGGTCGGATCGATGCGGGTTGGATCGATATGGGCCGGGCCGATGTGGTCCGCGGTGGGTGGGTGTGTCGGGGCGTCCGGGGCGAAGTCGTGGAAGAGGCCGGTGGCGGACAGCGACGGCAGATACGGGCGCCGCGGATCCGGATCGGCGACCAGTGGCACGCCGTCGGCCGAGGTCCAGACCTTGCGGTCGGGCGCCGCGACGTGGCTGCCGAGTTCGACGGCGAGATCCTTCGCGTAGGCGCGGCCGCCTTCGGGCGTCTTGCCGAGATCGCAGACGACCGCACGTACGCCGGCCTTCTGGATCGCCGGCCAGTCCGGGTGCTCGCGGATCAGCTGGGCCAGGGCTTTGACACCCAGCTGGTAGCCGCCGACGCGCACTTGGTCGGATTCGCCGTGGGCGGCGATCGTCAGCCGGCCGTCGGGGTCCGGGAGCAGGTCGCGCGCGCCGGTCTCGTGGGCTGCGGCGTCGGGATCGGCGTTGTCGCGCAGGTGCAGGGTGCGGCCGTGGCCGACTCCGAAACGCGCGAGGAACGAGGCGGCTTGCCGGTGATCGGCGAACGCTTCGATGCGTTGGGGCTTCGTCGCGTCCCAGACGTGGGTGTCGCCGACTGGCGCGGCGAAGTGCTGCGCGGCGGGGTGCTGAGGGGCGAGATGTTGCGGGGCGGGGCGCTGCGGAGCGAGATGTTGCGCGGCGGGCTGGACAGTGGAAGCCGGTTGCTCGTGTGCCGAAATGGTGTGCCCGGGCTTCGCCGACGAACCCCACCAAGGGCCGGCCAGCAATTGAGCCCACCAAGGGCGGGCGAGCGAATAGTGGTGCAGGGCTTCGCGGAGGTCGCCGTATTCGCCGGGCACGTGAGTGCTGAGCGTCCTGACGACGTTATCGGTCAGGAGCTTCGACAGCTCCTTGCGCGTCTCGTCCAGGTGCCGGGAGACCTCGACCGGTCCGAACAGGGTGTCATCGACGGCCAGGACCCGGGCCAGTGCGCGCAGCGGCCCGTGGGCGGGCTCGGGCCAGGCCTTGATCTGCGTCTCGGTGAGCGGCAGGGTGCGCATCAGCAGCGTCGTCGCGGGCGGGACGCGCAACCGCTGGCCTGGTTCCAACTCCAGTCGGACACTGCCGTCCGGCGAGAACCTGCGAAGGGCGCCCGTCCAAGGCGTCTTGCCCCGGGGCGGCTTCGGTATGCCCTTGTCGTCGTACTCGTACAGTTTCTCTGTGACGTACGTTTCGCCCTTGAAGTTGAAGCCCTCGACGTCGTTCGGCGCGATGACGTCCACGCCCAGTTCCTTCGACAGCTCGTGGGCGAAGCCGTGATCGTCCATGCCGGTGAGGCACGAGTGCATCCGGATCGGCCGCCCGCCCCAGTTCTGGTCGTCGCGGATGACCGCTGCCAGATCCTTCACCGACATGTAGTGGCCGCCGACCTTCACCGCATGGGGTGTGCCGTGCAGGAGGACCGAGAACTCCTTGGAACCCTGGCTGGCGGCCAGTTTCTCGAAAAGCTGCCGCAGCGCGGTGTCTACCGGCCGATCCAGGTCTCTGATCCACAGCGCGTCGGCACTGCTTTGCGTGTAGTCCTCGAAACGGGTGAGCCACGTGGCGCGGGCCGTGTCGTCGGCGAAGTCGTGCCCGACGCGGACTCTGAATCCGGCGGTGTGCCGGCGCAGCGGCAGCTCGACTTCGGCCACGCTCGCGAGTGCCTTGTCGGCGGCCGAGTAGAGCTCCGTGCGCTCGAACGTCCGGCGCCATCTGGGCAGCAGTGAGCCGGTGAACTTCTCAAGGCCGGCGGCCAGGTCGTAGACGGCGTCCACGTGCCCGCGGCCGTCGGTCTGCGCGGCCACCGCACGGGCCTTGTCCGCCACGTCTTGGAAGCCGGGCGCCTTCTTGACGATGGGCTCCACGTGGCTCAGGGCGGCGGTGATGGCATCGACATTGCGCCGGTGGTCTTCGGTGGCGCTGAGACTGATCGTGTGCCCGCCGGCGCCACTGTGCCGCGGCGTGGGCCCGGCTTTGCCGGCGCCCTTCGTCGCCGTCGCCCGGGTCCTCCCGCTGTCCGGCTGGGGATCCTTCCCGCCGTGCTCGGTGCGTCTGCGGGAGCCGGAGAGTATGTGCAGGGCCTGATTCACCTCGGTGCCGGGCCGGGTGTGCCGGAACATCCATTGGACGGTGTCCGGGGTCAGCACCCTGTCCAGGGCGTTGCGGGCGGTCTCGGACAGCTCGGCCGCCTCGGTGCTCGTCCCGTGGGTTTGGCGCATCAGGTGCCGCCAGTTGTTCACGATGCCGCGCAGGTGCGGGTCGGATCCGGCGAGGGCGTCGCCGAAGGAGCCGGCGATGGCCCGGCTCAGAACGGTCAGCGCGGGGTTGCGGCCGAGAAATTCGTAGTCGGTGTCGAGACGGACCTCGCTGTGCAGGCTGCCGTCCGGGTTCGGCGTGCGCGGCGGGAAGACCCGCATGGCGCCGTCGACCCGCTCTCGCACCCTTTCCCCGCCGTCGGGGGCGTAGCTCAGGGCGGTGGCGTAGAGCTGGTTGCCGTGGGTCGCCCACACGCTGGTGTTCGGCGCCTTGACGGGGTACCCGATCAGATCGGCCAGCCGCTGGGCGATGCCGTCGTCGAACTCGCCGCCGTCGCAGGAGGCCAGCCGGATCGGGCGGGGGCCGTCCTTCCACTCCGGGATGTGCTGGAGCAGGTTGTGCAGATCGCTCTCGTGTAGACCCACCTTGCCGACGAAGACCCGCAGCCCCGAGCCGTGCATGTCGATCGTGAACCAGCCCGGATCCGCCGGCAGCGAGGCACTCGATTCGCGCAGCCGCAGGTCGCGCTCGGACTGCTCGTCGCGGATCCAGACGCCGGTGCCGTCGGGGCGCTTGACGACGTGGTCCCTGATGAACTCGGTGGCCTCGCCGGGGTCTTGGAACAGCGGCTGGTCGTGTCGGTTGACCTCGTCGAGGTAGGGGTCGTCGCCGTGCTCGCGCATCAGGTCGGACAGGTGGCGGTGGAAAAGGGAGCTTTGGACGCGAGCGCGCAGGCCGTCGGGCTGTAGGCCGGTGATGGTGGAGTGGAGCTGGCGCAGGATCTTGTAGCGCTGCTGATACTCGGTGGCCTCGCCGGCCTCCGTGATCAGGTCGCGGAAGTGATCCGCCGGCAGGTGGTCCGCGAGCCCGCCGAGACGGTCGAACAGCCGCAGGCTGTCGGCGCCGTGTTCGTTGAACGCCTTCAGGGTTTCCGGCGGTAGCGCTCGCGAGGTGGGTCCGGCGGATGCCCCGGGGTGGTGCGGCGTGGGCTCGGGCTGACGGGTGCCGGACAGATCGGTGTGGCCGGTGTCCGGGTGGTCGCCGTGGGAGTCGAAGGCGTCGAACGATACGGCCTGCGCGTCGTGGGGTGCCCAGCTGCGAGGCTGTTGCGCGTTCGAGAAGTGGTACAGGGCCTCACGGAGATCGCCGTGCTGGTACGGGACGTGCGTGAGCAGGGCCCTGACGGTGCTGTCGTCGAGCTGGTAGGACAACTCGTCCCGCACCAGGTCCAGATGCTGGTCGATGCGCGCGCGGTCGAAGAGCGTGTCCTCGGCCCGCACGGCGCTCGCCAGCGCGTGCAACGTCTCCCGCACCGGCTCGGGGAAGGTTCGGATCTCGTCCGCGGTGAGCGGCACGGCCCGGCTGATCATTGTCAGCGCGGCGGTGTGCCCGAGCTGCTGGTTCGGCGCGAGTTCCAGCGTGCTGGTCCCGTCCGGGGAGAACCGCCGCAGCACGCCGGTCTCGGGGTCCTTGCTCGAGTCCGCGAGCATCCGCGGCGCGCCCTGGTCGTCGTAGTCGTACAGGTTCTCCGAGACGTAGAGGTTGCCCAAGCGGTCGGCCCACGAAATGTCGGACGGCGCTATGACGTCCACGCCCAGCTCCTTGGACAGCGCGTGGGCGTAGCCGTCGGGGAGCATGCCGGTGTAGCAGGAGTGCAGGCGGATCGGCCGCGGGTTCTGGGACCAGTGCTCGTTGTCGCCGATGAGGGCGGCCAGATCCTTGACCGACAGGTTGTGGTCGCCGATGTGCACGATGCCGGGCGATCCGTGCAGGGCGACGGTGAAGTACCGCGGGGCCGCGGACAGGGCTTTGATGAACTCTTCGTTCTTGAGGTCGTGCCAGTGGTGCGGGCTGCGAACCCACAGCAGGTCCGGTGTGCTCTCCGTGAGGTGCCGGCCGATCCGGTGGACCCACGCGGTACGGGCGGCGGCGTCGACGAAGTCGCGCCCGATGTGCGCCTTGTACCCGGCGGTGTTCCGCCGCAGCCGCGCTTCCACGGTGGCCGCCCGGTGGTAGGCCCCGATGGCGGTCCTGGCGAGCTCGGTGTGCTCGAACCCATGCTGGTGTCGGGGCGGCAGCGAGTCGGTGAACTTCTCGATGGTGTCGTGCAGGTCGTAGAGCGCGGCCACGTGTCCGCGGGCGTCGGTCTGCGCGGACACGGCCCTGGCCTTGTCCACCAGGGCCGAGTAGCCGGGCGTGTAGTGGAACACCGAGAATCCCGGCGCGGCCATGGTGACCAGGGCGGTGGTGAGGTTCGCGGCGTCGATCCGGTGCTCGTCCAGGAGCGCGCCGGGCGGGTCGTCGTGGTCGAACGCCACTTCGTCGTCCGGGTGCGTCTCGGTGCTCGGGCCGGCATGGGAACCCTGATGGGTGGAGCCCTGTTCTTGACGGGTGCGTGAGTACTGGTGCAGGGCCTCGACGAGACCGGTGTTGTGGTTCGGGACGTGGGTGATCAGGGTGTGCAGGGTGTTGTTGTTCGGGTCGTCCAGGAGGTGGGACAGGTTGGCCCGTAGCTGGTCCATGTGCTGGCTGATCTGCGGGCGGTCGTACAGCGTGTCGTCGGTGTGCAGGGCGTTGGCCAGGGTGCGCAGCGGTTGTCGTGCCGGCTCGGGCCAGGTTCTTATCTCGTGCTCGGTGTGCGGCAGGTTGCGGGTGAGCAGCGTCAGGGCGGCCGGGTGGCTCAGCGACTCGTTCGGCTCCAGTTCCAGCTTGCTGGTCCCGTCCGGGGAGAACCGCTGCATTGTGCCGGTGCCCGGGTTCTTCCGCTTGGGGGGCTGTGGCACGCCGTTCTCGTCGTACTGGTACATCTTCTCCGAGACGTGGATGCGGCCCATGGCGGTGCCCCAGGCCAGGTCGTCCGGTGCTATGACGTCGACGCCCAGTTCCTTGGATAGCTCGTGGGCGAAGCCCTTCGGGTGCATGCCGGTGTAACAGGAACTCAGGAGGATCGGCCGCTTGTTCTGCGCCCAGTGCCTGTTGGCGTTGATGAGGGCGGCCATCTCCTTGACCGACAGCTTGAAATTGCCGACGTGGACGACGCCTGGTGAGCCGTGCAGGGCGATGGTGAAGTACCGCTTGTCAGGGGCCTTGGCCATGGCCCAGAAAATGTCCTTCATCTTGGTGTCCTGCGTGTGGTGCGGGCTGCGGATCCACATCGCGTCCTCGTTGCCCTCGGTGAAATCGTGGAGGACCTGTTCGGCGAAGTGGTCGCGGAACGCCGTGGTGGGGAAGTCGCGGCCGACGTGCACCTTGAACAACCCGGAGGTGTCCCGGTTGAACCGCACATCCGTGGCCGTCACCGTGGCGTGGGCCTGCCAGGTGGCGTGGTAGATCGGTGCGTGCTCGAATCGCTGCTGGTGGGACAGCGGGAGCGAGTCGGTGAAACTCTCGAGGGTGGAGTGCAGGTCGTAGACGGCGGCTCGGTGCGCGCGGTCGTTGGTCTGCGCGGTGACGGCGTTCGCCTTGTGGATCAGTTCCGAGTAGCCGGGCCACTGCCGGTAGGACGCCCACTTGTCGTCGTTCATGGAGGTCAGGGAGTGGGCGAGGAACGCGGTGTCGCCTTTGTGCTCCTCGACGGTGTCGAAGGAGTGGGTGTCGAAGAAGTCATGCTGGTCGGGTCTGCCGGCCGGGTGGTCGCCGGGACCTTTGTGGGTGCTGCCGGGCGGGTGGCGCAGGGCCTTGCTGATGGAGCCGCCGGTCGGGCGGTGCGCGGAGCCGGTGGGACCGCGGCCCGCGGTGG
>NZ_JAAFZA010000247.1 GCF_015356865.1 Catenulispora pinisilvae
CCCTCCCCCTCCTCGACGCTCACCCCGCTCGGGGCGAACTGCGCCATCCCGCTGGGCGCCAGCGGCTCGACCACCCGCATCACCATCCCGCACCTGGCCGGCGGCCGTATCTGGTTCTCCATCGGCAGCCCGCTGACCTTCCTGGTGAACCCCGGTCCCGCGCTGGTCTTCCCCTCGGTCAGCAATCCGACCGACCCCAACATCAACCTGATGTGGGACTTCTGCGAGTTCACGTTCAACAGCACCAACCTGTGGGCGAACATCAGCATGGTCGACTTCGTGGCCATCCCGATCGCGCTGACGTCCACCGGCGCGGCCGGGACCCAGACCGCCCTGGGCTTGCCGGCCGGCGCGTTGGACACGGTGTCGTCCGCGCTTCAGGCCCAGAGCGCGGCCGACGGACAGGGCTGGAACCAGCTCGTGGTCACCAACGGCGGCGCGAACCTGCGGGCGCTCAGTCCCAACAACGGCATCGTGCAGAATCCCTCGCTGTTGTCAGGCTACTTCGACGGGTACCTGGACCAGGTCTGGTCGAAGTACAGCTCCCAGACGCTGTCCATCGACACCCAGGGCCAGTGGGGCACCGTGACCGGAAACGTGTCCGGTGGCGTGCTCGACTTCCCCGGCGTCGGCTCGTTCGCCAAGCCGTCCAGCGCCGACATCTTCAGTTGCAACTCAGGGCCCTTCAACACCAGCGGGGTCGAGATGGGCGCGCTGACCGCCCGGATCAGCGCCGCGATGAACCGCACCACGCTGCTGATCGACTCCGACCAGCCCGCCGGGGAGAACCCCGCCGACTACTACCAGTACGCGCAGACCAACCACTACGCGCGCATCGTCCACGCCACCAGCCTGGACGGCCGCGGGTACGCCTTCCCGTACGACGACGTCGCACCGACCGGCGGCGTGGACCAGTCCGGCGCGGTCGTGGATCCCAACCCCACTCTGCTCACCGTGACCCTCAGCCCCGTCCACGGCGGCGGAGGCGGCAGCAGCCCGGCCGTCCAGGTGCAAGCCGAGGACGGGACGTTGCACGGCCTGGGCACCGAAGCGATCTATCCCGGCTACACCGGCACCGGATACGTCGCCGGCTGGAACAAGGACGGCCAGTGGGTCGACCTGCACCCGAACGTCAGCCAGAGCGGCAGCTACAGCGTCACCCTGCGATACTCGGCCGCCGCCGGCAACGCCTCGCGCTACATCTACGTGAACGGCGCAGGCGTCGTGAACAACCTGACCCTGCCGGGTACCGGCTCCTGGTCCTCCTGGAGCACGGTCACCATCCCCGGCGTCGCCCTGAACGCCGGGGCGAACACGATATCCGTGATCTACAACAGTTCACTAGGCAGCTCGAACTACGTGAACCTCGATGAGATCACGGTGCAGTACACGGGCTAAGTCGGCAGCAGTCCCCACAAATCGACAGCAGTCCCACGAGTCGGCAGCAACCCCCCATCCTCACCGGGAGCCCAAGTGACAACATCTTCCCCCGCACATCCCCACCGACACCGACACCGATTCCTTGCCGCGCTACTGGCTCTGGCCCTGTCGTTCTTCGTCGTGGACGGTCACCAGACCCGGGCCCACGCGCAGAGCAACGGAGCCGCGACCACGCCGCTGATGGGCTGGAGCAGCTGGTCGTTCCTGCGCAACCACCCCACCGAGGCCGCCATGAAGGCCCAGGCGCTGGCGATGTCGACCAGCGGCCTGGTCAACGCCGGGTACAAGTACATCAACCTGGACGACTTCTGGTACCTCGACCCGGAGACCACCGTGGACGCCTACGGCCGCTGGGTCACCAACTCGACGCCGTTCCCGGACGGCATGGCGAATCTGGGCTCGTATATCCACGGGCTCGGAGAGAAGTTCGGCATGTACCTGACACCGGGCATACCGGTGGCCGCGTACAACCAGAACACCCCGATCCAGGGCACCTCGTTCCACGCCCGCGACATCGTCTCCAACACCAGCAGCTACGAGACGAACTACAACTTCGGCAGCGGCCGGATGTACTACATCGACTACGCCAAGAACCCCGCCGCCGCGCAGGCCTTCCTGAACTCCTGGGCCGACGAGCTCGCCGGCTACGGCATCGACTACCTGAAGATCGACGGCGTCAGCCCCAACGACGGCGACTCCCAGGCCGTCGCCGACGTCCAGCACTGGTCGGCGGCGCTCAACCAGACCGGGCGCACCATCCACCTGGAGCTGTCCAACTCGCTGACGCCCGCGAACGCCTCCTCCTGGCAGCAGTACTCCAACGGCTGGCGCATCGACGGCGACGTCGAGTGCTACTGCGGCGCCAACGGCTCCTCCTATCCGCTGACCGACTGGAACAACGTCTCCGCCCGGTTCTCCGACGTCGTCCCGTGGATCGGCAAGGGCATCACCGGCGGCTGGAACGACCTGGACTCCCTGGAACTCGGCAACGGCGCCAACGACGGCCTGACCGTCGACGAACGCAAGACCCAGCTGACGCTGTGGGCCATCGAGAACTCCAACCTCACCCTCGGCGTGGACCTGACCAACCTGGACGCCACCGACCTCGGCCTGATGACCAACCCCGAGGTGCTGGCCGTGGACCAGAACGGCCACCCGGCGCGCGCCGTCGACCGCACCACGGCGCAGCAGGCCTGGTACGCCCCCAACGGGGACGGCAGCTACACGGTCGCGCTGTTCAACCTGTCCGGCTCCGCGGCCACCGCCGCCGTGAACTGGCAGGACATCGGCTTCACCGGCTCCGCGGCGGCGGTGCACGACGACTGGTCGCACACCGACCTCGGCAGCTTCGCCGCCGGCTACAGCGTCCAGCTGCCCGCCCACGGCACGACGCTGCTCCGGGTCACGCCCACCGGCGCGGTCGGCTCCACCGCGATGTCCTACGACATCGTCAACACCAACAGCGGCTTGAACCTGGCGACCTCGGGCACATCCGTTGTGCAGCAGAGCGCTGACAACGGGCTGGACCAGGAATGGCAGCTCGCCCCGCTCGGCGACGGCAGCTTCAAGGTCCTGAACCGCACCAGCCACCAGCAACTAGCCATCCCCTCCACCGGCCAGGGCGCACAGCTGATCCAGGCAGCCGACGACAACGCCACCGACACCCAGTGGCGCCTCGTCCCCACCGGCAACGGCTCCTACACCCTGAAATCCTCCGCGGACGGCCTCCTCGCCGACGTATCCGGCGCCTCGACCAGCGCCGGCGCACCGGTGATCCAGTGGCCCGCCAACGGCGGCGCCAATCAGCAGTGGACTCTGGTCCCGGTCCCAGACCCGAACGTCGCCTACCGCGTGGAGAACCTGGCGACCGGCGGCCGCCTGGACGTCAACGGCGACTCGACCGCCAACAGCGCGACCCTGCTTCAGTACTCCGACAACGGACGGTCCGACCAGAGGTGGACGTTCGCCAAGCAGGCGAACGGCGCGTACACGATCGTCAACTCGAACAGCGGCAAGCTGGTCAACATCCCGGGACCGACCACCGCCACCGGAACCCAGCTCATCCAGTTCAGCGCCGACGGCAACAGCAACTCGCAGTGGACGCTGGTGGACGACGGGCCGGGCGCGATCGGGCTGAAGAGCGTGTATGACAGCCAGCTGATCGACGTCACCAACAGCGAGACCGCGCCGGGTACCGCCGTGATCCAGTGGACCGCGGACGGCGGCGCCAATCAGGAGTGGTCGCTCGTCCCCTGAGTCGGGCCGGCGCATGGGACGGGTCGCAGGGATCTGCGGCCCGTCCCGTGTCGTGCACTGCGCTACCGGACTACCTCAGTTGTACGTGACCACGTTCACCGGCCCCGCATTCGTGGAGCTGACAGCCGCTCCGGTCCCGTTGATCACCGACTGGATGCCGCCCGAGTTGTTGAGCCACACGGTCAGCAGGTCGTTGAACTGGACGCCCGAAGTGTTCGGGGCCTGGAACGCCTCCGCGTTCTCGATGGGCACCCCTAGGTCGAAGTTGGAGTAACTGCCCATGCCGTAGCCCTGGAACGTGGTGACGCCCGAGGGTATGTAGAAGGCCGGGTAGCCGTTCTGGCTCGGGGTGGCCATCCAGGCCGCCTGGCTCGGGACGTCGTAGGGGTTCTCGTTCTGGAAGAAGATGACGGTGCCGCCCTGGCCGTTCCAGACCGTCTCATACTGCTGATAGTGCTCGACGGCGAGCCCGTAGGCCGTGACGTTGGCGCCGTTGACGGTCAGGCCGGTCGCGGCGGTGTCGGACGTCCAGGAGCCGGCGCCGGCTCCGTGGTCGGCGCGCCAGGACCAGATGTTGTCCAGCAGGGAGTTGGCGCTGTTGTCGACGAAGGCGTCGGTCACCGATCCCGCCTCGGCGCCGCCGACGCGGAAGAACACGTCGTCAACGCTCACCGGGTCGCTGGCGTGGCTCGTCGTAGAGCCCTGAGTCCCGACGGTCAGCAGGGTCGGGGAGTTGGTCGGTCCGGCGTCGAAGATCAGGCCGGAGATGTTGACCCCGTTGACGTCGGCCACGCTCATCGTGGTCTGGCCGGCGGTCGGGATCAGGGTCGTGAAGCCGAGACCGAGGATCTTGGTGTCGGGCTTGGTGACGTCGATCGTCTTGCTGTAGCTGTAGACCCCGGGCGTGAACAGCAGGTTGTCGCCGGCCGCCAGGGCCGCGTTGATCTGATCGATCGTGCTCGACGCGTTGATGACGTAGAACGTGCTCAGCGCCAGTGCAGTGCCGGGGGTGTTGCCGTTGGTCCAGGTCGGGCCGCTGGAGTTGGTCTGCGGCGAGGGGACGAACACGTTGTAGTTCCCCGAGGCGTCGGTGTAGAGGTACGGCTCTTCCTCAGTCTTCGGGCAGGTGCCGAGTGTCGTGTACGGCTGCGGGCCGCCGGCCGATACCGGGGTGCTGCCGAAGCTCTGCGCCGGGGCGCCGGGATCGCCGCAGAACACCTGGTTCCAGACGCCGTTGGTCCAACTGCTGATGTTGCTGTCGCGCACGAGGTACTGCTGCTGCGAGCCGTTCTCCACCGTGCCGTTGAGCTCGGAGTCCGCGATGAAGCCGCCGCTGGACCAGCCCGGCGTCCCGCCGCAGTAGTCCATCAGCGTCAGATTGCCGTTGACCACGACCCGGCGCATCGGCGAGGCCTGCGAGGCGGCCCAGACGTCCTCGCCCGCGTTACAGCCGGTCAGGCCGGTGACGTTGATCGTGAGGTTAGAGATCGACCGCCAGAAGTTGTCCGTGGCATAGCACTGGGTCTGCACGCCGTTGGTGCACTGGTTCCAGGAGTCGATCGTTCCGTTGATCACGACCTGGCCGGGGTTCTGGCCCAGTCCCTCGACGCTCTCGTAGTAGCCGATCTGGAAGTCCAGCGGCGCCGCGGTGGAGCCGTAGGTCCCGGGTTCGAAGAGGATCTCGTAGCGCTGGTTGCCGAACTGGTTCGGGGCCTGCTGGGTGCCCAGAGCGTTCAGGGTGCTCGCGATCGTGCTGACCGACTCGCTCGGGCTGATCACGATCACGTTCGCGCCCAGGCTGCCGCCGGTCGGAGGAGGCGGCGTGGTGGACGGACTCGATGACGGGCTGGTCGGGGGCGTCGTCGAGGGTGTCGTCGGGGGCGTCGTGGGAGGCGTCGTCGGCGGGGTCGTGGTCGGCGATGTGGGCGGGGGCGAGGTCGGTCCGCCCGGTCCGGTCAGCGTGACGTCGTCAGCCGAGTAGTTGCCCTGGCCGTACCAGCCGTGCAGCCAGATGGTGACGCTCGTGGTGGCGGCGCCGGTGGTGAAGGTGGTGCTCAGCTGGGTCCACGAGCCGCTGCTCGTCCAGTTGCTGGTATCGCTGGTGCCGGTTCCGGTGTCGCCGAGGTAGACGTAGTTGCCCTCGACCCAAGCGGTCAGGGTGTAGGACGAGCTCGGCTGCACGCTCACCGTCTGCGAGCATTGTGCGTCGTCGCTGCTCGTCGGCGTGCCGAGCAGGGCATGGGAACCGGAGTGCGCCGGGCTGGCCACCACGGAACCGTTACCGCTCGGGCAGGACCAGGGCGCCAGCGTCCCGGACTCGAATCCCGAGTTCTGTACGAGATTTCCGGTGGCCGCCGGTGCGGTCGGCACCGCGGTCGCGGAAGTCGCGACGGCCGCCAGGCCGGCTGCGACCAGAGCGCAGACCGCGGCGAGCACGCCGGCACGCTGGCGCGCATGGCGGCTCAATGCGTCTTTGAATGGCATGGACGATCCTCACTGTCGGTTTCGCGCTTTCCGCCGGAAACAGCGCAGATGCCTGCGACGAGCGCACCCGCGCCGCCTCCGCGGTTGGTCAGCAGGCCCCGTCGTTCTTCCACACGTCCCAGGACTGCGGGGCGTTGGGTACCGCGCCGGTGGAGTACCAGGTGGACGTCCACAAGTCGCCGGCGTACGTCACCTGATTGCCGGGGACGTACGCGGTGGTCGCGCTCCAGGCCGGAGCGCCGGCGCAGCCGCCGCCCGAGCCGGCCGTGTTGACCGTCCAGGTGAACGAGGTGCTTCCCGAAGTCCCACCCGAATCGGTCGCGGTGACAGTCGTGCTGAAACTGCCCGCGGTGCTCAGCGTGCCGGTGATCAGTCCTGCCGCGCTGATACTCGCGCCCGTCGGCAATCCGCTGGCGGTGAACGTGAGCGAACCACCGCTGGAGTCGGTACCGCTGATCTGCAAGTTCGCCGCGGCGCCGACGGTACTGGTCTGGTTGCCGGGCGAGCTGACGGTGACCGTGTGCGGCGGCGGGGTACTGCCGCCGCCCCCGCCGCCGAGCGTGATCGTCCACAGCGCCGGACTGCCGGAGCTGACGGCGCCGGACTGGTTCGCGCCGCTGGCCGGAGCGACGTCGTCGTAGGGGAAGGCGTAGCCGAGGCCGTCGGTGTTCGCCGCGTGCACGATCCGGGAGTAGTGATTGGTGATCGTGTTCTGGTAGTAGGTCGAAGCGTTCTCCCCGTCGGGCTGATTGGCGTCGATCAGCAGAGTGCTGCGATTGAACGCCGCACACAGTCGCGCTGACACGGCGCCGATCTCGCCCGCGGTGTCGGCGAACGGCCCGGTGCTACAGCTGAAGATGTCCTTGGCCGCGGGCTGGGCGTAGCTGACCAGGCCGGGGAAGTTCAGCACGCCGCCGGATACGTTTCCGGTCACGCTGCCCCAGGACGCCTGCGTGTCGACCGTCAGCGACGCGCTCTCGTACTTGGACCAGACCTGATCGACGTAGGGCTGGAAGTATCCGGAGAACAACGAGGAGTTCATCACGATCCCGTTGTTCGGACTCAGGGCCCGTAGATTCGCCCCGCCCGAGGTGACGATGAGCTGGTCCCAGCCGGCGCCGTCGGCGTTGTGCTGCGCGATCAGGCCCGAGCACACGGTGTCCAGGCCGCCCGAGGGCATCCCGGTGACGTTCTGCACGGCCCCCGAGGTGTCGGTCAGGCTGATCGCGATCGGGATGGAGACGAAGTCCACGTAGGAGATGTTCGCGAACAACTGCGCGGTGTTGAAGGTGAACTCGCAGAAGTCCCACCGCAGATTGATGTTCGGGTCCGAAGGGTTGCTCACCGACGGTTCGACCAGAGCCGGGCCGGGGTTGAGCAGAAAGGTGAGCGGGCTGCCGATCGAGAACCACACCCGGCCGCCGGCGATCTGCGGAATGGTGATGGTGGTCGTCGAGCCCGGTCCGCCCAGCGCAATCGCGCAGTTCGCCCCCAGCGGGGCGCCAGTCGAGCCCGGCGAAGCGGGGTAGTACAGGGTCCGCCCGTCCGATTCGAGCAGGACCAGGGCGTTGTTGCTGATCGCCTGCCCGGTGACGAACGCGTAGACGGTGTTCGAGGTGGTGTTGTTCTTCAACGCCACGGACAGCGTGGACGCGGTGTCGGCCGTGTCGGCGGACGCGCGCGAGCCCAACACGTCGACACCGACACCGCCGAAGAGCGCGGCACCGCCCACGAAGGCTGAGGAGGCGAGGAACTTTCTGCGGCTGACCGTCATGCGAGCACTCTCCTTGGAAGTATCGACCACGAGCCGTGAATCCAGACCCCGCTGCACAAGTGAGTGAGTCGGCGTAGCGCAAGAGCTTCCGGAAACGTTTCCGATACGCCGGTTGGGTCAGAGTATGAAAACGCGCGAGCCGTCCGTCAACCGCTTCCGCGGGACTTTTTTAATCGCCGCCCCACAAAACGGATTACGGATCAACGGGATCGAACGCCCGCGGCGGTATCACCCGTCGGCCGACCCCACATCAGCACTTGTTGTCCTTGTCCAGGACGCTCGCAGTTCGCGAAGATGCCGAACACTGTGTGCCGATTGAGACCCCTGACGAGGAGAACCTGTGTCCAGGACCCGTGTACTGACCGCGGCCGCGGTCTCGGCCAGCACCATCGCCGCGTTGCTGGCGCTGCCCGCAGCGCAGGCGACGGTGTCCAACGACGTCGTCGTGAACGAGGTGTACGGCGGCGGCGGTAACTCCGGCGCCACGTTGAAGAACGACTTCATCGAGCTGCGGAACGACGGCACCGCACCGGTGTCGCTGGCGTCCTGGTCGGTGCAGTACATCTCGGCTGCGCCGGGCGCCGCCACGACGTGGCAGGTCTCCAACCTGTCGGGCAGCATCGCCCCGGGCAAGACCTACCTGATAGCCGAGGCCGCCGGGACCGGCGGCACCGCCGATCTGCCGACGCCGGACGCCACCGGCGCGATCAACCTCAGCGGCACCGCCGGGACGGTGGCACTGGTCACCTCGCAGACCGCCCTGAGCTGCAAGACCGCCGCCGACTGCGCGGCCGACAGCAGTATCAAGGACCTGGTCGGCTACGGCACCGCCGTCATCCACGAGGGCTCCGCCGACGCCCCGGCGGCGAGCAACAGCACCTCGGTGGCGCGCAACGCCTCCGGAACCGACACCGACCAGAACGGCACCGACTTCACCGCCGGCGACCCGACGCCGACCCCCGGCGGCTCCGGCCCCGGCGGCGGCACCCAGCCCGGTCCGCTGCGCATCCACGACATCCAGGGCGCCGGCTGGGTCTCGCCGGTGAACGGCCAGGCCGTGACCAACGTGCCGGGCATCGTGACGGCGCTGCGCACCAGCGGTTCCAAGGGCTTCTGGATCCAGGACCCGACCCCGGACGCCAACCCCGCGACCAGCGAGGCGCTGTTCGTCTACACCGGCTCGGCCCCGACCGTCGCGGTCGGGGACTCCGTGCTGGTCTCCGGCAAGGCACAGGCCTACTACCCGCTGGCCAGCGGGGACACCGTGGCCACCACCTCGAACCTGTCGGTCACCGAGATCGGCAGCCCGACGGTCACCGAGGTCAGCAGCGGCAACGCGCTGCCGGCCCCGATCGTGCTGTCGGCGGCGAACGTCCCGGCGACCTACGCCCCGAACCTGGGCGGCGCGAACATCGAGAGCACGCCGGTCGTCCCGACCCGCTCGGTGCTCGACTTCTACCGCTCGATCCAGGGCATGCGGGTCGAGGTGGACGACGCGCGCGTGGTCGGCCCGTCCGACACCTACGGCGAGCAATACGTGACGGTGAAGCCGAACGAGGCCGCCACCTACCGCGGCGGCTCGGAACTGCTCGGCGAGAACCAGACGCCCTCGGGCCGGCTGGAGGTCGTCCCGGCCGACGGCAGCAACCCGCACGTGAACGTCGGCGACGTCTTCACCGGCGCGACCGTCGGCCCGCTGGACTACTCGCAGTACGGCGGCTTCCTCATCGCGGCCTCGACGCTGGGCACCGTGCAGAACAACCACCTGGCCCCGGTCGTCGCCGCCCCGGACCCGGCCAAGGACCTGTCGGTGGCCACGTACAACGTGGAGAACCTGGCCCCGTCGGACCCGGCCGCCAAGTTCCAGCGCCTGGGCGCCGGCATCGTCACCAACCTCGCCACCCCGGACATCGTCTCGGTCGAGGAGGTCCAGGACAACAGCGGCGCCACCGACGACGGCACCGTCGCCGCCGACCAGACCCTGACCAAGCTGACCGCGGCCATCGCGGCGGCCGGCGGCCCGCACTACGCCTGGCGCGAGATCGACCCGGCCAACGACCAGGACGGCGGCCAGCCCGGCGGCAACATCCGCACCGTGTTCCTGTACAACCCGGCCCGGGTGAAGTTCGTGGACTCCGGCCCGGCGAACGCCGACCGCACGACCACCGGCACCCAGGTGGTCAGCAAGCACGGCGACCCGGCGCTGACCCTGTCCCCGGGCCGCATCGACCCGACCGACCCGGTCTGGACCGCCAGCCGCAAGCCGCTGGTCGGCGAGTTCGAGTTCCGAGGCAAGGACGTCTTCGTCATCGCCGACCACTTCGTCGCCAAGCTCGGCGACCAGAGCCAGGACGGCCGCTTCCAGTACCCGGCCCAGTCCTCGGCGATCCAGCGCGCCGGCCAGGCGCAGGTCGAGCACGACTTCGTGCAGAACCTGCTCGACGTCGACAAGAAGGCCGACGTGGTGGTCCTCGGCGACCTCAACGACTACCAGTTCAGCCCGGCCGTGAACTCCCTGCGCACCGGCACCTCCGACGGCACCGGCACCTCGATCCTCACCGACCTGATCGGCACCCTGCCGATCAACGAGCAGTACACGTACGACTATGAGGGCGTGTCCGAGGTGCTGGACCACATCCTGGTGAGCAAGGGTATCAAGGACCTGAGCTACCAGGTGGTGCACGTCAACTCCGAGTACTCCGACCAGGCCAGCGACCACGACCCGCAGGTGGTGCGGTTCAAGGTCTGAGGCGGTAGGCAGTACGTAGTAGGCGGTAGGCGGTAGCCAGCAGGCGGCCGCACGGTGCTTCGGCGCCGTGCGGCAGCGGCCATCAACTCGCGACGCCCCATTCGGCCGGTATCTCGCCGCGAGACCAGACCAGGTCCAGGCTGAACTCGCAGACCTGCCAGTCATCGCCACGGCGGCGCAACCGACCGCGCCAGACGCTGCCGCCTTCCAGGGTCGGGCGGTGCTGGTCATCGCAGAAGGTGGCGACGATGTTGGCTCGGACGTCGGCGTCGGCGTCGTCCTCGCGGGGCGCCACGATGACGCCGGTCACGAGGTGCTGGAGGGCTGCCACCGGCTCGTGGATCGCACGCTGCGCGGCGACGAGTTCGTCGCGGCCGTGGATCCGTCCGACCGCGGTGTCGGCTCGCACGTCCGCCGTGTAGAAGGCGGGGAGGTCGTCGAAGCGGTGGTCGTCGATCGCGGCGAAGATCCGGGGGACCACGAGGTCGGGAGTGCTGGTCATGCCACAGCCTTTCGTTGAGACTACAACGCAGCGTTGTATATTCAACGCTGTTCTTTCAACTTAGCCGAGGCAGGAGTGCTGGTCTAGTCTCACGAGAGTGGACTTCACCGAGGCGCCCGCACGGCTGCGCGCACTGCCGAGCTACGCGATCACCCTGACGGCCGCGCAGGCCGGCCAGCTCGCGACGGACCTGGTGGCCAGGCTCGGCGCCTCGAAAGCCGCCTACGGCATGCTGGCTGTCCTCGAGGAGTTCGGACCTTCGAGCCAGGCCGATCTGGGACGCCGGCTCGGCATGGACCGCCGAAGCGTCTCCGACGAGACCGCGGGGCTCGAGCGCGGCGGGCTCGTGAGCCGCGAACCTGATCCCGCCGACCCGCGCCGCAACCGGCTGGAGATCACGGAGGCCGGCCGGGCGCTGCTCGCTGAGCTCGAAGACTCCTTCAAGGCGATGCAGGACGAACTCTTCGCCATGCTTTCCACCAAGGACCGAGCCGAACTCAACCGGCTGCTGTCGCTGATGGTCGCATCGGCATCGGCATCGGCGCCGGCACCTGCACCGGCGCGGCCGGGTCGCGGGCGGTAACGGCCGAGCAGCCATCATCGCGCTACTTCGCGCCCCGCGCCGGCGGCCCTATGGGCCCTATACCGCCCCCTGCATCCCACGGCCGGTATCCCCGACAAAGGTCCGTTCGGGCAACAATGCCTGCCCTCGACGTGGCCCTTCCAGCCGCTGCCGAATGACCGCCCGGCCGCTAGCTTTTCAGAGTGAGCCAGTGGGTCAACCTGGAACCGCTGTCAGCCGCGGTCGAAACCGGGGATAGCGCTGTCGTCGACCTCCGGATCAGGAACGCCGGGGACATCGTCGAGGAGTACCGCGTCGAGGTGGTCGGGGATCCGGCCGTGTGGTGCGTCGTCGAGCCCGCGACGATCCGGTTGTATCCGGGGACGACCGGCGAGGTGACCCTGACGTTCTCCCCGCCGCGGGCTTCCGATTCCGCCGCGGGACCGCACCCTTACGGGGTCCGCGTGACGCCGGTGGAGAACCCCGAGGACGTCATGGTGCCCGAGGGCACCCTCACCGTGGCCTCGTTCGTCGACGTCCGGGCCGAGATGCTGCCGCCGACGGTGCGGGGCTGGCGGCGCGCCAGGCCGCGGCTCGTGGTCTCCAACTACGGCAACGCCCTGGCCACCGCTTCGGTCTCGGCCTCCGGGCCGGGCAACCGGGTCGACATCGACATCCGGAAGCCGAGTCTGCAAATCCAGCCGGGCCGCGCGCATTTCAGTGTGCTGCGAATGCGTCCCGAGCGCCTGTTGTGGTTCGGGCAGAAGGTCAACCACCCCTACACCACGACGTTGCAGGTCTCCGGCCGCCAGCCGGTCACAGCCGCCGGCGCCTACAACCAGACGGCGCTGCTGCCGCGCTGGCTCGGCGGGCTCTTCGCGGTTCTGGCGTCGGTCGTCATCCTGTTCGCGGGTCTGTGGCTGGCGTTCCGGCCTTCCGTGGCCACGAATGCCACCGCACAAGTCGCCTTGGCCGGCGTGCCGACCGTCGACGTCCCCACGGCGTCGAGCACTCCGCCGCCTTCGCAGAAGCCTGTGATCGTGTCCCCGCCCCCGGCCTCGACCTCGGCGCCGCCGTCCACGAGTTCCGCGCCCGCCGCACCCAGCACGTCCAAGCCCGCGGCCAAGCCGACCACGCAGCAGGCACCCCCTCCGGTCACCGTACCGACACCGATCGCCAACTGGATCCTGAACCAGACCACGGGCAACACGGCGATCGATTCCACGACCGTGCACAACGGTGCGGCGTCGAACGGTTGGTGGGCCGGCACCTCCTGCCTGTTCAACGGGAAGAACAGCCAGATCGTCACCACCGGGCCGGTGGTCGACACCAGCCCCACCGGGAGCTTCACGATCCTCGCGGACGTATACCTGGCCGCGGCCGACACCCCCGCCGAACAGACCATGGTGAGTCAGGACGCCTCACAGAACAGCGGCTTCTACCTCCAGTACATGGGCAACAGCCCCGACAGCCCGACCGGCGTCTGGGCCTTCTCCCGGGTGAGCGTGGACGGCCCGAACCCCACCGCCTACCGCGCGTATTCGACCGCCAAGGCGGCCGCCACCACCTGGACCAGGCTCGCAGGGGTCTACGACGCCGGCACCAAGCAGATGCAGCTGTATGTGAACGGCCAGCTCCAGCAGACGGTCAGCGACCCCACCCCATACGTGTCGAACGGCCCCCTGGCCATGGGGCGCGCTCAGTACTACGGGAACGCGACGGACTGGTTCAACGGCGCGCTGTCGAACGTCGAGGTGTTCAACCAGCCGCTCACCGCCGCGCAGATCAATGCGGTCCCGGTGGCGAACCACTAGGAACGCCTAACAACACCGCCAGCACCGTTCCGACGCCAGCCTGTGACCGAACCGTGAGGCCCTGACCGGGAACCGCGGGCCACGCGCCGTCGTCCCAGTGCCGTGACAGCTCGGTCACAGGCCGGCCAATAAGGACGGCCGGGCCGAGTCGGGTCTCGGGAGGGTCTGGCGTATGAGTCAGGGTGCTTACGAATGAGCCAGGGTACTCATGTGGGGCGGAGACGGGCCGCGGCGGTCTTGACCGCGATAGTGATAGTCGGGCTCAGTGCCGGGTGCGGTGCCGGCAGCAGCAAGAGCGCGTCGTCGAGCGCAGCCAGGGCCGCCGGTCCCGCGGGCGTCGGCAACTCCGGCGGCGGGGCGTCGGGCGACTCGGCGCCGAACCAGGCGGCAGCGCCCTCGGCGGGGCAGAACTCGCTGGCGAAGGCGCCGGTGGCCGGGCGCAGCATCGTCTACTCGGCGACGATGACGGTGCGTACCAAGGACGTCACAGCCGCCACCGCGAACGCCGAAACACTGGCCGAGAGCAACGGCGGATTCGTGGGCGGCGAGAACTCACAGTCCGGAACGGTGCCGGACGTGCAGGGACTGACTCAGTCCACTGTGACACTCCGGGTACCGTCGGCGGCGTTCGAGAAGGTGATCGGACAGCTGGGCACCGGCGGCGTCGTACAAGACGAGACCCGCTCGGCATCCGACGTCACGGCACAGGTAGTGGACACCGGCACCCGCATCACCGCACAGCAGGCGAGCATCGCGCGCATCACGGACCTGATGAAGAGCGCGACGAACCTGTCCGACGTGGTGACACTAGAAGGCGAGCTGTCGCGCCGCGAGTCGGACCTGGAGTCGATGCAGGCACAGCTGGCCGCACTGAACGATCAGGTATCGCTATCCACGATCACCGTCACCTTCCTCGTGCCACAGGCGACCGCCCCGGCGGCGACCCCGACGCCCAAGCACCAGAACGCGTTCCAGCGCGGACTGCATGACGGCTGGCAGGCGTTCATGGGCACGGTGAAGGTGCTGCTGGTGATCATCGGCGTGCTATTGCCGTTCGCGGCGCTGGCGGCCGTGTTGTGGTGGCCGGTGACGCGATCGGCGCGGGTGGTGGCGCGGCGGCGGGCCTGTCTCTTATACA
>NZ_JAAFZA010000248.1 GCF_015356865.1 Catenulispora pinisilvae
CACCTCACCATCGCCGCCGACTACGCCCGGTGACGTCGGCGGAGCGCACACCACCCCCGCGCTCCCATCGACCCCGAATCCGCCGGGCGCGACACACTAGCTCTTAACATGTGCCCGCTACGGTGGGCCCGTGACAACAACCGGCGGCCCCGCGCGGGTCCTCGTGGTCGATGACAGCGATGCCATCAGGACCCTGATCCGGATCAACCTGGAGCTGGAGGGATTCGAGGTCGCCGAGGCCGCCTCGGGCGCCCGGTGCCTGGAATTGGTGCCGGGCACCGACGTGGTCACCCTGGACCTGCTGCTCCCGGACTCCGGCCCCGGCGGGCTGGACGTCCTGCGCCGGCTCAAGCGGGATCCGGCGCTCGGCCGGCCCCGGGTGGTCGTGGTGACGGCCGCGGCGCTGCCGGCGGACCGGCGGCGCGGCGAGTCGGCCGGGGCGGATGCCTACATCACCAAGCCGTTCGAGCCGGTGGATCTGGTGGACACGGTGCGGGCGCTGGCCGCACCCGGCGGGCCGCCGGCGTAGGGCCGTCGCCGTAACCCGCGCGGCGTGAGGATCCCGGTCCCGTAATCTTGACCGGGTGACTCCCGAGCAGCTTTCCCAGGCCGTCCTCGACACCGTGCACGCCGCCGTCGCCGACGGCGCGCTGACCCTGACCGCGGTCCCGGCGACCGTGACCGTCGAGCGACCGAAGAACCGCGACCACGGCGACTACGCCACCAACGTCGCCCTCCAGCTGACCAAGGCGGCCGCAATGCCGCCGCGCGCGCTGGCCGAGCTGCTCGCGGACCGGCTGCGCAAGGTCGAGGGGATCGCGGGCGTCGACGTCGCCGGACCCGGGTTCCTCAACCTGAGGCTGGCCGCCGGTGCGGCCGGGGAGGTGGCCAAGACCATCGTCGAGCAGGGCGCGGCGTACGGCCGGAGCCAGACGTTCGTCGGCCAGAACATCAACCTGGAGTTCGTCTCGGCCAACCCGACCGGCCCGCTGCACCTGGGCCACACCCGGTGGGCCGCGGTCGGCGACGCGCTCGGCCGGCTGCTGGAGGCCGCCGGTGCCGACGTCACCCGCGAGTTCTACATCAACGACGCCGGCAACCAGATGAACAACTTCGGCATGTCGCTGGCGCTGCGGGCGAACGGGCAGGACGTGCCCGCCGGGCAGGGCCTGTATGAGGGCGCGTATATCAAGGATCTGGCTCAGGCGATCCTCGCGGAGCACCCGGTCCTGACCCAGCTGCCGCAGGAGGCACAGGTCGAGGCCTTCCGCACCGCCGGCTACAAGCTCCAGCTGCGGCTCCAGCAGGAGTCGCTGGAGAAGTTCCGCACGCACTTCGACGTCTGGTTCGCCGAGCGCACGCTGCACGACTCCGGCGCCGTCGAGGGCGTCGCCGACCGGCTCGCCGAGCAGGGGCACGTCTTCGAGCAGGACGGCGCGCTCTGGCTGCGCACCACCGACTTCGGCGACGACAAGGACCGGGTCATCGTGCGCTCCAACGGCGAGCGCACCTATTTCTCCGCCGACTGCGCCTACTACCTGAACAAGCGGGACCGCGGATTCTCGCCGTGCATCTACATGCTCGGCGCCGACCACCACGGCTACGTCGGCCGGCTCAAGGCGTTGGCCGCGTGTTCCGGCGACGATCCGGACAACGACATCGAGGTCCTGATCGGCCAGTTCGTGAAGATGGTGAAGGACGGCCAGGAGGTCAAGCTCTCCAAGCGGACCGGGAACATCGTCACGCTGGACGACGTGATCGAGCTGATCGGGGTGGACGCGGCGCGGTACGCGCTGGCGCGGTCGTCGACCGACAACGAGCTGGTGCTGGATGTGGACCTGCTCACTACCAACGCCCCCGAGAACCCGGTCTGGTACGTCCAGTACGCGCACGCCCGCACCTGCGCGGTCAAGCGTAACGCCGCGGATCTCGGCCTCGACCAGGGCGCGGTTGAGGACTTCGACCCCAAGCTTCTCGTCCACCCCCGCGAGGAGGAACTGCTCGCGGCGCTCGCCGAGTTCCCGCGCGTCATCGCTCAGGCAGCAGGCCAGCGCGAAGTTCACAAGGTGGCGCACTTCCTCGAGGATCTGGCGAAGAAGTACCACGGCTGGCAGTCGGAGAAGAAGGACTGCCGCATCCTGCCGATCGGCGACGAGAAGCCGACCGAGCTGAACCGCGCGCGCCTGTGGCTGCTGGAGGCCACCCAGACCGTCCTGCGCAACGGCCTGGACCTCCTCGGCGTCTCGGCACCTGAGCGCATGTGACAAATCGGACCTGAAGTAGGGAACACTCTCGGTCCATGAGCAGAAGCGCGCACCCCGCCGGGCCCCGCTACGCCGACGTCCTCCCCGAGGGCGGCCACGGCGCCGCCCCGGCGGACGTCAACCGGCTGGACCGGAAGATCTGGCCCGGCGGGGTGGTGCGCGACGCCGGCTCCGGCGCGCTCACCTTCGCCGGGGCCGACGTCCGCGAGCTGGCGCGCGAGTACGGCACCCCGGCCTACCTGATCGACGAGGACGACTGGCGGCGCCGGGCCCGGGAGTGGGTCGAGGCGTTCGGTGCGGACGCGGACGTGTTCTACGCGGGCAAGTCCTTCCTGTCGGTGGCCATCGCCAAGTGGGCCGCGGACGAGGGGCTGCATTTGGACGTCTGCTCCGGCGGCGAGCTGGCGGTCGCGCTGCGCGCCGGGTTCCCCGCGAGCCGTCTGGGCTTCCACGGCAACAACAAGTCCGTCGCCGAGCTGGAGCGCGCGGTGGACGCCGGGGTGGGCCGGATCATCGTCGACTCGCACGACGAGATAGAGCGACTGGCCGCCATCGCCGCTGATCGGGGCGTCCGGCAGCCGGTCATGGTGCGGGTGACCGCCGGCGTCGAGGCGCACACCCACGAGTTCATCGCCACCGCGCACGAGGACCAGAAGTTCGGCTTCTCGCTGGCCGGCGGGGCGGCGGCGGACGCCGTCACGCGCATCCTGAAGCACGCCGAGCAGCTGGAGCTGACCGGGCTGCACTCGCACATCGGCAGTCAGATCTTCGACACCGCCGGGTTCGAGGTGGCCGCGCACCGGCTGACCGAGGCGCTGGCCGCGATCAGGCGGGACCACGGGATCGAGCTGCCCGAGCTGGACCTCGGCGGCGGGCTGGGCATCGCCTACACCGAGGCCGACGACCCGGCGCCGGTCGCCGAGATCGCGGCCCGGCTGAAGGAGATCGTGGCCCGGGAGTGCGACGCCGCGGGGCTGGCGCACCCGCGGCTGTCCGTCGAGCCCGGCCGGGCCATCGCCGGTCCGCCCGGGATCACGCTCTACGAGGTCGGCACCGTCAAGCCGCTGCCCGGCCTGCGCACCTACGTCTCAGTGGACGGCGGCATGTCCGACAACATCCGCACCTCGCTCTACGACGCCGAGTACACGGTCTCGCTGGTCAGCCGGGCCAGCCGGGCCCAGGCGGCGCTGAGCCGGGTGGTCGGCAAGCACTGCGAGTCCGGCGACATCGTGGTGCGCGACGCCTGGCTGCCCGGCGACACCGCGCCCGGCGACCTGCTGGCGGTGGCCGCGACCGGGGCCTACTGCCGCTCGATGGCCAGCAACTACAACCACCTGCTCAAGCCGCCGGTCATCGCGGTGAAGGACGGCACGGCGCGGGTCATCGTGCGCCGCGAGACCGAGGACGACCTGCTAGGGCTGGACCTCGGCTAGCCGATTGATTCCTGGGGGTACCGGCGCGAAACGACACGCAGCCTCTGGCTGCCAAGGGCACAGTAGCGGCGCCTGGCCGCCCCGGCCGGCCACCCGAAGCCAACCAGGGCTGAGGGCGGCCGTCCGGGTCGCACAGTGTTTCGCTGCCGCGGCCAGGAGGGCCTTGCCCTAAGCCGTTTCGCAAAACTGCTTGTCGGCCGGCGGTCCTGCTAGCCGGAACCCCCAGGAATCAATCGTCTGGCCGGCTACTAGTACGCTCGCATATTCCACATCCCGGACCACGGGTTGTCGAGGAATGGGATTCGGCCAGACTGACAGGACACCGTGCCGTGCTCGCCGATGCGTACGGCACCGATCGAGGCGATGGGGTTTGCGATGCGTACTGAGCCGCTGAAGGTGGCACTGCTGGGCTGTGGGGTAGTCGGCTCGGAAGTCGCGCGCCTGATGACGGCCAACGCCGCCGACCTGGCCGCGCGGGTCGGGGCCCCGTTGGAGCTGGCCGGGATCGCCGTGCGCCGTCCGAACCGGGCCCGCGAGGTGCCGGGGGTGGACCCGAAACTGTTCACGACGGACGCCGAGGCGCTGGTCAAACGGGACGACATCGACCTGGTCATCGAGGTCATCGGCGGGATCGAGCCCTCGCGCGCGCTGATCCTGGCCGCGCTGGAGTCCGGCAAGTCCGTGGTGTCGGCGAACAAGGCGCTGCTCGCCGAGGAAGGCGCGACGCTGTATCAGGCCGCCGAGAAACACGGCGCCGACCTCTATTACGAAGCCGCGGTCGCCGGGGCCATCCCGCTGGTGCGTCCGCTGCGCGAGTCGCTGGTCGGGGACCGGGTGCACCGGGTCCTGGGCATCGTCAACGGCACCACCAACTTCATCCTGGACCGGATGGACACCACCGGCGCCGGCTTCAGCGAGGCGCTGGAGGAGGCCACCGCGCTGGGCTACGCCGAGGCCGACCCGACCGCCGACGTCGAGGGCTTCGACGCCGCCGCCAAGGCCGCGATCCTGGCCGGGCTGGCCTTCCACAGCCGGGTCACCGCCTCCGACGTGTACCGCGAGGGCATCACCGAGGTCACCGCGGCGGACATCGCCTCGGCCCGGGCGATGGGCTCGGTGGTGAAGCTGCTGGCCATCTGCGAGGTGGACCCGGTGGCCGGAAAGGTCTCGGCGCGGGTGCACCCGGCGATGATCCCGCGCAGCCATCCGCTGGCCGGTGTGCGCGAGGCCTACAACGCGGTGTTCATCGAGTCCGAGGCGGCCGGCCAGCTGATGTTCTACGGTCCCGGCGCCGGCGGCGCCCCGACCGCCTCGGCGGTGCTCGGCGACCTGGTGGCCATCGCCCGGAACAAGGTGACCGGATCGCGCGGGCCCGGGGAGTCGGCGTACGCCGGGCTGACCGTGCGGCCGGTCGGCGAGGCCAAGACCCGCTACCACATCAGCCTGGACGTGGACGACAAGCCGGGCGTCCTGTCGGCGGTGGCCGGTATCTTCGCAGAACAGGACGTGTCGATCGCCACGGTGCGGCAGTCCGGGCGCGGCCTGGACGCCCAGCTGGTGATCGTGACGCACCTGGCCCCGGACGCGGCGCTGACCGCGACCGTGGCCCGGCTGCGGGCGCAGGACTATGTGCGTGACGTGTCCAGCGTCATGCGCGTGGAATCCGAATAATCCCTCCCCATAAATAGAGGAGCTGGCGGACATGGCTTGGCGAGGCGTGATCGAGGAGTACCGACAGTGGCTGCCGGTCGACGCCGGCACGCCCGTGGTCACGCTGGGCGAGGGCGGCACGCCGCTGCTGTCCGCGCCCCGGCTGTCCGCGCTCACCGGGTGCGAGGTGTTCGTCAAGGTCGAGGGCATGAACCCGACCGGCTCGTTCAAGGACCGCGGCATGACCACCGCGATCTCGCTGGCCAAGCAGGCCGGGGCCGAGGCCGTGGTCTGCGCCTCCACCGGCAACACCAGCTCCTCGGCCGCCGCCTACGCGGTGCGCGGCGGGCTCAAGCCGGTGGTCCTGGTGCCGGCCGGCAAGATCGCGCTGGGCAAGCTGGCCCAGGCGCTGGCGCACGGTGCGACCCAGTTGCCGGTCGAGGGTAATTTTGACGACTGCCTGCGGCTGGCCCGCGAACTGGCGGCGAAGTACCCGGTCGCGCTGGTGAACTCGGTGAACCCGGTGCGGTTGCAGGGCCAGAAGACCGCGGCGTTCGAGATCGTCGACGTCCTCGGCGACGCGCCGGACATCCACGCCCTGCCGGTCGGGAACGCCGGGAACATCTCCGCGTACTGGCTCGGCTATCAGGAGTACGCGAAGGAGGGTCCGGCGACGCGAACCCCGCGGATGTTCGGCTTCCAGGCCGCCGGCGCCGCCCCGCTGGTGCACGGCGCGCCGGTCGAGCACCCGGACACCATCGCCACCGCCATCCGGATCGGCAACCCGGCTTCGTGGGATCTGGCCGTCGCGGCCCGCGAGGCCTCCTCCGGCGTCATCGAGGCGGTGACCGACGAGGAGATCCTGACCGCGCACCGGGTGCTGTCGGCCGAGGAGGGCGTGTTCGTCGAGCCGGCCTCGGCCGCGGGCGTCGCGGGCATCCTCAAGTTGGCTCAGGCGGGCCGACTTGAGGCCGGGAAGCGGATCGTCATCACGGTCACCGGGCACGGGTTGAAGGACCCTGAGTGGGCGGTCAAGGCCGCGCCGCCGCTGCCGGATCCGGTGCCGGCCGAGGTGACGGCGGTGGCCGAAGCTCTCAGCCTCACCTAAGGAATGTTCTGATATAGCTGAGCGCTCGATCCCTCAGCACGAACGGAGCACAATGCCGAGCCCTGTCTTCCGAGCCGCCCCGGTGCGCGTCCGCGTCCCGGCCACCAGCGCGAACCTCGGACCCGGCTTCGACTCCCTGGGCCTGGCGCTCGGGTGGTACGACGAGGTGATGGTCCGGATAGCCGACGCCGGGCTGCGGGTGGACGTCGCGGGGGAGGGGGCCGACACGGTCGCCCGGGACGAGGGGCACCTGGTGGTGCGGGCCATGCGCGCGGCGTTCGACCGGCTCGGGGCCCGTCCGCCGGGGTTGGAGCTGGTCTGCGCCAACCGGATCCCGCACGCCCGGGGCCTGGGCTCCTCGGCGGCGGCGATCTGCGCCGGGATCGTGGCGGCCCGGGCGCTGACGGTCGGCGCGACGCTGTCCGATGACGAGGTGTTCCAACTGGCCGCCGAGTTGGAGGGCCATCCGGACAACGTGGCGGCCTGCCTGCGCGGCGGCTTCACCATCGCCTGGTTGGACCAAGCGGGTGAAATCTCCGACGCCGCCGCCGACACCGCGCGGGTGCTGCGGGTGGAGCCCGCCGAATCGGTGCGGGCCGTGGCGTTCGTCCCGGAGGCGGGGCTCTCGACCGAGGTCGCGCGGGGTCTGCTGCCCAAGCTGGTGCCGCACGCCGACGCCGCGCGCAACGCCGGCCGGACCGCGCTGCTGACCGCCGCGCTCACCCAGGGCCGGGCCGACCTGCTGCTGGCCGCCACCCAGGACCGGCTGCACCAGGAATACCGCGCGCCGGCCATGCCCGGCGCGGCCGCGCTGATCGCCGAGCTGCGGGCGGCCGGGCACGCCGCGGTGGTCTCCGGCGCCGGCCCGACCGTTCTGGTTCTGACGACGGAAGACCAGGTGGAAGCGGTGATCAAGGTCGGTACGGCGGCCGCGCCGGCCGGCTGGCGGGCCCTGGCGCTCGCCGTCGACGCCGCCGGTGCGGTATCCTTGAACGCGACCGAAGGCGCGGGGCGGGGAATGGATTCCGGCACAGGCAGAGATGTCGGCAAGGATTCAAACCCACGCCACGGGGGACTGTGAACATGAGAGCAGCGCCCGCGTATGGTTTTCGTTGGGACGGCGCGCACAGCTCGGCGTCCCGTTGACCACCACGAGGTGTTACTCTCCTGTCGAGCACCTACGTCTCCATTGGTGAGCGACAGCGCGACTCCTCCTCCCTTGGCGGGCACGACCGTCGGCGGCGGAACTTCGCGCGAGTGCGGTCTAGGTATCCCCGTGTGAAAGCATCCGCGACTGACCTGTGTCGAATGTTGTCAAACACAGCGTCGGTCACGTGCGGGTACCTGTATCGCGGCTTTGGTTCCAAATTCAACACAGCTCTTCACAACCAGCACCTGTCCCCGGCTCGAAGTGGTCCTCCACGGAGTACTCAGCGCGGCCGGCGACCAGGAAGGATCGCTTCGTGAGCGACACCACGACTGAATCCCCCGCCACCGCCCCCGCCGGGCGCGCCGGCAAGGGGTTGTCCTCGATGCTGCTCCCCGAGCTTCAGGCTTACGCCGTGAGCCTGGGGATCACCGGCACCGCGCGGATGCGCAAGGGCCAGCTCGTCGAGGCAATTCAGGAGAAGAACGGCGGGGCCGGCAAGGCCGAGCCCGCCGCCGCGGCGGCGCCCGCGCGGACCACCGCGCGCCGCACCAGCCGCACCGCCGCCGCGGTCGAGAAGGCCGCCGCCCAGGTGCAGGGCACTGACGTCCGTGCCGACATCCCCGAGCAGCCGCAGCGCGAGCGGGTCGAGAAGGGCGCCGCCGAGCCGGCGGCGCGTGCTGAGCGCGCCGACCGTACCGAGCGTGCCGCCGGCCCGGAGCGCGCCGAGCGCGCCGCCAAGGCCGCCGAGAGCGCCGTGGCCACCGCCGAGGGTCAGGCCCCTGCGACCGCCGCGGCCGCCACCGCCACCGCCACCGCCGAGTCCGGCCAGGGCGGCCAGGGCCGGGACGGCTCCGGCCAGGGCGACGGCGACCAGCAGCGGGGCCGCCGGGACCGGAACAACAACAACCGCCGGGAGCGCGGCGACCGGGGCCGGGACGGCTCCGGCGAGCGTCAGGGCGACCGCCAGGGCGACCGCCAGCAGGGCTCCGGACAACAGGGCTCCGGACAACAGGGCTCCGGACAACAGAGTTCCGGACAGCAGGGTTCCAGCCAGGGTTCCAGTCAGCAGGGCTCCGGCCAGGGCTCCAGCGGCAACCAGAACCAGAACTCCGGCGACGACTTCGACGACCGCCGCGGCGGCAACCGCCGCACCCGGGACCGCAACCGCAACCGCGAGGACCGGCAGAACCGCCGCAGCCGCAACCGCAACGAGGGCGGCGGCGACGTCGACACCACGATCAGCGACGACGACGTCCTGATCCCGGTCGGCGGCATCGTGGACATCCTGGACAACTACGCCTTCGTGCGGACCTCGGGCTACCTGCCCGGCCCCGACGACGTCTACGTCTCGCTGGCCATGGTCCGCAAGAACGGCCTGCGCAAGGGCGACGCGGTCACCGGCGTGATCCGGGCCCCGCAGGAGGGCGAGCGCCGGGAGAAGTTCAACGCCCTGGTGCGGCTGGACTCGATCAACGGCCTGGAGCCCGGAGCCGCCCGGCAGCGCCCGGAGTTCACGAAGATGACTCCGCTGTACCCGCAGGACCGGCTCCGCCTGGAGACCGAGCCCGGGATCCTGACCACGCGCATCATCGACATGATCGCGCCGATCGGCAAGGGCCAGCGCGGTCTGATCGTGGCCCCGCCGAAGACCGGCAAGACCATGATCATGCAGGCCGTCGCCAACGCGATCACCCAGAACAACCCCGAGTGCCACCTGATGGTGGTGCTGGTGGACGAGCGGCCCGAAGAGGTCACCGACATGCAGCGCTCGGTGAAGGGCGAGGTCATCGCCTCGACCTTCGACCGTCCGGCCGAGGACCACACCACGGTCGCCGAGCTGGCCATCGAGCGGGCCAAGCGGCTGGTGGAGCTGGGCCACGACGTGGTGATCCTGCTGGACTCGATCACCCGCCTGGGCCGCGCCTACAACACCAGTGCCCCGGCCTCCGGCCGCATCCTCACCGGCGGTATGGACAGCCAGGCGATGTACCCGCCGAAGAAGTTCTTCGGCGCGGCGCGCAACATCGAGAACGGCGGCTCGCTGACCATCTTGGCCACCGCGCTGGTGGAGACCGGCTCCCGCCTCGACGAGGTGATTTTCGAGGAGTTCAAGGGCACCGGCAACATGGAGCTGCGGCTGGACCGCAAGCTCGCCGACAAGCGCATCTTCCCGGCGGTCGACGTCGACCCGTCGAGCACCCGCAAGGAGGAGCTGCTGCTCGGCGCCGAGGAGCTCAGCATCGTCTGGAAGCTCCGCCGGGTGCTGCACGCGCTGGACCAGCAGCAGGCGATGGAGCTCCTGCTGGACCGGATGAAGAAGACCAAGTCGAACGCCGAGTTCCTGATGACCATCCAGAAGACCGCGGTCGGTCCTCAGGAGTAAGCAGTCGGTCCTCAGGCGTAAACCGTTCAGCAGTAACGGTTTCGACCGGAGTTAAGTAAGGTGGCCGGGGTGACGATCACCCCGGCCACTCATCCGTACGGACCGCATCCCTCCCAGGTCGCCGACCTGTTCGTGCCCGAAGGCGAGGGACCGTTCCCGATCGTGGTGCTGATCCACGGCGGGTTCTGGCGCACCCCTTTCGACCGCGAGCTGATGGAACCGCTGGCCGAGGATCTGGCCGAGCGCGGGTTCGCGGCGTGGAACATCGACTACCGCCGGGTCGGCGACGGCGGGGGCGGGCAGGCCTGGCGCGTCACCCTGGACGACGTCGCGGCCTCCCTGGACCAGCTCGGCGCCCTGTCCGCCGACTTCCCGCTGGACACCGACCGCACGGCCCTGGTCGGCCACTCGGCCGGCGGCCACCTCGCGCTGTGGCTGGCCTCGGAGTTCCAGGTCTGCGCCGCGGTCTCGCAAGCCGGCGTGGCGAACCTCTACGACGCGGCCCACGAGCGGCTGGGCGTGGGCTCGGCGCGCGAGGGCCTCGGAGTCCTGGACGTCCCGGCGACCGTGGAGTTCCTGGGCGGCACCCCCGAGGAGGTCCCGGACCGCTACGCGGCGACCTCGCCGTCGGCGCTGCTCCCGCTGGAGACCCCGCTGCTGCTGGTGCACGGCGACGAGGACGACCGGGTCCCGATCTCCCAGTCGCGGAACTTCGCCGACGCGGCCCGCGAGGCCGGGGACGAGGTCGAGCTCGCGGAGTTCCCCGGGATGGCGCACCGCGCGGTGCTGGACCCCGGGCACGAGAGTTGGGCGCGCACCCTGGGCTTCCTGGCGCGGGTCCTCATCCCGTCGGCCTGACCAGGGGTGGAATAAGCACCCCCCGGCTGCCGTTAAGATGGTTCGTCGGTCCCGGTTCACCCCAGTCGATGGAGACCCGGCGGCCACTGACCCCAAGGAGCTCCCAATGAAGCCTGACATCCACCCGACCTACCGGGTCACCACCGTGACCTGCGGTTGTGGCGCCACGTTCGAGACCCACAGCACTGCCCCGAACGGCGTGATCCACGCCGAGGTGTGCTCGCAGTGCCACCCGTTCTACACCGGCAAGCAGAAGATCCTCGACACCGGCGGCCGCGTGGCCCGCTTCGAGGCTCGTTTCGGCAAGAAGGACGCCAGCAAGTAGCGCGTGCGGCGGCGCCGGTGCCGTGGACCCCAGGTCCGCTGGCTCCGGCGCCGCCTTCGCGTTTTATAGGCGGCACAGCGGTTCTGTAAGACCACAGTGTCGCCGGGGGCCGTGTATCGCTGGCAGCAACTTGAGGACGTGACATGTTCGAGGTCATCGACGACCTGCTCGCCGAGTACGCCGAGCTGGGGACGAAGCTGGCGGACCCGTCTGTCCACGCTGACCAGGACGTCGCGCGCAAGCTCGGCAAGCGGTACGCCGAACTCGGCCCGATCGCGGAGACCTACCGCGAGTACCACAGCGTCGTCGAGGACATCACCGCCGCCGAGGAGCTGGCCACTGAGGACCCCTCCTTCGGCGAGGAGATCCCGGGGATGCAAGAGCGCCGCACGGTGCTTGAGGAGCGGCTGCACAAGCTGCTGATCCCGCGCGACCCGATGGACGAGAAGAACGTCATCCTGGAGATCAAGGGCGGCGAGGGCGGCCAGGAGTCGATGCTGTTCGCCGGCGACCTGCTGCGCATGTACATGCGCTACGCCGAGCGTCAGGGCTGGAAGACCGAGGTCCTGGAGTCGACCGAGTCCGACCTCGGCGGCTACAAGGACGTCCAGGTGGCGGTCAAGGGCCGGGTGAACGAGGCCGGCGAGGGCGTCTGGGCCCGGCTGAAGTACGAGGGCGGCGTGCACCGCGTGCAGCGGGTCCCGGTCACCGAGTCGCAGGGCCGCATCCACACCTCCGCGGCCGGCGTCCTGGTGCTGCCCGAGGCCGAAGACGTCGAGGTCGAGATCAACCCCAACGACCTGCGCATCGACGTCTTCCGCTCCTCCGGCCCGGGCGGGCAGTCGGTGAACACCACCGACTCCGCGGTCCGCATCACGCACCTGCCGACCGGCGTCGTGGTCAGCTGCCAGAACGAGAAGTCGCAGCTCCAGAACAAGGAGTCGGCGATGCGCATCCTGCGGGCCCGCCTGCTGGCGGTGGCCCAGGAGGAGGCCGACAAGGAGGCCTCGGACGCGCGCAAGTCGCAGATCCGCACGGTCGACCGCTCCGAGCGCATCCGCACCTACAACTTCCCGGAGAACCGCATCAGCGACCACCGGGTCGGCTACAAGTCGTACAACCTGGACCAGGTGCTCGACGGCGACCTGGACGCGATGATCCAGGCCTGCGTCGACGCGGACACCGCCGCGAAGCTCGCGGCCGGGGGCAACTGAGACGGCGGGCGGACCGGTGAGCGATACCACTCCGGTGGCACAGGAACCGACGGCGGCCGGGCAGCCCTCGGCGGCCGGTGAACGGCCGGGCGGGCAGCCGGCGCCGGCGGCGGGCGGGCAGCCGGCGCCCGGCGTCGCGAAGCCGTTGTCACTGCTGCGCGCCGAGATCGCGCAGGCATCGTTGCGGCTGGCCGAGGCCGGCGTCGGCTCGCCGCGCCATGACGCCGAGGAACTGGCGGCCTGGGTGCACGACGTCCGCCGCGCGGAGCTGCACACGGTCCCCGACCACGACTTCGACGCCCGGTACTGGGAGGTCATCGCCCGCCGCGCGAACCGCGAGCCGTTGCAGCACATCACCGGCGCGGCGTACTTCCGGTACCTGGAACTGGCGGTCGGCCCCGGGGTCTTCGTCCCGCGTCCGGAGACCGAGGTGATGGTCGGCTGGGCCATCGACAAGCTGCGGGCGCTGGACGTCGCCGAACCGCTGATCGTCGACCTGTGCACCGGCTCCGGGGCGATCGCGCTGTCGATAGCGCAGGAGGTCCCGCGGGCCCGGGTCCACGCCGTGGAGCTGTCGGACGACGCCTACACCTGGGCCACGCGCAACATCGCGGCGTCCGAGGCCGGGGAGCGGGTGATGCTGCACCTCGCGGACGCGGTCACGGCGCTGCCGGAACTCGACGGCCGAGTGGACGTCGTGGTCTGCAACCCGCCCTACATCCCGCTGACCGAGTGGGAGTACGTCGCCCCCGAAGCCCGCGACCACGACCCGGAACTCGCGCTCTTCTCCGGCCCCGACGGCCTGGACCTGATCCGCGGCCTGGAGCGCACGGCGCAGCGCCTGCTCAAGTCCGGCGGCTGGACCGCGTTCGAGCACTCGGACAAGCAGGGCGGCGAGGTGCAGCGGATCTTCTTGGAGGAGCGCGGGTGGGCCGAGGCCTCGGACCACCGGGATCTGACGAACCGGCCGCGGTTCGTGACGGCCCGCAAGGGCTGAGGCGCGGCCGGGGGGGGATTCCCGGCCTTCCCGGTTCCCGGGTTCGGGGTTCCGGTTCCTGGGTTCCCGGGTTCCCGGGTTCCGCGCGCGGCGACCGGTGACCTCACCGGCTTTGAACCACGCACCCCCTGCCGGACAGTAGACTCACGCCCCATGAGCCGCCGTTTCGACTGCACCGACCCCGAGCAGCGCAAGACCGGTCTGCGAGAGGCGGCCAGTGCCGTCCGGCGCGGGGAGCTGGTGGTGCTGCCGACCGACACGCTCTACGGCATCGGGGCCGACGCGTTCACCAACTGGGCCGTGCGGGCGCTGCTGGAGGCCAAGGGCCGCGGGCCGTCGATGCCCAGCCCGGTCCTGGTCCCCTCGCCCGCCACCCTGCACGGCCTGGTGGCCGGCATGCCCTCGGTGGGCTGGGAGCTGGTCGACGCCTTCTGGCCCGGCGGCCTGACCATCGTGGCGATGCACCAGCCCACCCTGACCTGGGACCTCGGCGAGACCCGCGGCACGGTCGCGGTCCGCATGCCGCTGCACCCGGTGGCCATCGAACTGCTCACCGAGACCGGCCCGATGGCCGTCTCCAGCGCCAACAAGACCGGCATGCCCGCCTCGCAGACCGCGGTGGAGGCCCAGGACCAACTCGGCGACTCGGTCTCGGTCTACCTCGACGCCGGCAAGGTCGGCGGCGAAGGCGGCGCCAGCTCCATCGTCGACGTCACCGGCACCGCCCCGCTCCTGCTGCGCGAAGGCGCCCTCACCTTCGACCAGCTGCGCGAAGTGGCCCCGACGCTGACCCGGGCCGAGTAGTCGCCGACATCCGAGGGCGCTGGGAGGGAGCAGGGTGGCGAAGCAGGGGACGGACACCGGCGTGCCCGGGGAGGCCGGGCAGCAAGCCGGGAGTGCCGGCGGCGAGGCCGAGGCGAGTGACCCGAGCGAGATAGCCGGGGCAAGCGATTCCGCTGCGGCGGGCAGCCGGGCCGGGGCAAGCGCAAGCTCGATCGCTTCGAGCGAGTCCGGCGAAATGACCAGCGCTTCGGCCAAAGCAGGCGACCCGGCCGCGGTGAGCGCATCGGCCGGAGCGATCGGCATAGCCGGGGCAAGCGATTCGGCGGCGGCGGAAGGCCCGGCCGAGGCGAGCGACCTGGCCGCGGTGAGCGCATCGGTCGAAGCGAGCAGCGCGGTCGAGTCAGCCGAAACAACCAGCGCATCGCCCGAACCCCCCACAGCCCGCATC
>NZ_JAAFZA010000249.1 GCF_015356865.1 Catenulispora pinisilvae
CCCCGTCGCGCCCCCGCCCTCAGTGCAGCGGCACCGTCAGAAACGGGCTGGCCGGGTCCCGCATCAGGGTCTGGTGAATCTGCAGCGTGTCCCGGTACGACTCCTCCGGGTTCCCCTGGCGTCCCATCTTGATCACGCGCCCGAGGATGTACGCCACCGACAGGGCGGCCCAGTCGGGGTAGGCCCGCGCGCAGAGGCTGCCGGCCCGCAGGACGATCTGCTCGGCGGTGGTGCGGTCGCAGAAGCCGCAGGCCACGCCCCAGCGGGCCATGTTCACGCAGCGGCCCCAGTCCCAGCTGTCCTGGGTCACCACGATCTGGTCCGGGCCGAGGGCGCCGTCGCGGCGTAGCCAGGTCTCGCAGCGGACCACCCACTGCGCGATGTCGGTCATGTCCTGCCGCAGCCGCTCCGGGGCGCCGCGGTCCCGGCACCAGGCCTCGACCGCGTCGGTGAGCAGCCGGGTGTCGTGGACCGGGTCGCCGCTGGGGCGCACGCCGGCGCCGCGTTCGTTGCGGATCCCGAGGACCAGGTCCACCGGCTGCGGATTCTCGTTGTCCAGCAGGGTGTCGACCTGGTTCTGCCACTGCACCGGGCCCTCGATGCCCCACCACTCCTGTAGCGACTCCCGTTGGGTGTGGTAGTCCAGCCCCGAGTAGCCCAGCGAGTTCCACGGCACGGCGTTGCCCGCCGCCAGGTGCGCGCCACACGCCATCGCCCGCGCGAACTCGCCCTGCGTCGGCTCGTTATAGATGGTGCGCACCGTGCCGTGCAGCGCGTTCCAGCTTCCCAGCAGGTGCGGGTGCTTGCGCATCCACTGCGCCGCCTTGCCGACGTTCAGCTCACGCTCCTCCGGCGTGCCCGGGTTGATCACCAGCTGCATCGTCTGCCGCTGCTTGGCCATGCTCTGCACCCACGACGGGAACAGCACTCGGTGGAAGTACACGCCCTCGGGCTGCTCGGCCGGCACCAGTGCACGGGTGTAGACCGGCAGGATCAGGCGGGCGCCGCGCCGGTGGGTGTCGTAGTCCAGGCTGACCGTCAGCGCCGACTTCGACGTGCCGCGGATCGCGTTGTTCAGCTGGCCGTACACGCTGAACTGGTTCAGCTTCACCACGGACTTGCGCAGGCTGAACTTCGAGGCCTGATCCGGGTCCCGCCGCGGCACGTACACGTCCAGCCGGGCCAGAGCGGCCAGGTAGGCGTCCCCGTCGTCCGCCGCCTGCGCGGCCAGCAGCCGCTGGTCGTCGATCGAGGGCGCCGTCCAATTGTCGGTCGTCACGCTGATTCCCCCCTGGGATCCGTCCGATGCGGTCGGCCCCCAATATGCCAAAAAGGCCGGTCGCGTGTGCGGCCGACGGGGCAGGTCCGGAAAACGCGATAAGGGCTCTTACATCTTTGTAAGAGCCCTTATCGGTGGTAGCCCCGACGGGATTCGAACCCGCGCTACTGCCTTGAGAGGGCAGCGTGCTAGGCCGCTACACAACGGGGCCACTAGCACTGCCGCCGCGCCCGGGGCGCGAGCAGCGGGTCTTATCTTAGGCGATCGGCGGGGTTCGCCCAAATCGCAGGCCCGGCAGCGCGGCGGCACCGTTCTGCGAACCTTGTTCTGTCCGGGGTTCTGTCCGGGTTCCTACTCGCCGATCGCCGCCGCGTCCGCCCGCACCAGCCGGACGAAGGCCCGGAGTCCGCTGAGCAGTTCGCGCTGGTCGGTGAGGCCGTCGACGGCCTGGTCGAAGTGCCGGGTGATCGCCGCGACGTGCCGCTCGACCTCCTCGACCCGGGCCCGCAGCCCGGCCCGGTCGGCGTCCACGGCCTCGCGGGCCAGGCGCACGTCCTCCCGCAGCCGCACGTCCGCGGCCCGCAGGTCGCCCCGCACGTCGTCCAGTTCCCGGAAGGCGCGCTCCTGGGCCTCGGACGTCGCACCCCGCAGCGCCTCCACCTCGGCGGTCAGTGTCGAGACCCCGGTGCTGAGCTCGAGCACGTCGTCGCGCGGGTGCGTCGTCTCCTTCAGCAGGCCCGCGATCTGGGCCTTCACATAGCCCAGGTACGCCGCCATCGGCCGGATCGCGCAGCTGAGCAGGTAGAACGCGGCGAAGTAGTAGCCCAGCACGTGCCCGGAGGCGTAGGTCACGCCGGCCACGACCGCCGCCGTCACGACGTGCCCGGCCAGCGCCAGCCGCAGCAGGACCCGCTCCCAGCGCCGTACCTCGGCCGCGCGGCCCTCGGGCACTGTGATGCCCCGCTCGCGTGACACGCCGATCTCGTTCCGGACGCGCAGGGCCCGGAAGTACAGGTTCCACGGCACCGTGGTGATGATCAGCAGCCAGTACAGGCTCACCGCGCCGAGCCCGACGTCCAGGACCGTCCGCCCGGGGACGTGGACGTGGGCGAAGGACGCGATCAGCGCCACGAGGCCGCCGAGGATCACGAAGCCCCAGAACGTCTCCCATTGCTTCTTCATACCTCTAGCGTGCGGCAGGGCACAGACTCGGCGGGAGAGTGCGGGTACTCAATTACCGGTGAGTAGTAAGCGGTGTAGCAAACGGCTGAGGCAAAGCAAAAGAGCGGATCCTCAGGGGATCCGCTCACAAAGCTGGGGTACCAGGACTCGAACCTAGAACAACTGAACCAGAATCAGCCGTGTTGCCAATTACACCATACCCCAACGACCACCCGACATGATCTCATCGCGCGGCGTTGCGTCGATAACTATACGGGAGGCCTGCCCTTCCACCAAAACGGCTTTCGAACGGGCCTCCCACCTCAGCTCAGCGGCGCATCAGGACCCCAGCGCCGCGTTCAGCCGCCGCAGCGTCCGCTCCCGCCCCAGCAGCTCGATCGACTCGAACAGCGGCGGTGACACCCGGCGCCCGGTCACCGCGACCCGGACCGGGGTGAACGCGTTCTTCGGCTTCAGCCCGAGTCCCTCGATCAGCGTCGCGCGCAGCGTGGCGTCGACGGCCGCGGTCGTCCACTCCGGCAGTGCCTCCAGGGCCTTGGCCGCGGCTTCCAGCACCGGCTTGGCGTCCTCGCCGAGGAACTTGGCGCCGTCCGCCGGGTCCACCGCGAAGGCGTGCTCGGGGACGAACAGGAAGCCGATCATGTCCACGGACTCGCGCAGCACCACCATGCGCTCCTGGATCAGCGGCACGGCGGCGGCCAGGGTCGCGGCCTGCTCCGGCAGCGGCGGGTCGGCGACCAGGCCCTGCTCGGCCAGGAACGGCACGATGCGGCGGGCCAGGTCGTCGGGGGCCAGGGCGCGCACGTGGTCGCCGTTGATGGCCTGGCACTTCTTCAGGTCGAAGCGCGCCGCGTTGGAGTTGATGTGCGTGCCGTCGAACGCCGCGTACATCTCCTCGGGGGAGAAGAACTCCTTGTCGCCGCCCGGCGACCAGCCCAGCAGCGCCAGGTAGTTCAGCAGCCCCTCGGGCAGGTAGCCCTCCTTCACGTAGAAGGAGAACGACGCCTCCGGGTCCCGCTTCGACAGCTTCTTGTTGCCCTCGCCCATGACGTACGGCAGGTGCCCGAACACCGGCACCGTCTCCGACAGCCCCAGCGCGATCAGCGCGGCGTGCAGCGGCAGCTGGCGCGGGGTGCTGGAGAGCAGGTCCTCGCCGCGCAGGACGTGGGTGATCCGCATCAGCGCGTCGTCGACCGGGTTCACCAGTGTGTACAGCGGTGAGCCGTCGGCCCGGACCAGGACGTAGTCCGGCACGTTCGAGGTGTCGAACGAGATCTCCCCGCGGACCAGGTCGTCCCAGGTCAGCGTGCCCTCCGGCATCCGGAAGCGGAGCACGCTGGTCCGGCCGGCGGCCTCGTGCGCGGCGATCTGCTCGGGCGTCAGGTTCCGGCAGGTGCCGGCGTAGCCCGGGGCCCGCTTCTCCGCCTTGGCCTTCGCGTTGGCGGCCTCCAGCTCCTCCTGCGTGCAGTAGCAGCGGTAGGCGTAGCCGCCCTTGAGGAGCTTCTCGGCGATGTCCGCGTAGATGTCCATGCGCTCGGACTGCCGGTAGGGGCCGTAGGCGCCGCCGACCTCCGGGCCCTCGTCCCACTCGAAGCCCATCCAGCGCATTGTGGACAGCAGCGCGTTGTAGGACTCCTCGGTGTTGCGCGCGGTGTCGGTGTCCTCGATCCGGAAGACGAAGGTGCCGCCGTAGTGGCGCGCGAAGGCGTAGTTGAACAGCGCCGAGCGGACCATGCCGACGTGCGGGTCGCCGGTCGGCGACGGGGGGAAACGGACGCGGACCGGCTTGTCTGTGTTCGGCGCAGCGTGCGTAGGAACAGTTGTCGTATCAGTCACGAGCCACCACCCGGTTAGTCAAGTTGCCAATGCCTTCGATGCCGACCGACACCTGCTGTCCCACCACGATCGGCCCGACCCCGGACGGGGTCCCGGTGAGGATCACGTCGCCGGGCAGCAGGGTCATCGCCTCGGAGACGTAGGAGACCAGGTCCGCGACCGGCCGCGTCATCTGCGTGGTGCGCCCGGCCTGCCGCAGCTCGTTGTCCACGGTGCAGGTGATCGCCAGGTCGGAGGGGTCCAGCTCGGTCTCGATCCACGGGCCGAGCGGGCAGAACGTGTCGAAGCCCTTCGCCCGGCCCCACTGCTTCTCCGCGCGCTGCAGGTCGCGCGCGGTGACGTCGTTGCCGCAGGTGTAGCCGAGCACCACCTCGGACACCCGGGCCACCGGCACCTGCCGGCACAGCCGCCCGATCACCACGGCCAGCTCCGCCTCGTGCTGCACGTCGAAGGACACGCCGAGCGGGTACTGGATGGCGTCGGACGGGCCGATCACCGAGGTGGACGGCTTCAGGAACACCACCGCCGGGTCGGTCTTGCCGGGGGCCTCGTTCCCGAGCTCCGCGGCGTGCTCGGCGTAGTTGCGCCCGATGCCGATCACCTTCGACGGCAGTACCGGGGACAGCAGCCGCACCCGGGACAGCGGCCAGCGCCGTTGGGTGACCTGGATCGGGCCGAACGGGTGGCCCAGGATCTCGGCCACCTCGAGGGCGTCGGGCTGCTCGCCCTCACCCTCGACGAGCCCGAACTTCACCTCGTCGTCGACGGAGAATCTCGCGATGCGCATTCTGCGATTTTAGTGGTCAGGAAGTGAGCCGAACTCCTATGTAGGCCGCTGAGGCGATCAGAGCCCACGACGCGAGGCCCAACGCGAGCGGTTTGGCCCCGGTCCGGGCCAGCTCGCGCAGCCGGACGCCGGTGCCCAGACCGAACATGCCGGCGGCGAGCAGGAGGTCCTGGAGCTGCTTGCCGGCATTCAGGGCGGAGGCCGGCAGGACGCCGGTGGTGCGCAGGGCGATCATCGCCAGGAAGCCGGCGACGAACAGGGGGACGATCGGGGGTTGCTTGGCCGCCGGGGGGCTCGGAGCGTCAACGCGGACCTCGGCAGCCGGGTTCGCCCCCGCATCACTCGGCTGGGCCACATCCGCTACGGCATTGGGGGAACCGCCACCCGCGCCGACCAACACCGGCAGCTTCGCCTCGGCGGCTTCAGCGGCGGTGACTTCAACGGCGGTGGCTTCCGGGCCGCCCGCCACCCGCCGCCGCCAGGCCACCGCCGTCCCGGCCACCATCGGCGCCAGCATCGCGACCCGCATCAGCTTCACCACCACCGCGCCGTTGACCGCGACCGCGCCGCCCGAACTGGACGTCGCGACCACCTGCCCCACGTCGTGCACCGAGGCTCCCACCCAGTGCCCGAACGCGGCCGGGTCGTGCAGCCCCAGCGGTCCGCGCAGCAGCGGCAGCACCAGGATCGCCAGCGAGCCGCACAGCGTCACCAGCGCGACCGCCAGCACCGGGTCCGGGTCGTCCTCGGCATCGCCGGGCTGCCGGGTCACCCCCTCCATCGCCGCCACCGCGCTCGCGCCACAGATCGCGAAGCCGGTGGCGATCAGCAGCGGCTGGCGGCCGGGCAGGCCCATCCGGCGGCCCAGCCACTGGGTCCCGAAGAAGGTCGCGAACACGACCGCGACCACCAGCACCAGCGTCTGCCAGCCCAGCTTCAGCACGTCGCCGAGGGCCAGTTGCAGGCCCAGCAGCACGATCCCGAGCCGCATCAGCCGCTTCGCGGCGATCTGCGCGCCCGGCCGCGCCGCGCTCATCGTCGCGGCCGGCAGCAGGTTCGCGGCCAGGACGCCCAGGATGACGGCGGCCGTCAGCGGCGACAGCGTCGGCCACATCCGGTTCGCGAACCAGGACACCGCCACCGCGCCGGCGGTGAGCGCCAGGCCCGGCAATCCACTCTTTCCCACGTCATATGAGCCTGGCCGCCCAGAACACAGCCGGGTAGCCGGAGATTGCCGAAGACCTCATAGGCTGTCTCTATGACCCCGCTTCCGGATTCGCTATGACCCGGCTCCCGGATCTCGACGCGCTCCAGCTCCTGGTCGCCGTCGCCGACACCGGCTCGCTGGGGAAGGCGGCCGCGCGCACCGGCATCAGCCAGCCCTCGGCCTCGGCCCGGATGGCGACGCTGGAACGCCGCCTGGGCCTGAAACTGCTGGAGCGCACCACCTCCGGCTCCCGCCTGACCGGCGACGGGGCCGTGGTCACCGACTGGGCCCGCCGGGTCCTGGAGCAGGCCGAGGCGCTGGTCGAAGGCGCCGAAGCCCTGCGCACCCACGCCGATGAGCGGCTGGCGGTCGCCGCCAGCCTCACCATCGCCGAGCACCTGGTCCCCAAATGGCTCATCGAGCTGCGCCAGCTCCTCCCGGGGACCCGGGTCGGGCTGACCGTGGAGAACTCGCACCAGGTGGTGGCGGCGCTGCGGGCCGGCGAGGTGGACCTGGGCTTCGTCGAGGGGACGTGGGTCCCGCGCGACCTGCACTCGGCGGTCGTGGGCCGGGACCGGCTGGTGGTGGTGGTCGCGCCCGGGCATCCGTGGGCCCGGCGCAAAGAACCGTTGACGGCGGCCGAACTCGCGGCCGAACCGCTGTTGCTGCGCGAACCCGGATCCGGGACACGAGAGGTGTTGGAGGCGGCGCTGGCCGCCCACGACGGCCCGGCCGTGCCGCTGATCGAACTCGGCGCCACCGCCCCGCTGCGCTCGGCCGCGCTGGCCGGCAGCGGCCCGGCGGTCCTCAGCGTCTTGGCGGTCGCCGAGGACATCGCCTCGGGGCGTCTGGTCGAGGTGTCGCTCGCCGAGGATGTCGCGCTGCGCCGGACGCTGCGTGCGGTGTGGCGGCGGGGCCGGGAGTTGAACGACGCGGCTGGTCGGCTGGTTCAGGTGGCACGCGGCCGGGCCTGAACCGCTTGCCCAGACACCGTTTCTCCGCATGCTCCCCAGGGCCGGCGGCGCCCGCCGGGTCCGTCCCCGGCGCCGCCCGACCCCGGTCGTGGCTACGCCTGCGCGTCAGCTCCCTCATGCCCGCCGTCCTGGTGCGCGGCGATCTGCTTGCGCACTTCTTCCATGTCCAGTTCCCGCGCCTGCTTGATCAGGTCCACCAACGGCGCCTCGGGCAGCGACCCGGGCTGGCCGTAGACCATGACGCCGTCCCGGAAGATCATCAGTGTCGGGATGGAGCGGATCTCGAAGGCCCCCGCGAGCTCCGGCTGCTCCTCGGTGTCCACCTTGGCGAAGGTGATGTCCGGGTTGGCCTCCGACACTCTGTCGTAGACCGGCGCGAACTGCTTGCACGGTCCGCACCACTCGGCCCAGAAGTCGACAAGCACGATCCCGTCGGAGGTGACCGTCTGCTCGAAGGTGTCCTTGGTCAGTTCCACAGTGCTCATGCGCACCACCCTACGCGGCGACTGGACAAAGTGCCCGTTTCCCTGCCGTTCACCTGGGCCCGGCAGGGAAACGGAGCTCGTTGCGGTCGATCTTCTCCGACAGCGCCTGCAACACGTCCACGTCGCACGCGGCCGCCACCTGCAACAGATATGCCAGTACGTCGGCTACCTCGTCACGGACCCGGAAGGCCTTGTCAGGGTCCGACATCACCTCGACCGACTCCTCCGGCGTGAGCCACTGGAAGATCTCGGCGAGTTCGGACGCCTCAACGCTCAAGGCCATCGTGAGGTTTTTCGGGGTGTGGAACGGGCCCCACTCGCGGGCCTCGGCGAAAGCCACCAGCCGGCGTTGCAGGGTCGCGACGTCGAGATCAGTCATGCCGATCTCTCTATCACGCGTGCGGCCCGATCACCGCGTCTCGCTGCGTCTCACAACGTCGCTGCCTGACAGTCGGCTACCGCGCCGGCTTCCGCCGCTCGCCTATCGCCCCGGCTTCGCCGTGCTCTCCCGCACCGTGAGCCGAGGCGTGGCGGCCTTTATATCGCCGACCGTCCCCGGCTCCTCCACGATCCGCATCAGCGCCTCGGCGACCTGCACGCCCAGAGCGTGCGTGTCCCGGGACAACGCCGTGATCGCCGGATGCACCACGCGGGTCAGCACCGAATCGTCGAACGACACGATCGACAACGCCCCCGGCACCCGCACCCCCATCTCGGTCGCCACCCCGAGCCCGGCGACCGCCATCAGGTCGCTGTCGTAGACGATCGCGGTCGGCGCGTCCGGCTGGGACAGCAGGCGCCGGGTCACCGCGGCCCCCTCGCCGTCGCTGAAGTCCGTGGGCACCGACTGGGTCTCGGCCAGTCCCAGCTGACCCGCGGCGTCCTTCAGGGCCCTGATACGGCGCTGGGTGTGCTGGAACGCCGGGGTGCCGGCCACGTGCGCGATCCGGGTGTGCCCGAGCGCGGCCAGGTAGCGCACCGTCTCCAGCATCGCCTCCCGGTCGTCGGCCCAGACCGTCGGCAACTCGCCGTGCTTGCCGTGCCCGCCCAGCACGACGGCCGGCACGCCCAGCGCCTCCACGACCGAGATCCGCGGGTCCTTGGTCTGCGGGTCCACGATCAGCAGCCCGTCCACCCGCTGCTCGCCGGCCCAGCGCCGGTAGACGACCAACTCGGCCTCGGTGTCGTCGACGACCTGTAACAGCAGGGCGACCGAGCGCGCGGACAGGACCGATTGCATGCCGTAGATGAGTTGTGCGTAGAACGGCTCGGCGCCGAGAGTCCGGGTGGGCCGGGCCAGGACCAGCCCGACCGCGCCGGCCGGGGCCCCGCCGAGGGCGCGCGCGGCGCTGTGCGGATGCCAGTTCATCCGTTCGGCGGCTTGAAGGATCCGTGTCCGGGTAGCCTCACTGACACCGGGGCGTCCGTTGAGCGCGAAGGAGACCGCGCTCGGCGACACCCCGACCTCGCGGGCGATGTCGGCGATGGTGAGCCGGGTCTTGTTCTTTCCGACGCCCGCCGCCCGTCCATGACCCGCGGCGGCACCAGGCTTGTTGACACCGCTGCCAGAGGTGGGCATTAATGACTCCCAGCTGCTTTAGCGCTTTAGTTGTTCGTTCGGGTGGGTTTCAAGGAGGGGCCGTGGCCGTCCAGATCAAGTCCGCGGACTCGACGGAGCTTTTCCTCGGATCCGATACGGAACCGCGTCAAGTCCTGAGGGTCGTGATCGAGCGGGCCGTCACCGACGGTGCGGTGACTGTATCGCTTCTCGCTCTGAAGGTGCGAGCAGCCTGCGAACTCGCACCGGGAGACGGGGAGAGCGTCGTGGAGCTGCCGATGGCCGTCGACGCCGGCGTGGCCCCGGGCCAGACCCTGACCGGGCAGCTCCAAGTGCTCGACGCCGACGGCCGGATCCTGGCCGAACAGCAGGTCGACGTCACCGTGGCCGAGCCCGGCTGGACGATGTACCTGGTCTCGCACTTCCACTACGACCCCGTCTGGTGGAACACCCAAGCCGGCTACACCCAGACCTGGGAACTGCAAGGCAACGACGGCAGCACGCGCCCGGTCTGGGAGAACAACGCGTTCCATCTCGTCAAAGCCCACCTCGATCTCGCCGCCGCCGACCCCGACTACAGCTTCGTGCTGGCCGAGGTCGACTATCTGAAGCCGTTCTGGGACGTCTACCCGCAGTATCGCGCGCTTCTCCGGGAACTGATATCCACCGGGCGGGTGGAAGTGATGGGCGGTACCTACAACGAGCCCAACACCAACCTCACCGGGCTGGAGACCACGATCCGCAACCTGGTCTACGGCATCGGCTACCAGCGCGACATCATGGGCGCCGACCCGCAGACCGCCTGGCAGCTGGACGTCTTCGGCCACGACCCGCAGTTCCCCGGCCTGGTCGCCGAGGCCGGGCTGAGCTCCACGTCCTGGGCGCGCGGGCCGTACCACCAGTGGGGCCCGATGCTGACGAAGTTCGACGGCCGTGCCGGCGACGTGAAGAACATGCAGTTCCCGGCCGAGTTCGAGTGGATCTCGCCGTCCGGGCAGGGCGTCCTCACCCACTACATGCCGAACCACTACTCGGCCGGCTGGTGGATGGACTCCTCGGCGACGCTGGAGGAGGCCGAGGAGAAGGTCTACGACCTGTTCCTCGGGCTCAAGCAGGCCGCCGCCACGCGCAACACGCTGCTGCCGGTCGGCACCGACTACACCCCGCCGAACAAGTGGGTCACGGCCATCCACCGCGACTGGAACGCGCGCTACGTCTGGCCGCGCTTCGTCACCGGCCTGCCCCGGGACTTCTTCGCCGCGGTGCACGCCGAACTCACCGAGCGCGGCGTCCGGCCGAGCCCGCAGACCCGGGACATGAACCCGGTCTACACCGGCAAGGACGTGTCGTACATCGACACCAAGCAGGCCCAGCGCGCGGCCGAGACCGCGGCGGCCGACGCCGAGAAGCTCGCCACGTTCGCCTCGCTGCTGGGCTACGGCCGCTACCCGAGCGCCGCGCTGGACAAGGTGTGGCGGCAGCTGGCGTACGGGGCGCACCACGACGCGATCACCGGCTCGGAGTCGGACCAGGTCTACATCGACCTGGTCACCGGCTGGCGCGAGGCGCACGACCTGGCGGTCCAGGCCCGGGACGCGGCGCTGGAGGCGATCTTCCGGAACGTGGAGACCTACGGCGGGACCGGGAACGGGACGGTCGGGGTGTTCAACACCCTGGCGTTCGAGCGGACCGACGTGGTGCGGGTGACGCTGCGGCTGCCCGAGGGCGTCGACGCCGACGCGCTGCGGCTCACCGACGACGAGGGCGCCGCGGTGCCGTTCGTGATCGAGGCCCGCGACGGCGCGCGGCTCGATGTGGCTTTCCTCGCCACCGGGGTGCCGGGGATGGGGTGGCGGAGCTGGTTCGTGGAGTACGGCGCCGATCCGGAAAGCGTTGTCTGGAAAGCCATCACCGAGCTCCCGCCGTCCATCGCCAACGAGTACTTCGAAATCGCCGTCGACCCGGCCCGCGGCGGCGGCCTGAGCGGCATCCTCGAACTGGCCACCGGCCGTCAGCTGCTCAAGCCCGGCGAGATCGGCAACGAGCTGCGGGTCAGCGAGGAATACCCGCAGCACCCCGAGTTCGGCGAGGGTCCGTGGCACCTGGTCCCGAACGGGACCGTCCTCGGCTCGGCCGCCTCAGCCGCCACCTCGGTACGCGCCGAGGAATCGCCGCTCGGCCGGCGCTACGTCGTCACCGGCACCGTCGGCGAGGTCGACTACGAGCAGCGCATCACGCTCTGGCACGGCCTGGACCGCGTCGACTTCCGCACCCGGGTCCTGGACTTCACCGGCGCCGACCGGCTGCTGCGCGTCAAGTTCCCCTGCGACGTCCCCGGCGCGCGCCCCGTCTCCGAAGTCGCCGGCGCCGTCATCGGCCGCGGTTTCGCGCTGCCGGACTCGGACGTGGCCGTGGCGCCGTGGACGCTGGACAACCCGGCGAACACCTTCTTCGCGCTAGGCAGCACAGCGACCCTGCGTCTGAGCGACCGGGCCGAAGCCGATCTCGGCCGGGTCGCGATCTCCATCGCCGAGGTCGTGGCCGACGACCTGGACCGGCACGCCGACCCGATCCGCGACCTGGTCGTGTCGCTGGCCCGGATCGGCGTCACCGCGACCACCACCACCGCCGAGGGCGCCCGCTACGGCTGGCTGCACGTCGACTCCAACCTGCCGGACCTGCGCATCGTGATCGGCGGCCCGGACACCAACCCGCTGGCCGCCGAGGTCTTCGAACACTGCGACCCCTCGGTCCGCCAGGAGTTCGACCTGCTGATGAAGAGCGACGGGCACGCCTGCTTCTTCATCCCGGCCGAGCTCCCGGTCGAGAAGGCGTGGGTGCCGAACGCCGACCTGCGCGCCGCGCGGGCCCTGCCGGTCCTGATCATCGCTGCCGAGCATCCGGAGGACACGGGACAGCGGGTGCACGAGGCCGCCTCCGCCTTCGCCGCCGACACCTCCCTGCGCGCGGTCACCGCCGACCCCGCCGACACCGCGCTGCTCGACGACCACACCGTCGGCCTGATCAACAACGGCCTGCCCGGCTTCGCCGTCGACCCGTCGGGCGCGCTGCACCTGTCGCTGATGCGCTCGTGCACCGGCTGGCCCTCGGGCGTGTGGCTGGACCCGCCGCTGCGCCGCACACCGGACGACTCCGCGTTCCAACTCCAGCACTGGACCCACGACTTCGACTACGCCCTGGTGAGCAGCGCGGGCGACTGGCGCGCGGCCGGGCTGGTCGCCTCCGGCGCGGCCTTCTCGGCGCCGATGCTGGCCCGGCAGCAGACGGCGCACCGCGGCGCACTGCCGGCCCGGCACGCGCTGCTCTCAGTCATGCCAGAACGCGCCGCGCAGGTGACGGCGGTGAAGCCGGCCGGGAACCCGGAGTCGGTGGGCTCGGCACTGGAGGCGTCACCGGAACTGGGCTTCATGGTCCGGCTGGTCGAGGCCAACGGCACCGGCCAGACCGTCGCCCTGCGCAGCCCCCTGGGCGTGCTGTCCAGCGACCGCGCCGACCTCCTCGAAGAGTGCGGCATGCGCTGCGAGGTGCGCGCCGCGGGCTCGGTGGAACTGGCCGGCTCGCAGATCGCGACGGCGATCATCGTCCCGCATCAGGGCTCTGGCTCATCCGGCTCGACCCCGGTACTCGGCCGCGCGACCGAGCCGGCGCAGCCGGTCTACTCGCGCTACTGGCTGCACAACCGCGGGCCGGCCCCGATGGGCTTCCTGCCGGTGTCCGTGGCCGCCACACCGGCCGCCCTCACCGGCGGCACGGGCTGGGCCGGCGGCGAGGTGTCGATCGCGGTGGCGAGTCAGTACACGGACACGACCTTCGAGGGCATGCTGACGGTCACCGCGCCCGAGGGCTGGCGCGTCGAGCCGGAGTCACGCCCGGTGGCGCTGGAACCCGGCGGCCACACGGTGTTCCCACTGACCGTGGCCCCCTCGCACGAGACCGCCGCTCCGGGGATGTACTTCGTCCGCGTGCAGCTCGCGGTGGGGGAGTCGCTGATCGAGGACGTCATCAGCGTCCTGATCGACGCCCCGGAGTACGCGCCACCCGCGACCTCCCCGGAGACCGAGATCGAACTCGGCGTCCAGACCCAGGGCACCAAAAGCGAGACCGCCCGCCCCACCGGCCTGGAGATCACCTCCACCACCGCCCAGCTCACCCTCTCACCCGGCGAGCACACCACCCTGCGCGTCGGCGTCGCCAACCGCACCCGCAGCCGCATCGACGGCGAGGCCATGCCGGTCAGCCCCTGGGGCACCTGGCACTTCATCGGCCCCTACGCGCAGCCGTTCGCCGTCGAACCGGGCGCCGAAGCCGAGATCGAATTCGAAGTCACCATCCCCGCCACCGCCGAACCCGGCCACTGGTGGGCAATGGTGAAACTGATGTGGTTCGGCCGCGCCCAGTACACAACAGCCGTACCCGTGGTGGTGCGGTGACCCACACGCACCACCACCCCAGCGACGCGGCGGCCGCCGCACAGGCCCAGCACGCGGCAACGGTAATCGGCCGGGTCAACAACACACCGATCCCGCGCGAGCGCCTGGACGCCCGGGTCCACGACCTACGCACCGGCCGCCTAGCCGCGCGCCTGCCGACGGTGGGGAGCAAGGAGGACCGGCAGTTTCTGCGCTGGACGGCGCAGGTGCTGCTGACTGAGGAGCTCTGCCGGGTGGAACTGGCTCGACTGCGGGGCGCCGAAGAGCGACTTCCGCCGGCTCCGGACCAGGCCGACCAGCCCGCGCCCGGCCCGCCGCCCTTGTCGGATGCGCCCGCCCCACCTCGGCCACTCACCCAAGCCGAGTCCCTGCACCTAGGCTCCATCAACGCCACCGCCTGGTCGACGGCTCCCGAGATGTCAGCCCTCTACAACCTCGTCACCGCCGCGACCCCGCCCGCCGCGCCGCACACCGCCGCGCCGAGCACTACCGCCCCACACACCCGCACCCGCACCTGGTACCGCGTCACCCACACCGTCGCCGGCACCGCGTTCGAGGCGGCGACCGCCCCAGACGTCTCCCTCGGCTGGACCACCCTCGACGACATCCCAGCCACCCTCGCCGCCGAACTCCGCGCCCTGCCACCCGGCACCCGCGTAGGCCCGGTCCGCACCGGCCTCGGCTGGCACTTCGCGACAGTCACCGCAACCGAAGTCCGGCCCG
>NZ_JAAFZA010000025.1 GCF_015356865.1 Catenulispora pinisilvae
CGCGCCTTGCGTACACAAGCCGGCGGACGAAAACAGGCGGTTTTTTCACAACGCCCTTAACCCCGTACGTGACCGGCGGCCTCCGTGCCCGACTCTCGTCCAACCCGCAACCACACCACCAACACGGTGAACCAATCCAGCCAGCGCACTAGTCGCCGGGCGGGCAGCTGGGCGTCACCTGGACCACAGCCGCGTCGTGCGCGGGCACGCTCACCGCGACGGTGTTCGTGCCGCTGACGCCCAGGTTCGTCGGCGTCCCGGCGAAGCCGCCGTCGGCGTCGACGCTTCGGCCGCCGACGGTGATGTCGGTCCCGCTCAGGTGGGAGCCGGCCAGCAGGTAGGAGCGGGCTGAGGCGGCGCTGGTCCGCAGCGTGACGGTCGCCGTGATCGCCGATCCGCTCTTGTTGTCGACGACGACGTTGTCCCCGATCCCCCATGCGGTGACCCCTGGCGAGGCGGTGACGCTCGGGTCTCCGGTGACGGTCGCCTTGTACAGGCTGCCGGTTCCGGCCAGCTTCCACAGCAGCTCTCCGTAGTAAACGCCCTGCACGCCGGAAGGGGTGACGCCGTCGCTGTTGAAGGTGATCGGCGTGTAGTAGAGCGTGAACTGCGAAGAGACGCCGCCGTGGAAGTCCACCCCGGACCCGCCGTTCAAGGCGACTCCCTCCATGAAGTCCAGCGACCACAGCGCGGCGGCCTTGGTGTCGCTGACTCCGGCCTTGCCTCCCGTGTAGTAGGAGTTGGCCTCGGTCATGCGCCAGCCGATCCCCGAGGTCTTCGCGGCGGCGGCTACCTTCGTCTCGTCACCGCTGGGCCCTGACGGGTTGTCCGTCATCATGCTGGTGGTCGTGACCGTGGAGCTCGGTGCGCCGATGTAGTAGTGCGTGGACAGGAAGGCCAGAGGACTGGACTTCTCATCGGCGGCGAAGGTGGCCGGCCAGTCGTCGGCGTAGAGGACTCCGGGGCCGTCGAACACCGCAGTGGGGACGGTTTTGAGGATCGCCGAGGTGAACGAGTTGTAGACCGTCTCGTAGTCGCTCTCGGTGTTGTCGATCGAATACTGGTCGGGCTCGTTGCCGATCTCGAAGGCCGCCAGATGGCTGCCCAGCTTCCGCGACACGTACGCGGCCTCGCTGGCGGCGTTGTCGGCCGTGTTGGTGACTACCCCTTTTGCGATGTCGGAGGAACTCAGGCTGGTTCTGCCGTCGATGCCGTAGATGGCCTTCCATCCGGTCGCCTTCAGGAAGCCGGCCAGCTTGTCCACGTCGCCGGGCGCGATCTGGCCGACTGTGCCGCCTGGACCGGACGCATTCCACGTGGTGTGGTTGACGAGGTTCCCACTGATGCGCAGATAGCCCGGACCCAACAGCTTGAACATGTTGATTAGCGCGGTATTCGAGGTCTCGAACACACCGGCCGCGATCCTGTCCTTCTCATAGCTGAATCCTGCGAACCCGGCGCCGACCGTGCCGGCGGCCGCGGTGCCGACCGTGATCGTCACCGGGTAGGCCGACGCGGCGCCGGCCGGAGTACTGGTTGTGGGCAGCTCGCCGAGGACGAGCGCCAGCCCTGCGGCCGACAGCGCGCGTAGTCTCCGGTGTCGCATCGTTGCCTCCAAAAGAAGGGGGTCATCCGTTTGTTGCGGTATTCCGGTGTTGTCCTAGCCCGCTGAGCCTTGGTAGGACGGCGGTGCCGCAGCTGCGGACGAAGCCCACGCCTTGGTCGGGGCGCTGCTGCCCAGGGCGAAGTCGAGCGTTCCGCCACTGGTCAGGGCGTTGGTCGGAGCGTAGGCGTTGTTCCAAGCCCGCGCCGTGCCGGTCGTCCCGGCGGCCCAGGTCGCGGACCGCACGTAGGGCGCGTCGTCTGCGGCGTTGTCGCCCTTGACGGTGAGCTTCTTGCCGGACGGCAGTGTGATGGCCACCTTGGGGAACAGTGGCGAGCCGAGTGCGAGGTCGGCGGTGCCCGGCGTCTCCGGGTACATGCCCAGCGCCGACCAGACGTACCAGGCGCTCATCGTGCCCAGGTCGTCGTTGCCGGCCAGGCCGCCGGGCGCGTCGGTCCAGACCTGGTCCTGGATCTTGCGGATCGCCGCCTGGGTCTTGACCGGCCGGCCGGTGTAGTCGTACTCCCAGGGGATGTCCAGGCTGGGCTCGTTGGTCAGGTCGGCGTGGCCGCCGCCACCGGTGAACGAGCTCAGGTCGGTGTCCAGGAACGTGTTCAGCTTCGCCTCGCCGCCCTCGGCGGCGGCCAGGCCCCGGATGTTGAACGGCACCATCGGCGTGTACTGCCAGGAGTCGCCCTCGGCGAAGTAGACCGAGGGTCTGTCGCAGCAGTAGCCCGAGCCGCCGGTCGGTGAGAAGCCGGACATCCAGGAGCCGTCGAGGTTGCGCGGCTGGATGAAGCCGGTCCCGCTGTCGAACAGGTCGCGCCAGTCCTGGGCGCGGTTGATGAAGGCGGCCTGGTCGGTCGGATCGTTCAATGCCTTGGCCAGGAAGGAGATCGCGGCGTCGTTGCTGGCGTATTCCAGGGTGGTCGAGGCGGAGGCGTAGTAGTGCGGAGGCGTGGCCGAGCTGTAGGTGCCGTCGTCGGGCAGGTACCCGAGTTGTTCGAGATAGGCCAGGCCCGGTCGGATGTTGTTGCCGGTGGTGTCGGTCGCCTCGGTGACCATGTCCTGCAACGCGGTGTCCGCGTCGAAGTTCCTGGCGCCGAAGGCGTAGTAGTCGGCCAGGATGTCGTCGGCGGGGTCGCCGGCCATGTCGTAGGACTCGCCGTTGTTCAACGACCACTTGGGGAATTGGCCGGACTGCGTGTAGTCGTCGACCATCGACTGCGCGATGTCGCCGGCCACGGTCGGGTCCGCCAGGGCTGTCAGTTGCGCCTGCGTGCGGTAGATGTCCCAGCCGGAGAACGTGGTGTAGAAGGCGCTGTGGCCGGCGTCGACCGTCTCGACTGTCTTGCCGTCGGCGCTCAGGTACTCGCCGTTGCTGTCGCTGAAGACCTGTGGGAACAGCAGCGAGTGGTACAGCGCGGTGTAGAACACGGTCTGCTGGGTGCTGGTGCCGCCGCTGACGGCGAGTCGGTCCAACAGGGTGTTCCAGGCGTTGTGCGCGTGGGTGTGCACCGTGGCGAAGTCGAAGGCCGGGTTCGGGTTCTCCGCCTGCCAGTTGCCCTTGGCGTCGGCCGCCGACACATACGACAGGCCGACCTTGGCCTGAACCGCGGTGGTCGCGGTGCTGCTGGTGCCGAAGCTGACGTAATCCGTGCCGTGGGCGGTGATCGGCTGGTCGAAGACCATGTCGAAGTACACCGTGTACTTCGGGGAGTGGCCGCCGAAGTTTCCCGTCGTCTCCTGCCCGCTGGCCTCGTTGGCCGAGACGTAGGTGAACGTGACTCCGGAGTCGGCGGCTTCGCTGTGGCCCATCTTGAAGACCAGGTTGGCCGTCTGAGCGGTGGCCGGGAAAGTGAACCGGGCCATCCCTGAGCGGGTTGTGGTCGTGAGTTCGGTCTTGATGCCGTCGTCCGTCGTCAGGCTGTAGTAGCCGGCGTCGGCTGTCTCGTTCGTGTGCGAGAACGTGGCGTTCGCGCTGGTGTTGACGGCTCCCAGAGACGGCAGGATCGGGAAGTCGCCCGCGACGGGATCCCCGGGCCCTGGGACGTGGGTGAGGGAGTACCCCATCAGGGTGCTGTCGCTGTACGCATAGCCGCCGCCGGGCGGACGAGTGGGCGAGGTGTCCGGCGACCACTGGACCATCCCGAACGGCGAGTCGGCGCCGGGAAAGTCGTTGGCGCCATTGGCGGTGCCGATGAACGGGTTCACCAGCGAGGCCGGATCGGTGACGGCCGTCGGGGCAGTGGCCGACGCGACGGCGTGGGGTATGGACACCCCGGCCATCGCCAGCGCGCCGACGAGCAGCGAGCGGACGACGGCTTTCGGGATCAGGGGGACTCTCAGGTCCATGGGCAGCTCCTTTGTCCGGTAGACCCGTCGAGCCGTACCCGCTGCCGTCGCGTGGTGCGGCAGAGCCAGACTCATCTGCTCGACTACGGTCACTGATACCGCTGCCGGCCGGGTGGCGAATCAAGCCCATGATTTGCCGCGGAGATCCGGGTGTCAACGGTGCCGCGACCCTGTGAACTGCCCATGAATTCAACTGGCAGTCATCCGGTGATCAGCCGTTGACCGCCCGAACGCCACTGCCTAGCGTTCTGGCCATCCGGACCGGTGCCCGTCGAAACGCCTCACCCGGCGCGGCATAAGCGACTCTGCGAAACGTCGAACACCCCTCATCAGAACTGCGGAGGCGGGCACTCGCCTGCGCCCTGCGGCGTGCCACGAGCTCGCGAGGGATCTCGTCTCCAGTCACCACAGAAGGTGGATTCCATCATGAGTAAGCGGCTTCTCTCTGTGGCGACGGTCTTGATGACCGTCGCCGCGTCCGGTGTCCTCTGGAGCGTGGCGGTCCAGCCCGCTGTCGCGGTGTCCGCGCCGGGCGACATCGCCGACCACACCCTGGCCGGCGTGCCGACGATGGTCATCCGTCCGGGGTCGTGGCGGGACACGAACGACACGCTGATGCGGCAGGACGCCGACGCGGCCGCGGCCGACGGCCTGGCGGCCAAGGGCTGGGCCGTCGTCGCGGTCGACGACGACTGGATGATCCAGGCGAACGGCAAGGACTGGGACGGCACGCAGGTCGTCCCGGCGTCCCAGAACGGCCGCGACCTCCACGGGAACCTGATCGCCTCGCCCAGCAAGTATCCGAAAGGCATCAAGGCCACGATCGACTACGTCCACAGCAAGGGCCTGAAGTTCGGTATCTACGAGGACGGCGGCACCGAGACCTGCGACGGCGGGTCGGGCAGCTGGGATCATTTCACCCAGGACATGAATTACTTCGCGTCCCTGGGCGTGGACTACATCAAAATGGACTACTGCCACAACTACGACAACACCTCCAACGGCTGGCCCCTGAACACGCAGAACGACGCCGACCAGGCCGTCACCGCCTACGAGGACGCAGCCGCCGCGATCGCGGCGGCCAACGCGAAGTACCGCACGCACATCGTGCTCAACGAGTCGGCGCCGGCCTACTTCAACTGGGACGACAAGAGCACCGGCAGCCCGCTGTTCCAGGAAGTCATGGCCGGAGCCGGATTGTCGGCGCAGGAGTGGCGGATGGCCGCCGACAGCGGCGGTGGTGACTGGGCGTCGATGCTGACGGTCGCAGCCCAAGGCCTCGCCTCGGCCCCCTACGCGCGCGCCGGCCATTTCAACGACCTGGACCAGCTGACGATCGGCCAGTCCTCGATGACCGAGGCCCAGCAGCAGGCCGAGTTCAGCCTGTGGTCGGTGCTGGCCGCGCCGTTGAACATCAAGGTGTCCGGTACCGCCGGGTTCACCCCGCAGGTGGTCGCCGACGCCGGCAACACCGACGTCATCGCGGTCGACCAGGACCGGCTCGGGGTCCAGGGCAAGCTGATCTCGACCAGCGCCGACGCCGACGTCTACGCCAAGCCGCTGGCCAACGGCGACTACGCGGTGCTGCTGCTCAACAAGTCCACCACCGCGCAGACGATCTCCACCACGGGGCTCGCGGCCGGCACCTCCTCCACCGACTTCACCCTCACCGACCTGTGGAGCAAGAAGACCACCTCCAGCACCGGCGCCATCTCGGCCACGGTCCCGGCCACCAGCGCTGTGCTGTACCGGGTGCACCCGAACCAGTCCGGCCATTTCTCCACCTGGCGCACCGCGCTCAACGCCACCGTGATCAGCGATGACGACGCCGCCACCGAGGGCTGCTTCGACCGGGCCTGCGACAGCTTCTCCGCCGACGCCCTGGCTGCCGGCGGCGCCACCGCCGGGGGCAAGGTCACGGTTGCCGGCCAGAGCTTCGACTGGCTCGACAACGGCTCCGGCCGCTTCGACAGCATCACCGCCGACGGCCAGACCATCGACTACTACGGCAGCGGAAGCACCCTCGGAATCCTGGGCGCGTCCAGCGGCGGCGACACCTCCGGCACCATCACTTTGACCTACAGCGACGGAACGACGAGTACTGCGACGCTCGGCTTCCCCAGCTGGGTCACCGGTCACCCGACGGCGTTCGGCGACACGACCGCCGTCACCACGCTGCACCGGGACACCCCGCACGGCCCCGGCCAGGCCCGCGCCGCCCACTACGTCGTGTCGTACGCGCCGGCGGCGATCACCCCCGGCAAGAGCCTGGTCTCCATCACGCTGCCGAACAAGCCGGCGCTGCACGTCTTCTCCATCACCAAGTCCTGACGGCCACCAAGTACTGACGGCCACCAAGTCCTGACGGCGCCACGATCGCGATGTCGCTCGGTAGTAATCGGCTGCCGGAGTTTCACGCCGCGCGACTTTGCGATCCGCTCCATGCAGCCGAGGCTCGGGCTCGCGGATGGTCTCGCAGATGGTGGAGCACGGCGTCGGACCCCGGGGGCTGGAGGAAAACGGATAGCAACCGTATTCTGTCCGAGTGCCGAAACGATCAGATCCCGACCGCGAATCCGCCGACGTCGCCGGTGTGGGCAACCGGGACGGCGCGGTGACCCCGCCGTCGGCCGAGGACGGCGGCACCCCGCGCGCCGCGACCATCCGCGACGTCGCCGCCCGGGCCGGCGTCTCGGTGGCGACGGTGTCCCGAGCGCTCAGCGGGCAGTACCCGGTCGCCAACGCCACGCGCGCCCGGGTCCAGCGCGCCGTGCGGGACCTGGACTACGTGGTCAACGCCCACGCCCGGGCGTTGACCGGCAGCAAGTCCAAGACCATCGCGGTCCTGCTCTCGGACATCGCCTCGCCCTTCTACAGCCGGATCGCGCACGGCGTCGAGCAGCAGGCCTCCGCGGAGAAGCGGCTGATGATGGTCTGCGCGACGCACGGCGACCCGGAGCGCGAGGTCGGCCTGGTCGAGATGCTTCGCGAACAGAGCGTCGACGCGGTGGTCCTGGTCGGCGGCATCGTCGACACGCCGGAGTACCGCGAGCGGATGGCGAGGCTGGCCCGGCTGCTGGACACCGCCGGCTCGCGCCTCGTGCTGTGCGGGCGGCCCTCGCCCGGGGAGGACCTGCCGGTCACGGTGGTGGAGTACGAGAACTCCGGCGGGGCGTTCGCGGCGGCCAGCTACCTGATGGACAAAGGGCACCGCGACATCCTGTTCCTCGGCGGCGTCGGCCCGGACACCACCACCCAGGACCGGCTCGACGGGTTCCGGCGGGCTCTGGCGTCCCGCGACCTGTCCGCGGACGAGCCGGGCCGCATCCTGACCGGCGGTAACAGCAGGCAGTTCGGCTACGACACGATAAGGGCGCGCCTGCTCCGGGAAGAGCTGGACTTCACGGCGATCCTCGCGTGGGACGATCTGGTGGCCGCCGGCGCGATGACCGCGCTGCGCGAGGCGGGGGTCGACGTGCCGGGGCGGGTCTCGATCCTCGGCTACAACGACGAGCAGATCGCGCAGGACCTGGTCCCGCCGCTGACCTCGGTCTCGATCCCGCACACCGAGCTCGGCCGGTCCGCGGTGCGCCTCGCGCTGCACCGCGAGGACCCGGCTGTGGCCTCGTCGCAGCACATCACCCTCGGCACGCACATCGTCGTCCGCGGCTCGGTGCGGGAGGCCGCCCGGCGGTGATCGCGGGGCGAGCGGACTCGTCCTGATCCGACCACAGGCCTCGTCGGCGAGAGATCCACGATCTCCTCGCCGACGAGGCTGTCGCGCTTCGGCTGCCGGTCTCGGCGAAACCTCTCCGCGCCGTTTCAGCTGTGCAGCTTGCCGTATTCGGCGGCCAGCTCGGCCGCGATCGCGTCGCCGCCCTGGCTCTTCCAGCTCTTCACGACGCCGTCCCACGACGACACCGGCTGCTTGCCGGTGACGATGTCGTTCACGCTGTCGTCGATCAGCTGGAGCAGCGTCGGCCACTTCTTGTTGAAGGTCGGCGACTGGATGCCCAGCGAGGGGTCCGCGACGCCCTTGGGCACGATGTCCATCTGGGCCTGGTAGCAGCGCTTGGCCGCCTCGGGCTGGCCCGGGATGTAGTTCACCAGCGGCGGCGCGGCGATGTACTTGAACGGCAGGTTCACGTTGTTCTCGACCTTGCCCAGGTCGGTCGGGACCGAGGGGCCGCCGTCCTTGCCCCGGGTGAAGTGGACGCCTTCGATGCCGTAGTTGATGAGCTCGTACTCCTTGGAGCCGAACGGCGCGGCGAAGAAGTTCAGCACGTTCAGCAGCATCTTGATCCGGGCCGGGGGTGCCTGCTTGAGCGCGGTGTAGCCGAAGTAGCCGCTGGCGAACCAGGGCGTCGGCGCGGTTCCGGCGTCGTAGGGGCGGACGAAATCGACGGTGGAGGTGCTGCCCATGGTCGTCGCGAAGGAGGTGAAGGCGCCGAAGCCGTCGGTGTCGCTGAGGTAGGTGCCGTTCTGGAAGTAGCTCTTGCACTGGACGGTCGACGTCGTCAGCGCGCCCGGGTCGTACAGGCCCTTGCCGAACCAGTCGGCCATCGTCGCGACCGACGCCTTGAACTCGTCCGTGCCGTACGTGGTCGTGAAGGCACCGCCGGACAGCTGCCACAGATTGGGGGCGCCGTGCACGCCCGCGTGGGAGAGGTAGCCGAAGTTCGCGGCCGTCGAGGTGCCGAGCGCGAAGTGGCCCTTGGCGTTCAGTGTCTGGAGGCCCTTGGTCAGGTCGTCTTTCTTGAGCCCGCCGACGGTCGGCCGCCAGATGCTGGCCTGCGTGAACTTGTCAGAGTTCGCGTAGAACGAGTTGCCCAGCCGCGGCCGGTTGGTCGGCACGGCATAGATCCGTCCGCCGACGCGTCCCATGGCGTCCCAGGTGAAGCCGGGGATCGCGGCGAGGTTCGGGTAGTTCTTCGCCCCGGCGTCGCCCGACAGGTATTCGGTGAGGTCGGCGCACTTGGCTTGGATGAACTGAGCCTGATTCGGCAGCGGGTACAGGCCGAGCATCATGATGTCCGGCAGATCGCCGGCGGCCATCATGGTCGAGTACTTCACCACGAAGTCGGCGTCGGCCACCATGGTCAGCTCGATGTCCACCCCGGCGGCGTCGTTGACGGCCTTCCACAGCTGGTTGGCGTCCGGGCCCTTCGGCGGGGCGCCGTAGGTGACCATCATGACTTTGACCGTGGAGCCGTCGCCGGGCTTGGCGGGCACCGACTGCACCAGGTTCTGGGGGTAGTGCAGGAAGGTGTCCTGGACGCCGCCGGCCGTGCCTGGAAAGTCGGGGTTCAAGCCCTTGACCGGGGTGTAGGTGGGCCAGGGGGCCAGTTGCTTGCCGGCATTGCTGGCACTGGTCGCGCCGGACTTGCCGGCCCCGCAGGCCGCCAGGGACGGGACTGCGGCCGCTGCGACCGCGGCGGCTGCCGACGCCCGCAGAATCGCGCGCCGGGAGTAATCGGTGCTCATGATGGACTCCTTGGATGGGCTGCGCCGTGGGACGCGAAAGCGCTGTCCCGCGGCTCGACGGGAAGTCAGGCAGGTCAGGCAGGTCAGGGAAGTCAGGGAAGTCAGATCAGCTCTTCACGGCACCGGTCAGGACGCCCTTGGTGAAGAATCGCTGCAAGAAGGGGAAGGCCGCGGCGATAGGCACGACGCCCATGACGATGAGCGCGGCGATCGTCTTCTGCGGAGCGTTGGTGAGCAGCGCCTCGCCGGTCTGGTTCTGGGCGTTGGTGCTCGTCAGGTAGTCCCGCAGGATCGTCGACAGCGGCAGGTGGTCGGCGCTGCTGTTGTTGAGGTAGAGCATCGCGCGGAAGTAGTCGTTCCAGTAAGCCACCGCGTAGTAGAGCCCCACGACGGCGATGACTGCCTTCGACAGGGGGAGCACGATACGCAGCAGGGTCCTGAGTTCGCCCGCGCCGTCCAACCGCGCCGCCTCGTACAACTCCTCCGGGATGCCCTGGAAGAAGCCGCGCATCACGACGAGGTTGAACACGTTGATCATCACCGGCAGGAACAGCGAGGCGAGGTGGTCGGTCAGCTTCAGGTCGGTGACGATCAGGAAGCTCGGGATCATCCCGGCCGGGAACAGGAACGTGAACAGGATCGCCAGCAGGACGGGCCTGGCGCCCAGGACGTTCGGCCGGGACAGCGCATAGGCCAGCAGGATCGTGGAGGCCAGGCTCAGCAAGGTGCCCAGCAGGGTGACCGTCGCCGAGACCAGGACCGCGTGGCCGATGACGCCGCCGTTCAGGACGTCGGCGTAGGCGTGCAGGTCGATGCTCTTCGGCCACAGCGACCACCCGCCGTTGGCCGTCACCTGCGCGTCCGGGGAGATGCTGGTGGCGATGATCAGCCAGAACGGGATGGCGACGAGCAGGAGGATGACGGCGATCGCCACCGCCTTGGCGGCGCTCACCGCCGGATGGGGCCGGCCCAGCCAGGCCGGGCGGACGGTGCTCTGCTGCGTGCCGCTCATTGGTAGATCCCTTGCTCGCCGAGCTTGTGGGCGATCTTGTTGGCGGCCAGGACCAGGATCAGGGCGACGACGCCCTTGAACAGCCCGGCCACCGCGCCGGTGGAGAAGTTCCCGTCCTGCACCCCGTGGTAGTAGATGTAGGTGTCGATGACCTCGCTGGCCTGCGGCCCGAAGCTCGCGCGCTGCTGCATCACCTGGTCGAAGCCGACCGAGAGGATGTCGCCGACCCGCAGGATCAGCAGCAGCACGATGACCGGGCGGATCGAGGGCAGGGTCACGTGCCAGTGCCGGCGGCCCCAGCCGGCGCCGTCCAGCGAGACCGCCTCGTACAGGCTGTCGTCCACCTGGTAGAGCGCGGCGAGGAAGATGATCGTCCCCCAGCCGCAGTCCTTCCAGATCAGCTCGACGATCATCATCGGCTTGAACATCGCCGGGTCGCCGAACACGTTGACCAGGTGCTGGTGGCCCCCGCCGGTCACCAGGCCGTTGACCATCCCGTCGGGCCCGAGGACCTGCACGAACAGGCCGGCGACGATGACCCACGAGATGAAGTGCGGCAGGTAGACGACGCTGACCACCAGCTTGCGCACCCAGGCCCGGGTCAGGCTGTGCAGCAGCAGGGCCAGGGCCAGCGGCACGGGGAAGAAGAAGACCAGCTGTAGGCCCGCCAGCTCCAGGGAGTTGGCGACCGCGTGCCAGAAGGCCGGGTCGTGGAACAGCGTGGTGAAGTTCTGAAGACCCACCCAGGCGCTGCCGTTGATGCCGATGAAGGGCACGTAGTCCTTGAAGGCGATGACGTTCCCCAGCTGCGCGGCGTACTGGAACACCGCGAAGTACGCGATGCCCGGCGCCATCATCAGCCACAGGACCTTGTCACGGTTGAGTCGCGTCCGCCAAGACGCCCGCACCGGCGTCGGGCGCGCCGTGGCGGGTCGTCGACGCGACGCCCTGCCCGTCACATCGACTGCCATGGGCCAACCTCCATCCGTGTTGCACTGATGGAGAGCGAAACTAAAACGGTTACATGAGGCACGTCAATACCTCGCGGACGCATCACTTTCGATCGTGATCGGATCGTTGATCGGCCCCTGATCGCTCTACCAGCGGGAATGCCGCCAGAATCGAGGTCGCGTCGCTGATGGCGGGGCGATGCCGCCGATGAGCGGAGCTTGACCGCCGCTAAACAGGCCGCCTAGCATCACCGGAACTGGAAACGGTTACTGAACTGATTTCCAGACCCGCCACGGCGACCGGGCCGGACCTGACCGTCGACAAGAAGGGCTCGCCGATGACCGGCCGTGTCACCGCTGTGATCGCCATGCGTCCCGACGTCGCGGCGGCGGCGCTGCCCGCGAGGCTGCGTGCGCGTCTCGACTCCGTCGCAGACGTCGATCACGGCCTGGTCGTCACCGACTTCGCCGACCCCGGCGCGCGAGCGGCGCTGGCCTGCGCCGACGTTCTGCTCACCGGCTGGGGCTGCCCCCTGCTCGACGGACCCACGTTGGACGCCGCCCCGCACCTGCGCGCCGTCATCCACGCCGCCGGCTCCCTGAAGCACCATCTCGGCGCCGACTTCTGGACCCGCGGGCTGGTGGCGTCATCGGCCGCCGACGCCAACGCCTATCCGGTCGCCCAGTTCACGGTCAGCGCGCTCCTGCTGGCCGGCAAGCGCACCTTCCGGGTGGCGAACGCCTACGCCCGGGGGGACTTCCGCGACCTGTCCACCTCCCAGGCGTTCGGCAACGCCGACCGCACGGTCGGCGTCATCGGGGCCTCCCGCATCGGCCGCCTGGTGCTGGGCATGCTGGCCGGTCACGGCTTCCACCTCCTGCTGGCCGATCCGACGCTGACCCCGGCCGAGGCGGCCGGGCTCGGCGCCGAGCTGGTCGGTCTCGACGACCTGTTCAGCGGCTCGGACATGGTGAGCGTCCACGCGCCGTCCCTGCCGGAGACCCGCCACCTGATCGACGATCGGCGCCTGGGCCTGGTGCGAGACGGCGCGATCCTGGTGAACACCGCACGCGGTTCGCTGGTCGACACCGAAGCGCTGACCCGCCACTGCGCGAGCGGCCGCATCGACGCCGTCCTGGACGTCACGGACCCCGAACCGCTCCCGACCGGCCATCCGCTGTTCTCGCTGCCGAACGTGCTGGTGACCCCGCACCTGGCCGGAGCCATGGGGACCGAGGTGAGCCGGCTGGGCGAATTCGCGGTCGCCGAGGTCGAGCGGCTGGCGCGGGGGCTGCCGCTGGTCGGCGCGGTGTCCGCCGAGGACCTCGCGCGGATCGCCTGAGATCAACTCCCGACACATGACCCACACATCCGGGCCGACCAGCTCACCGGTCCACTCACCCTGCATAACAGCAGTCTGACCCCGCCAACGAAACGACGAGGCCAGAACCCCAGATTCTCAGCAGCGTTCTAGCTGGCTCTCCGGATGGTGCCGGCGTCTAGGAGATGTAGCCGCGGGTGACGTGGGCTCCATCGCTGGAGTTGGTGGCTTGATAGTCGGCTTGCCCGACGCAGCCGTTGTATTCGTATTGGGCCTTGATGGTGCCGGTGAGTCCACCGGCGTCGGTGGAGGTGGGGTTGCCGAAGAACACGTCGATGCGGGGCGACTGGGCGCAACTGGGAACGCTGAGGTAATCCTCGGTGAAGCCGACCTGGGAGCCGGCGAGGTTGCCGCTGCCGGACGGGAGTCGGTAGGTGCCGATGTGCTCGGTGACCTGGGTGTCGGTGTCGGTCGCGGTGCCGGTCCAGGTGTCGGGGCCGGTCTGGGTGACGGTCAGGGCGTAGACGTCCCCGTACACGGCGTCGAAGTCGGTGGCACAGCTGACGCCGGGCCCGCCGTCGGCTCCGGTGGAGCACTGCGGGTCGTCGGTGGTGGTGCCGGCGTTGAAGCTGGAGAAGGCGGCGTGCAGGCGCTCCTGGCCGTTGCTGTCGGCGCGCGGCTGGAGGCCCATGTAGCCGACGTCGGGGGCGTTGGTGAAATTGAACTGCGCGGCGAAGTAGGTTCCGCTGGCGTGCTGGGTCGCCTCGTTGACGGTCATCGGGAAGGTGATGTTGGTGACTCCGTCGGCCGGCACGCCGGGCAGGGACCACGCGAGGCTGACGTTGCCGCCGGCGACGGCGGCCGAGGCCGGGGTGTTGCCGCTGAGGGTCAGGATCGCGATGGTCAGGGCGGCGGTGCCGGCGTGCAACAGTCTGGCTTTTGACATGAGGGTTCCTTTCCACGGTGAGGTGTTCACGACCGTCCCCGTGGACGGTGTGTGGTGGCCGGCGGGTCGCACTGTCGATGTGACCCGCCGACGTGTGGGGGAGCGCGCTGGTGGCGGTCAGCGAGTCGCCGGCGGTGGGAGAGCGCGCAGTGAGAGTGGACCGCCGATGCGCGGATCTGTCAATACTGCGCATGAAGCGCGCATGTGCGATCGCCGAGACTGATCGGCTAGTCGTGCTTTCCGGTCAGGACCAAGCGATCTGCTGCAAGCGACTACTGCGCGGCAGGCTATGAGGACTTTGCGAAGCCTTTGCCGAATCGTACGCTGACACCGGTCGCAGCAGCTTGCTACGTTTCCTCTCTAGTACGAGCCCCCGTAGTCGATCGATGCCGGACCGCAGCCGGCCGCCGATGCGAACCAGGGGGCACCGGGTCGCGCCGTGCTGGCGTTGCTGTCATCACCTGGATTTTTCTGCTCGTGGCTCTGCCTCGCGCCGTCACGCTTCTAGAACGCCGTGTGCCGCGTGGGTCATCGTGTCAAGAGCTGATCAAAATCCTGATGGCGGGAACCTGCGGGCCGCGCTGCCGACTCCGGCGTATCAGAGTCACGCCACCGTCTCGCAACGCAAGGAGTCCCCTCATGAACCACGCAAAGACCGCCGGCATAGCCGCGGCGTTCATCGCGGCCGCCGCGCTGACCGCCGTCGCGGCCGCACCGGCCTCGGCCGCCTCCGCTCAGCCGAACGCGCTGCGCCACCACCACTACGCCACCGGGCTGAACATCGGCCAGGCCCGGGCCGCCGAGCGCGCGGGCCTGGCCACGCGCGCCACCTACTCCACGTCCCTGCGCGGCCTGCGCGCGGCCGACGGCCTGTCGGCCGACGTCCCGGACAGCGCCAGCCTTCAGCAGTACGCGTTGTCCCCGGGCGACCAGGGCCAGGTCGGTTCCTGCGTCACCTGGGCCACCGGCTACAGCGCCTACGGGATTTTGATGAACGAGCAGGGCATCTCCGGTGACCCGATGGCGCCGATGTACATCTACGCCCAGATAGCCCAGGGCAACGACCAGGGCACCACCGGCGACGTCGCGCTCGGCATGGAGCAGCAGCAGGGCATCGACACCAAGGCCGACTACCACCAGGGCGACTTCGACTACACCACCCAGCCCGACGCCAGCGAGATCGCCAACGCCGCCCACTACAAGCTGTCCGGCTACCAGACGCTGGCGCTCGGCGACGGCGCCGAGCAGGCCATCAAGGACTCGATCTCCCAGGGCCTGCCGGTCTCGGTCGGGTTCAACGTCCGGCAGAGCTTCATGGACCTCAGCGGCCAGGCCGCCTCGGACTACAGCTACACCCCCGGCAACGACAGCACCGACCCGGTGGTCGGCGGCCACGAGGTCGCGGTGATCGGCTACACCGACCAGGGCGTCACCATCGAGAACAGCTGGGGCGCCAGCTGGGGCGACAACGGCTACGTCAACGTCCCGTGGAGCTTCTTCACCACCGGCGACGTCGACGAACTCTACTCAGTCGGCAAACTGGCCCAGAACTAACACCACCCGGAAACAGGCAGCACAGCACAGCACACTGACCTGGTGCGGCCGACGCTCGTCAAGCGAGCCCCGGCCGCACCAGGCCATCAGCCGTTCTAACAGCGCACCGTCACGACACGGCCATAGCGAAGACGTGCATCGCGCTCGCGCCCTTGCTCGCAGTCGCGCTCACGGTCGGCAGGACCAGGTATTGGACCGTCTCGCCGGCCGCCAACGGAATGCCTTGGTAGTAGAGGTTCACCGCCTGGTTCATTTTGCCGGTGGTGGCGTTGATGTATGGGGCCGTCGCGGCGATGTCGGTGCCGGGCGCGGCCGAGGCCCACCAGTCACCGAAAGTCAGCGAGAACGGCTGGGACGTGCCGTCGGTGTAGACGATGGTGCCAGTGCCGCCCGCGGTTCCGTTGTCCGCGGTGCCCAGAATGCCGAGTGTGCTCCCTGCGCCGCTGACCGGCACGGTCTGGCCGTTGGCAACGATGTTGTCGTTCTGGCCGGCCTGCACAGCTGGCCAGGTGAACGTCACCCCGTTGTGGGTGAACGGTTTGCCCGGGGTCAGACCGGCTCCGGCCAGTGCCTGTGCGGACAGGCTCAGGCCGCCCCCGTCCAGATTCGCAGAGCTCGGACTCGCGTCGTCGCTGATGCCGACGTTGGAGAAGGCCGCGGCCTGCGAAGCGTAGGCGACGTCCACCGTCGCCGCGACGGACTCGGTCGCGATTCTGCCCACGCTCAACTGCGCGGACAGGTCCATCGCACCGGGTGCGGCGCCAGTGGGTGCGGTGACCGTCCACTGTGACTGCACACTGTGTCCGGGCGCGATCGACGCGAACGCGGTCGGGGTGGTCGAGGTCGCCTTCCACCCGGAGGGGACATTCAGGCCGAGGGCGACGTTGGTCGTGTTCGCAGAGGTGTGGTTGGTGTAGGTGGCGGTAGCCGTGACCGAACCGCCGGCGGCGATAGCTGGAGGTGCGGACACGGTGAACCCGCCCTGGACCACGAACGGCGCCGAGCCGCTGGCCGACTTGCCGTTGGCGTCCTTCACCGTGACGGTGATGGTGGCCACGCCGTCGCTGGCCGCGGTGACCACCCCGGCCGGGCTGACGGTCGCGACGCGCGGGTTGCTGCTCGCATAGGTCACGGTCTGCTCGGACAGGTCGGCGAAGGACTGGTCGTTGTTGACCGCCTCGACGACGCCGTCTGCCACCACCGCCGGATTCTGCCCGCTGTCGTCCTTGAGCCAAGGGTTCTTGGCGGTCAGGTCGATGGTGTCGCCGGCGTGGTAGACGACTCCGGCCGGCTGCACGGTGACGTACTTGACGTCCTGGGCCATCGCGCCGGACACGGTGACCGGCGCGGACAGCTTGACGGCGGCGGCGTCGGAGCCGATCTGGAAGCCGTACGCGCCGTCGGTGACCTCCATCTTGTTGGCGGTCGCGTTCCACAGTGCCAGATCACTGATTTTCACCGGAATGGTGATCGTCTGCGCCGCCCCGGGGGCGAGCACCTTCGTCTTCTGGAACCCGACCAGGCGCTTGATCGGCATGTTCGCGGCGCCGGTCGGGCTCGCCGCGTAGAGCTGCGCGACGGTGGCGCCGGCTGCCGAACCGGTGTTGGTCACCGTGAACGTCGCCTTGACCGTGTCGTCCGCAGTGGGGGCGGAGTGGTCGATCGACAGGTGGGAGTAGGCAAAATTCGAGTAGCTGAGTCCGTAGCCGAATGGGAAGGTCGGAGCGCCGGTGAAGTACTGGTAGGTGCGGCCCAGGCCGCCGGTGTCCGCCGGGGCCAGCCCGTAGTCGTCGGCCGCAGGGAGCTGCGAGTCGTTCTTGTACCAGGTGAAGTTCAAATGCCCGGACGGGTTCTGCTTACCGAACAGCACGTCCGCCAGCGCCGTGCCCTGGGCTTGGCCGTTGTAGCCGCTGAACAGGATCGCCGGGTCGGTGGCCAGGACGCTCTTGGTGGTCGCGGTGCCATCGTCCAGGGTCAGCGGGCCGTCGCCTTGGATCACCAGGGCGGTCTTCGGGTTGCCGACCGCGTCGACCGCGCTGATCAGCGACCGGTAGTCACCGGGGATCGCCAAGGACAGGCGGTCGGTTCCCTCCTGTTCGTTGGCTGTGGTGGTCCCGATGAGCGTCACCACCAGGTCGGCGTTCTTGATCGCCTGCTGAGTCGCGGCGCTGAGCGTTACTGGTGTGCTCGACGTGCTTGACGTCCCGGCCGCGTCGTAGGTGATGGTCGCCGAGGGGTTGACGGCGTGCACCGCGGCGGTGATGCCCTGGAGGGGGCTGGTCGTGTAGGTCGGTGAGCTTGAGTAGCCGCCGAGGTTGACCGTGTTGGCCAGGTCGCCCAGAACGACCACGTGGTTCAGCTTCGCGGGGTTCGCCGGAAGCAGTGGCGCAGTGGAGCCGGGCACCTTGTTGTTCTGGAGCAGCACGAGCGAGTTGTCAGCGACGGCCTTGGCCAGTTGCTGGTGGGCGGGGCTCTCGACCTGATCCTTGCCGATCTTGGTGTAGCCGACGCTGGACGGCGGGTCGAACTCGCCGGTGGCCATCCGCACCGTGAACACCTTCACCAGGTCGGCGTCGATCACGCCGACGCTGAGCAGGCCGGCGGTGATCGCGGCCTGGACGTTGGCCAGAGTCGTCTCCGGGCCGCCGCAGTTCATGATGGTGCCGGATCGCAGCGCCATGGCGATCGCCCCGGCCTGGACCGGGACTTTCGTGCCGGTGGCCGTCTCGGTCCAGTCGGTTCCGTCTGTGGTCCATCCCGGTGGCGCCCAGTCGTGGCCGCTGTGCGGCCCGACGCCGTAGATCGTGCCGATGGCGCCGCAGTCGGAGGTGGTGTAGCCGTCGAACCCGTAGGTGCGTCCGGCCAGCAGGTTCGTGGTGTACGTGTCCGCCGTCGAAGGCGTGCCGTTGATCGCGTTGTACGACGTCATCAGCCCCGCGATATGAGAGTTCTCAATCAGGTCGCCGAACTGCGCGGTGTAGTAGTCACGCAGGTTCGTTTCCGAGACCACGGAGTTGTTGCCCCAGCGCCCGTCGGGCACGCCGTCCGGCGTGTCCTCCTCGCTGTGGACCGCGTAGTGTTTCGCGGTCGCCGCCGCCTTCAGATAGGGGGACAGCGGCTTGCCGTTCGGGTCGTTGCCCTGGAAACCGTTGACGAAGGCGCCCGCCATCTGCCCGACCAGATACGGGTCCTCCCCGAAGGCCTCGTTGTTGCGGCCCCAACGCGGATCGCGGTCCATGTTCACGTTCGGGGCCCAGTAGGTCAGGTATCCGTAGTCGCTCGCCGAGGGACCCAGGTTGTTCTCAGAGACGCCGAACAGCGACTTGTCCAGAAGGCCGCGAGCCTCATCGGACATCGCGGTCGTCTCCTGGTACATCAGGCTGGGATCCCAGGACATCGTCGAGGCGAAGTCGACGGGGAAGCTGGTGGCGTAGGGGTGGTTGGTGCCGTGGGCGTCGTTGTACTGCGTGGTGCCCAGGTAGGCGACGCCGTGCGCGGCCTCGTTGTCGTAGTTGTACTGCTGTATCCCCAGCCGTGGGATCGCCGGCGCGACCATGTCGTTGAGCTGCGCGACCTTCTCAGGGAACGTCATCCGCGAGACGAGGTCGGCGGCGCGCTCGGCGAACGTGTGGTGGGTGTCTCGGTAGACCGGAACCGGGCCGGATGCCGCGGTGCTCGCCGCGGCCGAATGCACCACGGCGGGCGCGATCGACGCGGCCAGGCTGATCGCACACGTGGCGATGAGGCCACGTCTGCGCAGAGCTCTGCTTTGCATGGTTCACCTTCGAGGGGTCGGCGTCGCCCGGGGCGGACGGCGGCTCATGGACGGGGGTGAATTGCGCTGAAGCGGTGCTGGGCTGTGCTGGGCTTGTGCTGCGCTGGGCGGTGCTTGGCTTGTGCTGTGCTGGGCTGTTCGGGGACGCGAGCGGCGGAAGGGCCGAGAGGTCGCCCTTCCGCCGCTCGCCGGCTGGAACGCCGAGACGGCCTACGGGGTCGCGGGCGTTGAGGCGCGCGATCCGGATCCGACGGTGAAACCGGTCAGGACTCGGTCCTCGCGGGCTGCGCCGTTGTAGGTGGTCTGCGCGGTGACGGTGAAGGACGCCGAAGCCTCGTTCTTCGGCGGCGTCAGGGTCCAGGTGGTGCTGACGCTCTTCCCGGCGGCCACCGAGCCGTGGGTCGCCGGGGTGGCTGCGTGCGCGGTCCAGCCGGTGGGGGCGTCGATGACCGTGGACACGTTCTTCTGCGCAGTGTTCGTGGTGTTGGTGTACGTGGTGGTGATCGTCACCGGAGCACCGGGGGATATGGCCGTCGGGGCTGTGATGGTGGCCGGCGCGGTGACCGTTTCGGGGCTGCCGACGGTCATGAACCGGATGTTCGCGGTGGATCCGGCGGCCCCGGTCGCGGTCGCCGTGATGCTCTGGCTTCCGGCGACGTAGGACGCCGAGCCGGTGACCGAGGCGGCGCCGAGGTTGTGCCAGGTGCTGTCGTAGACCGTGGCGGCCCCGGTGCCGTCGGCGACCAGGTAGCCGCCGGAGGGGACGTTGGCCGTGTAGGTCACGGTCGAGCCGTTGAGCGTCACCGCCATTTTGCTGACCGCGCCGCCGGAGGCTTGCAGCTGGAACTGCAACGGCTGCGCGGCGTGGGTGTTCGTGTACGACCACGTGTTCGGCGCGCCGTTGCCGCTGGCGGCGAGCGCCGAGGGGTACTGGACGTTGTACAGCTGCCAGGACTTGCCGGGCGTTGTGTTGACCAGGTGCCAGTAGGAGTTGAGGTCCTTCATCTCGTTCTGCTGCGCCGTGGTGAAGGCTCCGGCGTTACGCGCGCTCTCCCACTGGTTCCACGTGTCCATGATCTGGTTCGTGTCACCGGCGCTGTTCAGCGTGCTGACACTGGTCTCCAGGCCCGCGCCTGCGTTGTACGCGGCCATCTTCGACAGCTGCCACTCCTGGGACTGGAGGGCGTCGCCGGCGCCGAACCCGAGCCAGCCCATCATCGCCGGCATGTAGTTCCGCTGGTAGTACGGCTGTAGTGAGATGGGCAGGTTGTCGGGATCGGTGTTCAGGCTGTGCTCGCCCCAGCTGACCCGGCCCTGGGCGTCCCAGGTGTTGGGGAGCAGGTTGCTGGCCTCGGTGACGGTGTCCGGGACCGCACCCTCGCCCCGGTAGACGCCGTTGACCAGTTTCGCGGTGCCCATCACGCCGTATCCGGCCAGCGAGCCATCCTCCAGACCGTCGAATGACAGGGCCTTCATATTGGGGATGTCGAGCACTTGGGACAGCCGGGTGGCGATCTGCGGGATCTCGCTGATGCCGCCGGTGAGCATGCCGTAGGCGTACTGCTGGATCCGGGACGTCGTGGCTCCGGTGGCGTAGGCGGCCGGTGTGGTGCCGTAGGCGCCGCGCTTGACGGCGACCTGCCATTCGGTGGGGGAGACCTGCGACACCGAGCTGTAGGTGAGCAGTTCGTTCCCGATCCGCAGGATGCTGCCCTGCCCGCCGTTGAACATCGCGTTGCCGCTGACGTAGACGGTGCTGTCGCCGGCGGCCGCGGGCCGGGTCAAGGCGGCTGAGCCGACGGCGGCCAGGCCGGGGTCGGCGTTCGGGGTGACGTAGGAGTCGTTGGTGTCGACGAGGTTGGACAGGGTGTGCACGCCCACGCTGATCCCATAGCCGGCCGCGGCTGAAGCCAGGCTCGCGGCGCCGGTATCGGAGCCGCCGAAGGAATCATTGAACTGATAATGCCCCGCGGACTGCCAGGGTCCGTCGACGCCCGGCAGGGAGTAGACGTACTTCATCCCGGCTTCGCGTGCGTACTCGCTCGCCTGGGCGACGTTCCCGGTGTTCAGGTCGGACAGGACGAGCCAGGACTGCGAGGCTCCCTGGGAGACCTTGCCCCACTGTCCGTCGATCATCGGGTGCGGCAGGTTCTCGCCGGTCTCGATGCCCGACAGGGTGGGCAGGACGTTCCCCGGCGTGGTGCCGAACAGGGCGACCTCCGAGCCGGTGATCTGCCCGTCCGGGCCGGCCAGCGGCGGCACCGGGACGTTCGACTCGTTCATGTCCGACCAGCCGACGTACCGGTTGCGGGTCTTGCTGTAGTCGTAGGTGTAGGCCTGGAGGAAGCTGCCCCAAGGAGTCTGGTGGGCGGCGAACCAGCCGAAGGGCCAGTTCGAGATTTCGGGGCTGACGTCGGTGAACGTCTGGCTGTCGAACTCATCGGGCCAGCCGCCGACGGTCTTGTCGTTGAGTTCGTGGATGCCGATGGCGAACGTGTCGTCGTGGACCACGCCGACGGTCTCACCGACGCTCTGGGTGATGCTGGTGGCGATCGGCCCCCACAGCAGAGTCTGTACATCCACCCCGGAGGGTGCGGACACGCCGGTCACGTCGAGGGTGGCGTAGCCGGACTTCGACCGCTCCTGGACCTTGACCGCGACGCCCTCGCCGCCGAAGGCGAACGTGTACGTCGCGGTGGCCGGGTCGAACGTCAGCCGGGTCGGGGCCTGCTTGGCGCCGTCGACCATGAGCTGGATCAGCGGTCCGTGGTTGGCCGGACTGGCGTAGTCGTGGTGGTTCACGGTGTCGATCAAGCCGGTCACCGTGCCGGTCGAGTTCAGCACGATGTCCAGCGCCCCGGCCCGGATGGTGAAGGGTCCGGAGGCGGCCTGTGCCGTCCCGGCGGACATCACCGTCCCACAGGCCAGCGTGATCGCCGATGTCAGGGCCGCATGTCGCGGCCACCGCCATCTTGTCGTTCTCATGGAGTTCTCCTTGACTCTCGCAACCGGTGTCTCCGGAAGCGAAAACTGGATGCCGCGAGCCTTTCGGTCAGCCGACGGCATCCCAGCCGATGCCCGGCGCACTCGGCGCCCGGACCAGCCCGTCCGCGCCGACCAGCGGTTCGCGGACGACCGGGTTGGTGTAGACGAGGGATTCGTAGAAGGTGGTGTTCGGTATGGCCATGCACAGATGCGCCGAGGCCAGACCGGAGCCGTGCACTTCGGCGCGGAGCTGGAAGCTCTCGGCCAGGTGCGCGATGCGCATCGCGCCGGTGATGCCGCCCTTGAACTTGTCACTGGTGCGCACATACGTCGCGGTGCCCGCCGCGATGAAGTCCGCGACGTTCCAGTGCGCGCCGTCGGAGGTCTCGGCGACCAGCAGCGGGACGTCCACGCGCTCGGCCAGCCGCTGGTAGGCGGTGATGCTGAACTCCCGCATCGGCTCCTCGTACCAGAGGTATCCGGCCTCTGACAGGGCCCGGCCGACGTAGACGGCGTCGGCGAGGTCGAACCCGGCCGAGCCGTCGTACATCAGCGGCACGTCGTCGCCGACGTGGGCCCGCAGCCTCTGGCACAGGTCGGCGTCGCGGCGGGCGTCACCCCAGGCGTGCAGCTTGATCGCGGGATAGCCGAGGGCCAGGCACTGGTCGGCGACGTCCAGGAACTCCTCGACCGTGGCGAACGTGACGGTGCTCGCGCAGGCCGGGATGGCGTCCCGGAAGGACCCGAGCAGCCGGTGCACCGGCAATCCGGCCTGCTTGCCCGCCAGGTCCCACAACGCGGTGTCGACCAGTCCGAAGGCGTAGACGGGGAACTCCTCGATCCGGTCGAGCTCCCACATCCGGTGCCACAGCAGTTCCCTGGCCAGCGGGTCCCGGCCGACCAGGTCGGCGCGGATCCGGCGCGCGACCAGATCGGCGAGGATGACACCGCGCGGCGTGCGAGACTGCCCGATCAGGCCGGTGTCAGTGTGGATCCGCAGCACACCGCCGATCCCGGCCGGGTCCGAGCCCGGCAGCCCGGTGCGCCAGCGGAACGGCGGCATCGCGGGGGTGTCGACGAGCTCGACGGTGACATCAGTGATCTGCATGGCAGCCTCTCAGGTGCATTGACGTGCGGTGTTCTGGCCGGGTCGGCGGAGAACCGCGGGTGCGGATCCGCCGGCCCGGCTGCCTCTGGCGCTCTAGGAGGGCTAGCGGCGGACTTGCAGGTGGTAGGTAGCGGTGCCGTTCGCCATGGCGCCGGCCGTGTCCGCCGTGACGGTGAATGTGCTCAGGCCGGCCTTGACGGGGGATGCCGGTGATGCCGCCGGTGTCCTGGTTCAGCTTCAGCCCGGCCGGCCGGCCAGACTCATCCCGCGACTCTATGGCTGTCTAACTCGCATACATCGTCGACCTGGTGGTGCCGCGCTTCGGGTGGAAGCTGGCCCGATCCGGCCCGATCCGGCGCGATCGGCCGAGGTGGACGGGGCTTTGCCAGGGGGTTGCGCTGCCATCAGTGTGGAGGCGGAGGCGATGTCGGTCAAGAGGTTTGGTCGATCTATCGTTCATCAAGTGCTCACTTAGATCGTAAATATATGCCCTGAGCTCGCCGCCCGCCCGAGGTCGTGAGTGCCTCGCCCGCGCGCAGCGACGCCCTCGATCTGCTTGACTGGACGCGCATCACCGAATAGCTACGAAACAGGCGAGGCAAGCATGCGGTGCAGCGCGCCGGCTGCCATGGCACGCCCCATAAGGAGGAAGCCTTGACCCAGCCCGCGCCGGCCTCGTCCCAGCCGCCGGTCGAATCCGGCGCCTATCGCCCCGGCTACGAACTCGCCGCCGAGCGCATCCTGGAGTACATCGTCCGCGAGCAGCTGGCGCCCGGCGCCCGGCTGCCGACCGAGAAGGACCTGGCCGAGACCCTCGAACTGAGCCGAGCCGTGGTCCGCGAAGCCGTGAAGATCCTTTCGGCGGTGGGCCGGCTGTCGGTGCAGAAGGGCCGAGGCATCTTCGTCGCGGCCCAGGACGACGAGAGCATCTGGCGTGATCACCTCGCCCGGTTCCTGCCCGCAGATCTGCGCCAGGTGGACGCACTGTTCGAGTTCCGGCTCCTGATCGAGAGCAACGGAGCCGACATGGCTGCCCGGCGGGCCACGCCGGTCCAGGTCAAAGCCATCCGACAGGCCGCGCTGGAAACAGCCGAAGCGGCTGCCCGGGGCGATGTGGAGGCTTTCACGGACGCGGACAGCGACTTCCACGGACACATCGGCAAGGCCTCGGCCAACATGTTCCTGTCCGCGATGGTGGACTCCGCGCGCCGGTTGCAGGTGCAGACGTTCACGATCGGCATGGCCGGGACCGTCGGTGGTTCGCTGGCCGTCGCGGGGGAGCAGCACGAGGCCATCGCCGAGGCGATCGGCTCCGGCGACCCGGAACTGGCCCGGCGGCTGATGGCCGAGCACATCGAGATGACCGCCGACCAGTATCAGTCCACGATCCAACGGCGTATCCGCGACCACACGGCCGCCTGACGCTGGGTGGACGCATGCCCTCGCGACCACATGGTCGCGTGGCGTCGGGTGGACGCATGCCGCCGCGATTACGTGGTCGCGTGCCGTCGGGTGGGCGCATGCCGCCGCGACCGCACGGCTGCCTGATGTCGGGCGGATGCATGCCGCTGCGATCACATGGCTTCGTGATGTCGGTGGATGCATGCCGCTGCGACCGTGCGGCTGCCTGACCCCGGGTGGCCGCACTCCGTCGCGACCACACCGCGCCCCCCGCCGCCGGGCGCACGCACGCCGCCACGATCAGCCGGCGCCGTCATCGACCAGCCGCCGCTGTATCGCGGTCTGGAACTGTCGGGCGGTCTGGTCGATGTGCTCTGCCATCAGCCGCTCCGCCAACCGGTCCTCGCCCCCGGCGATGGCCTCGGCGATAGCCGTGTGCTGCTCGGCGGCGACGTCCAGGGAGCCGGCCGGGTTGTCGGCCAGGCCGATGGTGGCGACCTGTTGCTGGACGCGGCGGATCGCGTTGACCGCACCGGAGAAGAACATGTTGGCTGAGGCCTTCCCCACACAGTCGTGGAAGGCGTTGTCGGCGGTGATGAAGTCGCGGAGCACGCCGTCCTGCGCGGCTTGAGCCGTCATCGCGGCGGCCTGGCGGATGGCCTTCACCTGCGTCGGGGTGGCGCGTTGCGCCGCCAGTCCGGCGGCGGTGGTCTCCACCTGGTGCCGGAACTCCAGCAGTTCGTCGACCTGGCGCAGGTCGGCCGGCAGGAACTGGGCGAAGGCGTCCTGGAACAGGCCGTCGCGGGGCTCGGCGACGAACATGCCGCGCCCCTTCTGCACCGACAGCCGGCCCACCGCTGACAGGACTTTGACGGCCTCCCGGACCACCGTCCGACTCAGCCCGAGGGCGTCGGCCAGGTCCTTCTCGGTCGGCAGCCGGGAACCGGGTGCCAGTTGCTCGCGGACGATGTACTCCAGGATGCGCTCGGCGGCGACTTCGTAGCCGGGGCGGTAGCTCGCCGGCGGCTCGGCGCCGGGCGGGTCGGTGTCGGCCAAGGTTCACCTCGTCGGTCGGATGCTTCGGGTCGGATGCTTCAGATCAATCTTGCTCCGTGTCGACCGTTATAGCAGAGCTAAGGGGTTGACGCGAGGAAAACTGTGGGTCAAACTCAAGCTCACGCCAGCGGAGGTCCGATCAGGGACCCCGGTCAACCCCGGATAGATGTGAGACATCACCTGGGTGTGAGGTGTATATCCCCAGCACCATGAGTCGCGTCGTTCGACGTGTGAGGAGCAACCGCCATGCCCCAGCCGTCCGATCAGCACCGAATGAAGGGCCGGGTCCGGTCGGCTCGGCCCGCAGTCGCGGCGGCCGTGGCCGCCGGCCTCGTCCTGGCGGCCACCGGGTGCGGCAGCGGCAGCGGCTCCGGCTCCGGCTCGAAGGCCTCCGGCGGTCCGGTGAACCTCACCTACCGGATCTGGGACAGCACCCAGCAGACCGGGATGCAGCACATAGTCGACGCCTTCCAGCAGGCGAACCCGAACATCCACGTGCGGATCGAGCTGGTGGCGAACAAGGAGTACTGGACCAAGCTCCAGGCCGACGCCACCGCGGGCAGCGCGCCGGACGTGTTCTGGATGAACGGCCCGAACGCGCAGCTCTACGAGTCGAACAAGCAGCTGCTGGCGCTGTCTTCGAATGTGCTCAAGCAGAACGGCGTGGACCTCGCGAACTATCCCGCCGCGCTGAACCAGCTGTACAACCTCGGCGGCACCCAGTACGGGATCCCGAAAGACTTCGACACGGTCGGGCTCTGGTACAACAAGAAGCTCTTCGACGCCGCCGGCCTGAAGTATCCGGACGCGAGCTGGACCTGGCAGGACGTGCAGAACGCGGCGAAGAAGCTGACGGACGCGTCCAAGGGGCAGTACGGCATCCTCGCGCCGCCGTACGGCCAGGAGAACTACTACGACACGATCTTCCAGGCCGGCGGGTATGTGATCGCCCCGGGCGGCAAGTCCTCCGGCTATGCCAAGCCCGAGGCGCAGGCCGGCCTGAAGTTCTGGTCGGACCTGGTCAAGGACGGCTACTCGCCGTCGCTGAAGTCGATGACCGACACCTTCGCGGCGCAGCAGTTCGAGTCGGGCAAGATCGGCATGTACTACGCGGGCAGCTGGAACTGTATGGAGTTCTCCAAGAGCGACACCATCAAGGACAGCGTCGACGTCGCGGTGCTGCCGCAGGGCGTCAAGAAGGCCACCGTGATCCACGGACTGGCCAACGTCGGCTACGCCAAGACCAAGCACCCGGCCGAGGTCGAGAAGTTCCTGGCCTTCCTGGGCTCGAAGCAGGCCAATGAGATCGAGGCCAAGGACTCGGGCGTCATCCCGGCGTACAACGGCACGCAGCAGGCGTGGGTGGCTTCGTTCCCGAACTTCCACGTGCAGTCCTACCTCGACGAGCTGCCCTACGCGGTGGCCTACCCGACCTCGAAGAACACCAGCGCGTGGCAGAACCAGGAGGCGGCCGTCCTGGCCCCGGCCTGGGACGGGGGCGAGGACATCGGGACCGCGGCCCAGCAGCTGGCGACCATGATGAACACCGCGTTGAGCAAGGAACAGTGACGATGGCGGCAAAGATCCAACAGGCGCCGCGGACGCTTACGGCGACCCGCTCACCGCACCGCGAACGGGTCCGCCGGTGCCGCAACCGGTCCGAACACGCCTGGGCCTACCTGATGATCGCCCCGGTGACCATCGGTCTCGGACTCTTCTATCTGTGGCCCATCGTGCAGACCTTCTATTACAGCTTCACCCAATCCGGTCCGTTCGGCGGGCACCAATGGATCGGAGCCGCCAACTATCGCGCGCTGGCGCACGACTCCTCGGTGACCCAGTCGGCGCTGAACACCGTCTTCTACACGGTGTTGCAGCTGGCCGGGATCCCGCTGGCCGTCTTCGTGGCCGCGCTGCTGAACCAGCGCGGTCTGCGGGGCCGGTCCGTCTACCGGGTGATCTACTTCCTGCCGGTGGTCACCATGCCGGTCGCGGCGGCGATGGTGTGGCGCTGGATGTACCAGGGCGACAACGGCATCATCAACCATCTGCTGTCCGGGTTCGGGATCGCCGGACCGCACTGGGTGTCCGATCCGTCCACCGCGATGTACGCACTGGCGGCGGTCGGGATCTGGATGGCCTTCGGTACCAACCTGGTCATCTTCCTGGCCGGACTTCAGGGCATCCCGGCCGAATACTACGAGGCGGCCAAGGTCGACGGCGCCAGTGCGACCCGGACCTTCTTCCGGATCACCGTGCCGATGCTGACCCCCAGCATCTTCTTCGCCACGGTGCTCACGGTCATCAACTCGCTCCAACTGTTCGACCTCGTCTACATGATGATGGGCACCCCCTCGGACGCCACCGGACAGTCGAACCCGGCGATGCCGCACGTGCAGACCATCGCCTCGCTGTTCTACGAGAAGGCGTTCATCGAGCACGACACCGGGTTCGGCGCGGCCGTCGCGTTCGTCCTGGTCGCGTTCATCCTGCTGGTGACCGTCGTGCAGTTCCGGTTGCAGAAGAAGTGGGTGCACTATGCCTGACCTCGCCTCCTCCCGCCGGCCTCGTTCCGGCGAGCGCGGCCGCCTGATCGCCACGCACACGGTGCTGATCGTCGGCGGGCTCGTGATGCTCGGCCCGTTCGTCTGGGAACTGCTGACCTCGCTCAAGCCGTTCGGCGAGACGACCCAGAACCCGCCGACGATCCTGCCGCACCACTGGCAGCTGTCGAACTATTCGAAGGTGTTCCAGTCCCTGCCCTTCGGACGCCAGTTCCTCAACACGGTCGTGATGACCGTCGGACGGACGCTGGCGCAGCTGGTGTTCTGCTCGATGGCCGGGTACGCGTTCGCCCGGATGCGGTTCCGCGGCGCCAACGTCCTGTTCGGATTGTTCCTGTCGGTGTTGATGGTTCCGGGGCTGCTGTTCCTGATCCCGCAGTACGTGCTGCTGGAGCGCCTCGGCTGGCTGAACACCATGCAAGGGCTGATCGTCCCCGGCATGTTCAGCGCCTTCGGCGTGTTCCTGCTCCGCCAGGTCTTCATGGCGATGCCGTACGAGACCGAGGAAGCCGCCCGGATCGACGGTGCCAACCCGTTCCAGATCTTCTGGCGGATCATGCTGCCGTTGGCCCGCCCCGGTCTGGCCGCACTGGCGATCCTGTCCGCCCTGTCGGCCTGGAACGACCTGATGTTCCCGCTGGTCGTCACCACCGACCCGAACAAGATGACCCTCTCGGCGGGCCTGGCCACACTGCAAGGCGAGCACTTCACCGACTACTCGGTTCTGATGGCCGGCGCCCTGATGGCGACCGCGCCGATGATCGTCGTCTTCCTGGTCCTGCAGAAGCAGTTCGTGCAGGGCATCGCGTTCACCGGAAGCAAGGGCTGACATATGACGGACACCCCAGACCTGCGGCTCGGTGTGGTCGGCCTGGGCATGCGCTCGGACCTGGCCGAGCTGGCGCACCGGCCCGGCGCCGGGTCACGGATCGCAGCCGTCTGCGATCCCGATCCGACGCGGCGTGCCGAGGCCCCGGCCCGCTTCGGCCCCGAGGTGGCGACGACCTCGGATCCTGGAGCCCTGGCCGCGATGGACCTGGACGCGGTCTTCGTGCTGAGCCCGGACCACACCCACGAGGAGGTCGGCGTCGCCCTGCTCGAAGCCGGCGTCCCGATCTTCCTGGAGAAGCCGATGGCGATCACCACCGACGGGTGCGATCGCCTCCTCACAGCGGCCCGGAAGTCCGGCGCGCGGCTATATGTGGGGCACAACATGCGCCACCTGCCGGTGATCACCGCGATGCGCGAGCTCATCGTCTCCGGCGCCGTCGGCGAGGTGAAGGCGATCTGGTGCCGCCACTTCGTCGGCAACGGCGGCGACTTCTACTTCAAGGACTGGCACGCCGACCGCCGCAACACCACCGGGCTGCTGCTCCAGAAGGGCGCCCACGACATCGACGTCATCCACTGGCTGGCCGACGGCTACACCCGAAGGGTCACCGGCATGGGCGGTCTTGCCGTCTACGGCCAGATAGACGACCGCCGCCCGCCGAGCGGAGGCCTGATGATCGAGTGGCTGGACCCGGAGCACAACTGGCCGCCGCTGCGCCAGACCGGACTCAACCCGGTCGTCGACGTCGAGGACCTGTCGATGGTGCACATGCAGCTCGACAACGGCGTCTACGCCAGCTACGAGCAATGCCACTTCACCCCCGACTACTGGCGGAACTACACCGTCATCGGTACCGAGGGGCGGCTGGAGAACTTCGGCGACGGCGCCGACGGCTCGGTCATCAAGGTGTGGAACCGCCGCGGCGACTACCGCCCCGAACCCGACCTCACCGTTCCGGTCCAGACCCCCCAGGGCACGCACGGCGGCGCGGACCCGTTGCTGGTGGCCGAATTCCTGGAGTTCGTCCGCCACGGCGGCACGACCCTGACCTCGCCGGTCGCGGCCCGCGAGGCCGTCGCCACCGGGTACGCCGCGACGATGTCACTGCGGGACGGCAGCAGTCCCAGGGACATCGATCCCGTAGCCGACGACCTCGCCGAGTACTTCGCCACCGGGCAGACCGAATCAGGACAGGTCCCGACCGCCCTCGATCCCCCGTGTGTGCTTACTTGAGGTGCCGGGCGAAGAAGGCGAAGGCGGAATCAGCCGCTGACTGCGGAACGCCGGTGTGACCACCCATGTTGGCGCACAGGGTCTTCTCCTTGGAGCCGAAGGCGTCGAACAGGTCCAGCGCCATCTGCCGGTCGTTTCCCTCGTCGTCCCACTGCAACAGGACGTGCAGTGGGATGGTGATCCGGCGGGCCTCCTCGAACGTGGCCCGGGGCACGTAGCTCCCGGCGAAGAGATCGGCCGCCACGATGCGCGGGTCGACCGCCGCCAGCCGGACGCCGACGGCGATCACTCCCCCCGCGAAGCCGACCGGGCCGCCGGTCTCCGGCAGGGCGAGCAGCGCGTCCAGGGTGGTCCGCCATTCCGGGACGGCCTGTTCGACCAGCGGCAGGACCAGCCGGTCGATGATGTCGTCACTGACGGGTTCGCCGGCGGCCAGGGACTGCCGCAAGTCGGCGCGGGCCTGATCGACGACGTCCAGACGAGGCCGGTCACCGTTTCCGGGGAGCTCGATGGTGGCTGTGGCGAAGCCGTTCGCCGCGGCGTACCGGGCTCGCGCGGCCAGCCGCGGGTACATCCGGTCCAGCCCCAGTCCGCCGGGGTGACCGAGCAGGATCAGCGGCGTCGGCGACGCCGATGGGGGCGTCCACAGGATGCCGGGGATCTCGCCGAGGGTGAAGCGGCGTTCGGCGATGTCGCCGTCAAGACGCTGCTCAGAGGTGAACTGCATGGTCGTGCCTTTCGGGAGTGCGGGGATGGCGCTCCCGGACGACCTATCGCCCGGCCGTGACCCCAGAGGGGAGCACCCATGTCGATGTCGCGTTCACGGATACCACCTCCTCTTCATGTCGCACGGCTTCCAGCACTCTATCAGTGCCGCAGCCTTCCGAGATTGTTCGCCGCGGGTCCTCGACCCATTAACAGGGCTCTGCCATGCTCGCTGCCATGACCGATCCGGCTGCGCAGGACTGCTGTGGTCTCACCCGTCGCGACCTTGGCCGGCTCGCCGCCGCGGGCGCCGGAGCGGGAATGGTCCTGCCGGGCCTGCTGCCCGCGCCGGCCGCCGCCGCGGCCGCTCAGGGGGTGTTCCCGCAGGACCTGGAGATGGTGACCGTCACTGACGCCAGCTTCATCCTGACCTGGTACACCGCCGCCGCGGCGCCACCCGCGATCCCGTACCAGCCCGGCCAGGAGCCGGCCGCGGTGGCCTGCGACGGCGTCGTGCGGTACGGCACACACCCGGACCGCCTGGACCGGCAGGCGGTGCAGCGGCACGGCGACACCGCCTACCACCAAGTGGAAGTCGACGGGCTGCGGCCCGGGACGACCTACTACTACCAGGCCCTGTCCGCAGGGGTGCCGGCGACGCCGCGGATGCTGCCGCAACTGACGTTTCCGGCCGGGGGACTGGTCATCCCGCCTGATCCCACCAACAGCCAGCTGCTGGCGATCCTCGCCCAGCTGCTGTCCTCCGGTGTCGTGCTATCCGCCGCCCCGGGGCAGGTCACAACCCTGGTACCGCCGCGCGGCCGACACCTGTTCTCGCTCGCGCTGGCCAACGACCTGCACATCGGCGAGACCGTGAGCGGGCTGGCCACCGCGGATTTCCCGCCCGGGTTCAGCCAGGCACCGGGTCTGCCGCCGTATCCGGAGGTGATGGCGGAGTCGATGATCGCCGACGCCGGCCGGCGCGGCGCCGATGTGCTGCTCGTCGCCGGCGACCTCAGCTCCGCCGCGCTGCCGGCCGAGCTGGCGGGCTCCAAGCAGCTGCTCGACCGGTTCGGCCGCCTGACCCTCGACGGCCGATTGGACGCCGGCCGGTATGTCGTCGCCCGCGGCAACCATGACCAGCCGAAGACCGGCGCCGGGTATCAGAGCTGTCCGGCGGTCGGCGACACCGGATACAACGATTGCCTGCCGACCGTCTACGACCTGCCGCAGGGCCGCCTCACCAGCACGCACCTGGCCGGCCTGCGGATCGTCGGCCTGGACACCACGACCTTGAACACCCCCGGCGGTGCCCTCGACGACGCGCAGTTCGCGGAGCTGACCGAGATCCTCGCCGATGACCGGCACTGCCCGACGCTGGTGTTCGGCCACCATCCCGTCACCGACGCCTCGGCCGTGTCCACGATCGCCGGCCCGGCCTTCGACCTGGCCCGCCCCGACGCGGCCCGGCTGCAAGCACTGTATGCCAGGACGCCGGGCGTGTTCCTGCACCACGCCGGTCACACCCACCGCAACCTGCGCACCACCTCGCCCGTGGCGGCCGGGGTCGACTTCTTGGAAGTCGCCGCGACCAAGGAGTACCCGGGAGGGTTCGCGCTGCTGAAGGTGTACGAGGGCGGATACATGGCCAACTTCTACAAGTCCTCTGCCGCCCTGGCCCGGCAATGGAGCCAGACCACCAGCGGTGAGTACCTGGGCCTGTACCCGGCCTACACGCTCGGCACGGCCGCCGACCGGAACCACGTAGCGAACCGGGACTTCACGCGGCTCTCAGCGCTGCACCAGCACCGGTAGCCGGGAGTGGGCGACGCCGGGCATCAGCCCTGGTGATGGGCGGCTGCCGCTTCGCCGGTCGGCCGGTGATCAGGCCGCCCCGGGAGCCCCGACATTCTGGCCGTCTACCGTTATGAGGCCCGCCCGGACGGCGCGCGCCGCACGTCACGCGGGCAATGGCGTCGGCGTCGGTGCCAGCGCCAGCGGCTCCGACCCGCCGGGAGCGAAGTACCGCCGCTCGACGGCGTCGAGCGCCACCCGCACGGCGCCGATCACGACCCATTCGGAGTCGAGGCTGGAGGCCACCAGCGGGGGCACCCGGACGCAGACCCGGTCCAGTTCGGCGGCGAGCTGTTGCAGCACCAGGTCGGAGGATCGGGAGATGCCTCCGCCCAGGACGACGAGTTCCGGGTCGAAGGTCAGGACCAGGGCCGCGATGCCGCCGGCCAGGGCGCGGACGTAGCGCTCGGTGGCCTTGAGGGCGGCCTGGTCGCCTTCTCGCGCGCGGGCGAACACGAACTCGGCGACCTGCTCGGGGCGGGCGTCGTGGTCGAGTCCCGGGAAACCGAGCAGGTGGGTCGGAGCCTCGGCCCAGCCGGACGCCGGCAGGGCGCCGATCTCGCCGGCGGCTCCGGTGTGGCCGCGCAGGAGCCTTCCGTCGACGATCACGCCGTTGCCGGTGCGCAGGCCGGCGTGGATGTAGACCAGGTTGTCGATGTCGCGCCCGGCGCCTCGCCAGCGTTCGGCCAGCGTCGCGGCCCGGCCGTCGTTCTCGACGACGACCGGGCACGAAACCGTGTCGGCCAGGGCTGCGGGGATGTCCACGCCGGTCCAGCCCGGCAGGGCGACGGACAGCGCGACCCGACCGGAGTGCTCGATCACGCCGCTGCTGCCGACCCCGACCTGGAGCAGCGCTCTGGGCTGGAGGCCCGCTGCTGAGCAGGCCTCGGCCAGCGCCGACTTGGCCGCCTGAAGACGTTCGGATGCCGGCGCCGCCGGGCTCACCGCCAGCCGGCTGCGCCCGTGGACCTCGCCGTCCAGATCGGTGACGAGGGCGGTCACCGCGTGCGCGCCGATGTCCAGCCCCGCGACACTTCCGGACTCGGCGCGGAACCGGAACACGCGGGCGGGACGTCCCACGCCGTTCGGCTCGGTCGGTGCGGTCGAGGCGACCCAGCCGAGGTCGGTCAACTCCTCGGCGAGCGTCTGGATGATCGGCCGCGACAACCCCGTCTGCCGGGCCAGCACGGTCAGCGGCTGAGGCCCGGTCTTGCGCAGCGCGTCGATCACCGACAGCAGCCGCAATCGGCGCAACAACACCGAGTCGGCACCGTTGACGCTCAGCTCACTCATGTCCACCCCACCGCTGCGGCCGTCGTCACGAGCCTCGTTCGAATATTTACAGTGACGGTGATAATCAAACCACGCATGCGGCGGTGCACGCCAGCCGCGCCGCTGTCGGAATCGTGAGCGAGCTGCTGGCATATCAGGGCAGAGCGGCGGAATCAGCTCTCGAATCGACTCCCGAAGTGCACGGGGTCGTTGGTGAGGGTTGACACGCCTCCTCGAATTAGTAACACTCGGCGCGAAAATAACTTCCCGTCAATCTGATCAGGGTGGTGAGACATGGGCATACGCACTGTGGCGGCCGCGGCGGCTTCGTTGGCGCTGGTCGTCTCGATGGCCGCGTGTTCCAGTGGTAAGGGCTCGGCCGGCGGCAAGGTCTCGCTCAGCTACGGGGTCTGGGACGCGACCCAGGTTCCGGCCATGCAGAAGATCATCACGGCCTTCGAGGCGCAGAACCCGGACATCTCGGTGACCGTCCAGCAGACACCGTGGGCCGATTACTGGACGAAGTTGCAGGCCGCGGCGACTGGGGGAGCCGCGCCGGACGTGTTCTGGATGAACGGCCCGAATTTCCAGCTCTACGCCTCCAACAACGTCATCAAGCCGCTGACCGACCTGCACCAGGACACTTCCGTCTACCCGGCGTCGCTGGTCAAGCTCTACCAATACCAGGGCGTGCAATACGGGCTGCCCAAGGACTTCGACACCGTCGGGCTCTGGTACAACAAGGCCCTGTTCGACGCCGCCGGCGTCGCCTACCCCACCGGGGCCTGGACCTGGGCCGATTTCCAAGCGGCAGCGAAGAAACTCACCGATCCGGCCAAGGGCGTCTACGGCGTCGGGGCCACCCTGGAGGGGCAGGAGAACTTCTACGACACGATCTTCCAGGCCGGCGGCTACGTCGTCTCCCCGGACGGCAAGAAGTCCGGCTACGCGGACCCGAACACGATCGCGGGCCTGAAATTCTGGACCGATCTCATCGCGGCCAAAGCATCACCGAGCCTGAAGCAGATGACGGACACCGCCCCGCTGAACATGTTCGAGTCCGGGAAGCTCGCGATGTTCTGGGGCGGCTCCTGGGACGCGAAGGCCTTCGCGACCAACGACGGCACCAAGACCGGCATCAGTGTGGCCCCGCTGCCGACCGGCGCGAAGAAGGCCACCGTCATCCACGGCCTGGCCAACGTCGTGTCCGCGCACACCGCCCACACCGCGCAAGCCGAGAAGTTCGTCCAGTTCCTCGGCTCCCAGCAGGCCGCGCAGATCGAGGCCGACACCGGCACGGTGATCCCTGCCTACAACGGCACCCAGCAGGAGTGGGTCAAGGCCTACCCGCAGTATCAGCTGAACGTGTTCCTGGACCAGCTCCCCGACGCCGTGCCCTTGCCGGTCTCGCGCGACACCGCAGCCTGGAACACGCTGGAGGCGAACCTGCTGACCAAGGCCTGGGACGGCAGCGAGCCGGTCGGCACCGTCGCGGCCGAACTCGCCACACAGATGAACGCCGCGCTGGCCAAGGAGGGTTCGTGACACTGGCGGGCGCGAAGGCTTCGGCGCTCGCGCCCGCCCCGGCCGGACGCGCGGCACGGGTGTCCCGTAAGCGGCGGCGCAGCGAGGCCCCATGGGCGGCCTTCTTCTTGGCGCCCACCGCCCTGGGGCTCGCGGTGTTCTACCTGTGGCCGGTCGTGCAGACCTTCTACTACAGCTTCACCACGTGGGGGCCGTTCGGCGGCCACACTTTCAGCGGCTTGTCCAACTACCGCCAACTCGCCCACGACCCGGAGCTGCGTTCGGCGTTCGTCAACACCGCGTGGTACTGCCTGCTGGGACTGGCCGGCGTTCCGGTCGCGCTGGTGCTCGCCGCGGTACTGGCCCGCCCGGGCCGGCGCGGAGTCGGTTTCTATCGCGCGGTGCTGTTCCTGCCGGTGGTGACGATGCCGGTCGCGGTCGCCGTGGTCTGGCGCTGGTTGTACGCCGGCGACTTCGGTTTGATCAACACCCTGCTGGCCAAGGTCGGGATCCACGGCCCGTACTGGATCAGTGACCCGCACACCGCGCTGATCGCGGTCGCCGCGGTCGGCATGTGGTCGTCGGTCGGCTACACCATGGTGATTCTCATGGCCGGGTTGCAGTCCATCCCGCGCCAGTACTACGAGGCCGCGCAGATCGACGGAGCCGGTCCGGTCCGGCAGTTCTTCGCCCTCACCCTGCCGCTGTTGAGCCCCAGCCTGTTCTTCGTGACGGTGCTGTCGGTCATCGGGACTTTGCAGACGTTCGACCTGGTCTACGTCCTGATCGGCCAGACCAATCCGGCGCTGCCCCAGACCCAGAGCGTGGTCTACCTCTTCTACCAGGAAGCTTTCGTGAACAACAACCGCGGCTACGCGGCCGCCATCGCCTTCCTGCTGCTCGCGGTCACCGTCGCACTCACGGGTCTACAGTTCCGCCTCCAGAAGCGGTGGGTGCACTATGCGTAGGCGCTGGGGATCCGTCGGCGCGCACACGTTCTTGATCGCGGCGTCGATCGCCATGGCCGGTCCCTTTCTCTGGGAACTGCTGACCTCCTTCAAGTCCTTGACCGAATCCACCCGGATCCCGCCGACCTGGCTGCCGCACCAGTGGCACGCAGCCAACTACCACTCCGTGTTCGGCACGGTCCCGTTCACCGACATGGCCGTCAACAGTGTGATCAACACGTTGGCCCGCACTGCCGCGCAGTTGCTGTTCTGCTCCATGGCCGCGTTCGCCTTCGCCCGGCTGCGCTTCCCCGGCCGTGGCGCGCTGTTCGCGGTGTTCCTGTCGATCCTGCTGGTACCGAGCCAGCTGCTGATCATCCCGCAGTACCAGATCATGCAGAACCTGCACCTGCTCAACACTCGCACGGCCCTGTTCCTGCCAGGCATGTTCAGTGCGTTCGGCACATTCCTGCTGCGGCAGTTCTTCCTGGCGCTGCCGACCGAGTTGGAGGAGGCGGCCCGGCTGGACGGCGCCGGCCCGCTGCGGATCTATTGGAGCGTGATGCTGCCGCTGGCCAGGCCCGGCCTGATCGCACTGGGCATCCTGACCACGATCTGGTCCTGGAACGACCTGCTGTGGCCGCTGGTGGTCAACACCGACCCGCACAAAATGCCGCTCTCGGCGGGCCTGGCCTCGCTCCAGGGCCAGTTCATGACCGACTACCCGGTCCTGATGGCCGGGTCCCTCATGGCGACGGTCCCCGTGATCGCCGCATTTGTGATCTTGCAGCGGCGGGTCATCGAAGGCATCGCCCTCACCGGAACGAAGGGATGAGGCGTGCCTGAGCTGCGTATCGGTGTCGTCGGAGTCGGACAGCGCGCCAAGATGGCCACCCACGCCCATCAGCCGGGCGTGGCCAGGGTGGTGTCCTGCGCGGACCCGCGCCCGCGCGGCCGCGCCGAGGCACGGCAGCTGTTCGGTGCGGATGTCACGGTCCACGAGGACTACCGCGACATGCTCGCCGACCAGCTCGACGCGGTGTTCGTCCTGACCCCCGACCACCTGCACGCCGACCCGGCCCGGCACTTCCTGGCCGCCGGGGTCGCGGTGTTCGTCGACAAGCCGATGGCGATCAGCCTCGCAGACTGCGATGACGTCCTGGCCACCGCCGCCCGGACCGGCACCCGGCTGTATATCGGCCACAACCTGCGCCATCTGCCGATGCTGCGCTTGATGCGAGAGCTGATCGAGGACGGCGCCGTCGGCGAGGTCCGCTCGGTGTGGTGCCGGCACTTCGTCGGCCACGGCGGCGACTACTACTTCAAGGACTGGCATGCCGAACAGTCCAAGACCACCGGCCTGCTGCTGCAAAAGGGCTCGCATGACCTGGACGCGATCCACTGGCTGGCCGGCGGCTACTCCCGGCGCGTGGTCGCGCTCGGCGGACTGACGGTCTACGGGGACAACCCGCACCGCCGCCATCCCGGCCCGCAGACCGACGGGGCCTGGGCCGACGCGGTGGTGTCGGACTGGTTCGATCCCGGCGTCTGGCCGCCGTCCCGGCTGCGCGATCTCAACCCGGTCATCGATGTCGAAGACCTCTCGATGATGCTCAGCCAGTTGGACAACGGAGTGTTCACCAGCTATCAGCAGTGCCACTACACCCCGGACTACTGGCGCAACTACACCGTCATCGGCGACGCCGGGCGCCTGGAGAATTTCGGCGACGGCATCGACGGCGACCCGGCGCACATCAAGGTCTGGAACAGCCGGCGCTCGGGATTCCGGGCCGAGGCCGACCTCACCGTCCCGGTCCCCGCCGACGACGGCCTGCACGGCGGCGCCGACGCGGCGCTGGTCGCGGAGTTCCTACGCTTCGCAGCCGAAGGCGGAGCGACCCAGACCTCTCCCATCGCCGCCCGCGAGGCCGTCGCCGCGGCGGTCGCGGCCACCACCTCGCTGCGGGCCGGCGGCACGCCGATCACGGTGCCGCCGGTCCCGCCGGAGATCGCAGACCACTTCGACCGCCTCACCCAACCCGGCCAGCCCGTCCGGGGCTGACCGGCCCCGGTCGCCGGGCCGTTCCGCTGACGCGGGGCCCGGCCGCACCACCGGCACGGCACCACCGATACGGCACCACCGCCGGGCTCGCCCGAACCCGGCGTTCGCCTTCCGAAAGCGGAGGAACGCAATGCGCCGAATCCCCTGGCGTCCACGCGCACGGATCATGGCCGTGGTCATCACGCTGTTCGTGGCGGCCCTCGGCCTATCCAATGCGGCAGCGGCCAACACGGCGACCGCCAACACGGCGACCGCCAACACGGCGACCGTCCAGCACATCGCGGTGCCCGCCTACTTCAACCCCAACGGCAGTCCGGGCAGCGCCTTCTGGACCCAGCTCAACCAGAGCACCCCGGCGGTCGGCATCGCCGTCGCCAACCCCGACTCCGGCCCCGGATCGGCGTTCGACCAGGGCTACGCCAACGCCGTCCAGGCCGCCACGAACTCCGGCGTCCAGGTGATCGGCTACGTCGACACCGGCTACTTCGGCACGACCGGTCGCACCACCCGCGACGGCCAGACCACCACGGCGGCCTGGACCGCGCAGGCCCAGGCCGACGTCGACAACTGGTACAGCTGGTACGGCGGCTACGGCCTGGCCGGCATCTTCTTCGACGACGGCCTCGCCGACTGCGGTACCGACAACGCCCATGTCAGCCTCTACGAGGCGATCAACACCTTCACCAAGCAGAACCACTCCGGCGCGCTCACCGTCGACAACCCCGGCGTCGCCGCCGACCAGTGCTACGCCGACGCCGCCGATGTCCTGGTGATGTTCGAGGGGACCTACGCCGACTACACCACCTGGACCGCGCCGGCATGGGAGCTGAGCTCCACCGACCCCGACAAGTTCTGGCACCTGATCTACAACACGCCGACCCAGGCGAACATGGAGAACGCGGTCAGCCTGTCCAAGCAGCGCAACGCCGGCTACCTCTACGTCACTGACGACAACCTGCCCAACCCCTGGGACACCTTGCCGACCGGCACCTACTGGAGCGACGAGCTGAGCCAGAGCGCTGCCGATGGCGGCGGAGGTGGCGGCGGCGGAAGCTGCACGCCGATCGCCGGCTCGGGCGACATCACGAGCTACTCAGCCTGCATGACCGCCACCACGGAGACGTTCACCGCCACCTTCAACGTCGCGGCCAGCTTCCACCACGTGTTCATCGACACCGACAACAACCAGTCGACCGGCTTCCAGTTGCCCGCCCCGTCCACCAGCGCGCTGGGCGCCGACTACATGATCGAGAACAACACCCTGTACCGAAGCCTGTCCAGCGGGTGGAGCTGGACACCCGTTGCCGGCGTGAGCCCGAACATGACCCAGAACGGCAACACCTACACCTGGACCGTTCCGCTCAGTGCTCTGAACAACCCGGCTACGACGCAGCAGGCCGAGTTCAACGGCAACACCTTCTACACCGACCCGGTCACTTTCGCCCAAAGCTGAGCGGATCCGGGAGGTAGAAGCATGGTGGGCCCTGTCGGGACCCACCATGCTTCGCACTGCCCGCAGCTTGCTCACCGCAGTCTCGCCTTCGCCGTCGCGGCCGTCGCGGCGGTGGCGTCGGTGGCATCGATCGGGTCGGCTGCCATCAGAACATCCCGTTGTCGTTCGCGGAGGTCTTCGGCACCTCCTGGATGACGTCCCAGTGCTCGACGACCTTGCCGTCCTCGTCGAGGCGGAAGAAGTCGGCCAGGGCGCGCCCGGGGTTGTCCGTGCCGGGTTCCAGGTCGAGGTGGGAGTGGGTGGCGACCAGGTCGCCCTCGGCGATCACGCGCTTGATGTTCAGCCGCAGGTTCGGGTACTCGCCTCGCAGCCAGGTCACGAAGCCGATGAAGGCCTCTGGGCCGTCCTGGGCGTCGGGGTTGTGCTGCACGTATTGGGGCCCGAAGTGATCGGCGATCGCCTTCTGCGGGTTCCCGCCGAACGCTGTCTGGTAGTAGTCGACGACGACCTGCTTGTTGCGTTCGAGATCCGGCATGGAGCGCTCCGATCCGGTGCGAATGACCCACAAAAAGTGGTGTCACTACAACTTTAGGCCATCATCATGATCGTGCAAGGTGACTATCCTGAGGGGCCATGAGCTCCCACACGGTGGACTGGAGTGCGCTGCGGGTACCGGGCACCGAGGCTCCTGCGGCTGTCGGGCGCAGGGAGCGCCGCAAGCTGGCGACCCGCCAGCTGCTGGTCGACACCGCTGTCGAGATGTTCCTGGAGCGCGGTTTCGACACCGTGACCGTGGTGGAGATCGCCCGGGTGTGCGGGGTGTCGCCGACCACCGTGTTCAACCACTTCCCGACCAAGGAGTCCCTGGTCCTGGACCTTCCGCCCGGGCTGTTGGCCGCGCTGCGGGCCGCGCTGGCCGATCCGGGCACGCCGCCGGTCCAGGCCATGCTGCACGTCCTGGCCGGCGAACTGGACAACCTGATCACCTGGCTCGAAGCCCAGGACGACCAGGTGTGGGCCGCCGCGGCGGTGCAGCGCTTCGAGGCCATGGTCCGCGACACCCCGGCGCTACGGGCACACCACCGGAACATGCTCGCCCGGATGACCGACGCGACCCGCGACGTGCTCGCCCGCCGGGCCGGGCTGACGCCGGGCGACCCCGAGCCGCAGATCGCCGCGGTCGCACTGGTGGGCCTGTGGAGCGTCCAGGTTGACTCTTCCTGCAAACACCTGGACGGGCTGCGGAGCCCGGCCGAGGTACGCGACGCGGTCACCGCCGAGGTCCGCCGCGCGGCGCAGCTGCTCGCCACCGGCCTGGCGGCCTTCGCGACCTGATCAGCTCGGTGCCGGTGCCGGTGCCGGTGCCTCTGGCGAGGACGCCGGAAGCGGCGGACCGGTCAGGGTGCGTCGAGCACACTTGCGGAAAGCCTCAACGAGCCGATTGCGGTCGCCAGCGCGGGACGCGAGCACGACGTGACTCGGTTCGATGTCGGGCAGCGGGATGGTCGTGAGGTCCGGCCGGACGCCGCGGAACCCGGCGGCGACGATGGCGACGGCTTGTCCGGCGGCGATCAGTTCGAGCTTGTCCTCCAGGACTTCGATCGCCGGGCCGTCGGGCGCGTGGCTGCCGTCGGGGCGGGGATCGATGCGCCAGAAGGCGTTCCACGCCGGGTCGGGCAGTTTCGGGAGCGGCTCGTCAGCGATATCGGACAGAGCGGCCGACTCCTTGCCGGCGAGCCGGTGGCTCAGCGGGACGAGCAGTTCGCGCGGCTCGTCGTACAGCACGGTGACATCCAACGCCTCGGTGGTCATCGGGAAGCGGGCCACCACCGCGTCCACCCGGCGTTCCAGCAGAGCCTCGCGCGGCTCGTTCCAATCCAGGTCCATGACGTGCACTTCGGCATCCGGGTGCAGCCTGCGCAGTTCGCGCACCGCGGCCTCGACGTCGATGTGTCTGGTGTGGCCGATGGTGATGCGGCTCGGCGTGGCCGCCGCGCGTGCCGCCGCTTCGGCTTGAACGGCCGAGCGGAGAAGTGCCTTGGCCCGCGGGAGGAACACCTCGCCGGCCTCGGTCAGGCTGGTGCCGCGCGGGCTGCGGTCGAGCAGACGCGCGCCCAGGCGCTGCTCCAGGCCGCGGATCTGCTGGCTCAGGTACGGCTGGGAGACGTGCACCTCGGCTGCCGCCCGGCCGAAATGCCGGGCCTCGGCGACGGCGACGAACAGCCGCACGGCGCGCAGGCCCAGATCGTCGGCGGCGGCGAACGGTATCTCAGACACCCTTCGACGGTAGCAGCTGCCCCGCCACAAGATGACCTTGATCTGCTGCCATAGGCGATACGCATTGCGTTCAGGAATACGACTTGGACGGGCGTGCACGTCGGCGCGCACTGTGGAGATCACAGCTACGAATCCAGGAGCGATCATGATCGTCATCACCACCCCGACCGGCCAGATCGGCCGCCAGGTCTTGGCCGACGTCCTCGACGGCGCCGGTACTGAGCCGGTGCGCGTCATCGTGCGCGATCCGGCCCGGCTGCCCGAGCAGGTACGTCGGCGCGTCGAGGCCGTCGAAGGCTCCCACGGCGATGCCACGGTGCTCGACCGGGCGTTCAAGGACGCCGACGCGGTGTTCTGGCTGGTGCCGCCGGACGATGAGGCTGCCAGCATCGAGCAGGCCTACGCCGGTTTCGCCCGCCCCGCCGTGGCGGCGTTCGAACGCCACGGGGTGCGCCGCGTCGTCGGCGTCTCGGCCCTCGGCCGCGGCACCGACGTCGCCGACCGGGCCGGCCACGTCACCGCGACCCTGGCGATGGACGACCTGATCGCCGGCAGCGGCGTCGCCTACCGCGCCCTGACCATGCCCTCGTTCATGGACAACCTGCTGTGGCAGGCCGCCTCGATCAAGAACAGCGGCACGTTCTTCGAGCCGATCGACGCCGACCGCGAACTCCCGTCGGTCGCAACCCGCGACATCGCCGCGGCCGCGGCCCGACTGCTCCTGGACCAGACCTGGAACGGCGTGGCCGAGCAACCGGTGCTCGGCCCCGAGGACCTGTCCTATAACGACATGGCCCGGATCATCTCCGAGGTGCTGGAAACCCCGGTGCGCTACCAGCTGATCCCGTTGGAGACGTTCACCGCGAACCTCACCGGGCGCGGCATGAGCCAGGCGGTCGCCCAGGCCATGACGGACATGATGGCCGCCAAGAACGCGGGGCTCGACAACGCCGCCATCCGCACACCGCTGACCAGCACCCCCACCAGTTTCCGCCAGTGGTGCCAGGACACCCTCAAGCCGGCTGTTCAGGCTCAGTAGGAGGATCCTGCACACGCCCCTAGCGCAGCAGCGCCTCGATCAAGTCGGTCCCCAGTCGGGCGCTGCGGGCGATGTCCACTTCGTAGAGGACGTATCGTCCCTGCCGCCTGGTGGTGACGATGCCCGCGTTCTTCAACACGGCGAGATGCCGCGAGACCTCCGGGGCGCTCACCATCCAGGTCTCGGCGAGTTGTGCCGTGGTCTGCGGGGTGCGCAGGATGCTGCGGATCAGCCGGAGCCGGAGGGGGTGGTCCAGGGCGTGGAGCCGGTCCTGGATCCCGGTGACGGACACGGTCGCCTCGTCCAGGCCGGCCAGGATCGGGTAGTTGAGCACCGGTCGGCAGCCGGCGGTGTGGACGACGAGCAGGTGCGGGTGCGAGAACGCGCTGGGTAGGAACGTCAGTCCGCGTCCGCTGGCCGAGGCGGCGCGGTCCTGGAGCTTGTCGACGACGATGCGGTCGCCGGAAGCCGTCAGCGTCAGGGCCGGCGACACCGCGGCGAGCATCGCCTCCAGTCCGTGCCGGGCCAGCAGGTCGCGCTTGTGGCGGGCGTCCGCCGCGAGCCGGGCGACGACACGGGCCCAGGCGTCCGCGAAGAATCCGGTGTCGCAGTCCTCGAGCAGGCGGCGCACCCAGCTTCGGGCGGCGGCGGGGCGGGTGAGGATGTGGTCGACGAAGTCCAGCGCGCGTGGACCCCGCGCGGCGGCCCGGTCGCGGGCGACCTTGCGGGCGGTGTCGTCGACCAGCGGTGAGTCGAGGTCGTCGCGCACCGGGACGACACCGCAGCTGCTGGTCATCAGGGCATTGCGAACCCAGGTCTCGTCGTCGAGCGCGTCGAGGATGTCGAGTTCGGCGGCGAGCGTCGCCCGCGGCTCGGCGGGCAGCAGCATGTCCGAACGCGAGGTGCGCCACAGGTAGTCCGCGACGACGATGCGGTCCATGAGGTCCGGCGCGATCCCGGCGGTGGCGGCGGTGACCCAGCCGTTCTGCGGCTGGTGGTGCGCGGGCTCCACGAGCAGGTGCAGGGCGGAACCGAGTTCGGCCAGCGGGGACGGTGCGAACAGGTACTGGTCCGCGGACACGCTGGTCACGTCGATGCTCACCCTCATAACGGAATCGTCGCAGGCGTGGGCGGGTTCGCCGCGACGGTTGACGATTACCGTCAACCGCATACGGTCCGGGCGGCTCCGGCTTCCATGGTGGCTGCATGCTCACCGCTGCGAACCCCACGCCACCTGGATCTACTGAACCTAATGAACCTGCTGGCCCCGCTGGTCCTGCTGAACCTGGCCCACCCGAACCACCTGGACCATCTGGACCACCGGTCGTGACCGAGCCGGTCCCGGCCCCGCCTTCAAAGCTCTCCACCGTCCGGCTGCTGCGCGGACTCGGCGGCGGGCGCTACGCCTTCGCCGCCGCGGTGTCCGCGCTCGGGGCCGGGCTCATCCGGCCGTTCCTGCTCCTGTACGCGGTCACCATCAGCCACCTCAGCCCGAGCCGCGCCGGTCTGGCGCTGTCGGCGGGATTCCTGGCCGGGCTCGCGCTGGTGCCGCTGGCCGGCCGCTGGGTCGATGCCGGAGGCCGCCGCACGGTGGTGGTGACCACGATCGCGCTGCGAGTGCTGGGGTTGGTGCTGCTGCTGGCGATCCCCGGCCCGGCCGGCTTCATCTGCGCGTGCCTGCTCCAGGGCATCGGCAACCAGACCGGACCGGTGGCGCAGGGCGCCGTCGTGTCGAGTCTGGCCGTCGGCTACGAGCGGGACGCGGTCCTCGCGGCGCTACGGTCTCTGGGCAACGCCGGTCTGGGCGCCGGTGCGCTGCTGGCGACCGTCGCCCTGGGCTCGGGCGCGGTGGGCATGCGCTGGCTGGCGGTGGCGACCGCCGTCGGGTATCTGGTGTCGGGCGTGCTGATCGCGACGGTCCGGCTCCCGGACGAGCAGGTCCCGGCGGGGCAGCGGCGAATCAAACAGCAGCGGCTCAAACAGCGCCGGGTCGGGCAGCAGCGGGTCGGGCAGCAGCAGGTCGGACAGCAGCGGGTCGGGCAGCGGGCGGATCGCCGCCGCCAGCCCATCGGCCCGGCGGACCGGCCGGTCCTGCACCGCCTGACGATCATGAACCTGGGCAACCTCCCCTTCGCGCTGTGCTTCGACATCCTGGAAGTCGCCCTCCCCGTCGTCATCGTCACCCAGCTCGCCGCCGCACCCGCCTGGTCCTCGGGCATCTTCGTCGCCAACACGGTGATGGTGATCCTGATCCAGCTTCCCGTCGTGGTCTGGATGTCCCGCCGCCCGCGTCGCCACGTGTTCGGCATCGCCGGAGCGGTCCTCGCCGCGTCCTACCTCGGCTTCCTGGTCGCCTCCGCCGGGCACGGAGCCGCCGGCGCGATGGCGATCGCCGTGGTGTCAGTGCTCTACACGCTGGGCGAGGTGCTTTACACCGGCGTGGGAACGGCGCTCGTGATCGACGCCGCCCCGCCGCATCTGCGCGGCACTGCGCTGGCCCGCTGGCAGCTCTCGCTGGGCCTGGGCCGGGCGATCGCCCCGCTGGCGATCACCCTCGCCCTCAGCATCTCCCCGGCCGCGCTCTGGCTGCCGTTGGCGGTCACGACGCTCATCGGCGCCGCGGTGATCGTGCGCCACGCTCCCACCGATTCCGGACGGCAGGAGCAAGGCGCCAGTCTGGCCGGCAACCGTGGGCGATACGTGCGGCGATACGTGCGGCGATACGTGCGGCGATGCGGGCAATGGGCTGCTCGGCGTCGCGCACGAGCGGTCGAACAGGCGGAACTCAGGCGTCGGCTGTATGCCGGGGGCTACCGTCCCGAGTGCGTCAAGGATCGACGTCCTCGGTGATGGTCCCATGTCAGAGGTCTGGGTGTTGAGGTTCGGCTGGTGCGACCCGTCATCAGGTATCGATCATGACAGACTGTCGACAGTCGCTGTATCGTCAGTGACGATCAACCCTGGCGTCCTGAGGAGCACATCGTGCGCACTTGGACCATTTGGCGTCGCCGGTACGTCGCCGGCGTCGTCACCGCCGTCGCCATGGCAGTCGTGGCCGTGGTGCCCAGTCTCGGCTATTCGGCGACGCATCAGGCCCAGCCCTCGGCCGCGCCGCCGGCCTGCTCGGCGGGCACCCTCGTGCCGACCGGCAGCGGTCCGGTGTGCGGCGTCACGGCCGGCCAGCAGACTTCGTACCTTGATATCCCGTATGCGGCCCCGCCGCTGGGGAAGCTGCGCTGGACGCCGCCGCAGCCGGTGCCGCCGTGGACCGCGACCTACCAGGCCACCCAGCGCGGGCCGGGATGTCTCGCGCCGAGCTACACGGCGCCGGGCCAGGTGCAGCCCGGCACCACTGAGAACTGCCTGTTCCTCGAAGTCCAGGAGCCGGCGGGTACGCGGCCGGGGCAGCGGCTGCCGGTGATGTTCGAGATCCACGGCGGCGGGTTCCTCGGCGAGGCCCGCGATGACGACGGGACGAACTTCGTCGGTGCCGGGCCGGCCATCTATGTGTATGCCGGGTATCGGCTCGGGGTCATGGGGTTCCTGGCTGACCAGGCGTTCGGCCCGCACAGCGGCGACTTCGGGCTCCAGGACCAGCAGGCGGCGCTGGGCTGGGTCAAGGACAACATCGCGGGGTTCGGCGGAGACCCGGGCAACGTGACGATCTTCGGCGAGTCGGCGGGCGGGGCCAGCGTCTGCGACCAGATCGCCTCGCCGACCGCGAACGGCCTGTTCCAGCGGGGCATCAGCATCAGCGGGTACTACAACTTCGACGTCAACACCATCTGGTGGCCCGCGGACTGCAAGTCGGCGCTGCCGGACGAGGCCCAGGCGCAGCGCCTCGGCGCGCAGCTCGCGGCCAAGGTCGGCTGTGCGAACGTCCCCGACGTCGCCGCGTGCCTGCGGGCGTTGCCGGCCGACACCCTGGTCGTCAACGGCGGTCAGGGCCTGGACCCGACCGGCGGCGGGGCGATCGGGCCGATCGTCAACGGCACGACGCTGACCATGTCGGCGAGCCAGGCGTTCGCCCTCGGCCGGGTCAACCGGGTCAAGGTGATCATCGGGGTCGGCCGCGACGAATTCAACGGCGGCGTCTACACGAACACCCCCGGCCACCCGGTCGTCGCCGACACGACCGCGCAGTATGAGCAACTGGTGCGGCAGCAGTTCGGCCCGTTGGCATCCACGGTGCTGGGGCTCTATCCGGTGCAGCACTACCCCTCGCCGTCCCCGTTCATCGCCTACCGGACAGTGATGGCCGACGCCTTCAGCGTGTGCCCGTCCCTGGAAAGCTATGGACAGCTGGCCAGAGCCGTCCCGGTCTACGCCTACGAGGACGACGACGCGGACTCGCCAGGACAGACGCTGCCGCTCGGCGCCAACCACAGCGCCATCAACCGGCTGGCCCACGACGTGCCCGGAACCCTGGACCCGAACCAACTCGCGCTCCAGGAACAGGTGCTGTCCGAATGGACCGGCTTCGCGCGCACCGGCGTGCCGACCGCGCCCGGCACGCCGCCCTGGACCCCGTTCGCGGCACCCGGCAACCCGGTCATGTCGCTGCAAGCGGGCGGGGACAGCACGCTCGTCCCGGCGAGCTCGATCGCGGCGCAGCACAACTGCCAGTTCTGGGACGCGGTCAACCGGACCGCGCCTTGGGCGTCCTGACGTGCTGACGTGCTGATGTCCTGACGTCCTAAGACGACGGACCGGCCGGACCGACGGGACACAGAGTCCTCGCCGGTCCGGCTCTCGGCTGGAATTGACCGTGGTGCTCAGCCGAGGAAGTCGACGCGGTCGATCAGGCCGGCCCGCACCCGGTAGGCCACCAGCACCCGGATCGGATCGTCGGCCAGGCCGTGGGCGAGTTCGTGGTCGACGACCCAGTCTCCCTCGCTGAGCCGCGCCAGGATCTCCGCGCGGCAGCGGCCTTCGGCGAACTGTCCGGCGTACTGGTCGCGCAGGGCCGGACGGCCCTGGAGCCGGCTGCCGTCACGCCGATTGACCACGACGTCCTCGGCGTAGGTGGCGGCGAAGGCGTCGAGATCGTGGCTGTTGTAGGCGGCGAGTTGCTGTTCGACGACTTCACGGGGATCGGTCATGCGCATGATCATCCCATGACCGGGCCGGGCGGGCTTGCCCCGCTTTCCCGGACCCCGTCAGTGAGGCGAACTTGGTCGTACTTGGTCGCAGGAAGGAGCCTGTTGCTCAGCCGCGGCAGGTGACCTGCACCGACGCCGCGCCGAGCTGGTCGCCCGCCCCGGAGCCCCAGTCGATTCCCTGGTCGGTGAGTCGCACCGCTATGGAGCCGTCGCTAGTGGGGAACCACTGCTGGCTGTAGGCGGTCCACTTGCCACGGTAGGAGGGCTGCTGGACTGTGAAGGACCCGACGTTGGTCTGGTTGTTCGACCCGCTGAAGACTTGGTACAGCGCCGGGGCGCCCGCCGAGTGCTTCGGAGTGCCGTCGTCGGGGACGTAGACGGAGACGGTGCAGCTGCCGCTGACGACCGGGCCGGTGTGGAACCACCAGGTCACCGAGTTGACCGAATCGAACTTGGTACCGCTGCCGTTCATCGGCATGGTGGAGAAGCGGCCGTTGCACCCGGCCTGGTTCCAGCCGCCGGACGTCTCGGTGCCCCAGCCCGAGGCCGATCCGGAGCCGACCGTCGAGACGCCGCGGCTGCTGTCCGCCGGGCATCCGATCCCTGACATGCCGTAGTAGGAGGGACCCTGGGCGGTCGAGCTGGTGACCGGGGGCGGCGGCGGCATGTTGGTGCTGGAGGGTTGGGGCGGCGGTACCGAGTGGCCGGCGCCGCTCGTGGGCTGCCGGCTCGACGGCTGCTGGCGCCCGGAGGTCGGAGCCGACGTGGGGCCGTGATCGGAATTGCCACCCGATCCGGACCCGGAGGTGGGCGAAGGGCCCCCCGATGTCGCGGTGCCCGTGCCGGACGTCGGCTTGGGCTGGGACCCGTGCGACGAGGAGGACGGGAGGACGATGTCAGTGGGCCCGCCGGTCGCCGGCCCGAACGCTCCGTAGGAGGGGGCACCGACACCGGCTGTGGCCGATGAGACGTTCGCGGCCGGATGGTCCAAGGCCGTCTGCGCCGACTTGTTCCCACCGGTGCTGAGACCGGCGATCACCGGTATCGCGACGAGGACGGGGACCGCGACGACGCCGGCCACCGCCACCGAGCGGCGCTTGCGGCGCGCTGCTGCGGGATGGGGGAGCGGGGCCGAGCCCCCGGCAGCCGGCGCTGGGGCAGGCGATGTGGAATCCGATGCGGAGTCCGATGCGCCGGACGCTGTCGGTTCGGGTGCGGGCCGGGCGGTGGTGTCTTCGGACTCGGGCAGCAGGATTTCGATGACGCCTTCGGCGCCGGCGGGCTGTGGGATGGAACCGGCCTGGTCTTCGGGCTCGGTTTCGGCTTGGCCTTCGAGCTCGGACTCGGCTTCGGCCTGGTCTTCGGGCTCTGACTCGGCCTGGGCCGGTGCTCCGGACTCGGAGTCGGCTTCGGGCTCGACTTCGGCCTGGGCCCGGCTTTCGGAATCGGCCTCGGGCTCGGGCTCGACTTCACCTTCGGTTTCGGCCTGGCCTTCGGGCTCGGCTTCGGCCTGGTCTTCGGGCTCGGCTACGGCCTCGGACTGGCTTTCGGACTCGGATACAGCTTCGGTTTCGGACCCGGCTCCGGCTTCGGCTCTGGCTCTGGCTTCGGCTTCCACGAGGATCGCCGCTTCGTCCAGCGCCGGCGCCTCGCCTGGTGCCTGCTCCAGATCCGGCATCTGCGCCGGCGTCTCATCCGGCTCGCGGACCGGCATCGCCACCGGCTCTGGCGCCAGCGAAGCGGTCACTACCCGGGTCGCTGAAGCCTGTCCCAAGGGAACCACGCGCGGCGCGACCACCTGCTCCTCATCCGCAGTCGGGCGATGCAGGGGCGTGGTGTCCGTGGCGGTGTCCGCAGTCTTGGCGCTCGCCGAGGGCGCTTCCGCCGGGGCCTGCGAGCGCGGGCTCGGAGTCGTGCGGCGCGTCTCGTTGCGCGAACGCCGCAGAAAGTAGACGAAACCGGCCCATCCGACGGTGAGCACCACCAGCATGAGCCCGACGGCGGCCAGTCCGACGCCGCTGTTCGCCGACGCAACAGCCTGCTGCGCGCTAGGTGTCATCGTGAGGTCCTTCACATCTTTGGGGAGGGCGGCCGATGCGCCGTTCGTGGCGGCGGGTGCTGGCGGGTGCTGGCTGGTGCCGGCTATCCGCCAGCCGGGACTCGCTGCAGGTGGGTCAGGGCCCGGAAGACCACGACGCCGTCGAGGGTGTCCGGCTGGGCCACGTCCTGCTCCTTGATGTGCGTCAGCAGGTCCGGGTCGGGGGCGAGCCAGTGCTCTTCCAAGTAGTACCGCACGGTGTCGGTCCAGATCCATTCGCCGTCGGTGCGCAGGCTCAGCGGGACGCTGCCCCGGCGGCCGGGATCCAGGACGTCGTCGATGCGCCCGTCGGTCACCGCCAGCGCGATTCCCGCGTCCAGGTACTCCAGGACGACTGCGCGCTCGTCGTCCTCCAGGACCGGGTGCGCCTGGTCGAAGGCGCCGATGCCGGTGGCTTCGTCGATCGTGTCGAAGACCTTGGCGGAATTGAACGGGCGCCCGGGGGCGGCCGCCCACAGCAGGGCGGAGTAGGACCGGGCCTGGGCCTGGTACGGCGGCACCGGGCGCCACGAGGCGAAGGTCTCCACCTGCGGGTCCGTCTCCCCGTGCGCGGCCAGCACCTGCTGGAGCTCGGCCGCGGCGGTCCACGGTGCCGTGTCCGGCCGCACCTCGGCCAGATAGACGCGCCGGGGCGCCGGGTCGTCCCCGCCGTCCGGGGCGAACCGCCACGTGCGCCACAGCCCGACCAGTCCCTTGATCTCGTCCGCGGCCGCCTCCGCCGCCTCGTCGAGGGCGTCGGTGAGGTCGCCGGACAGCATCGCGTCCGACCCGAAGGTCAGGTCCAGTGACGCCGAGACCCGCTCGCCGATCTCCCGCAGGACGCTCATCGGCGCCGGAGCGAACAGGAACGCCGGTGCCGGGACGCCCGGCTCGGTGGCGACGCCGTCCAGCACGGCCGAATCCGCCCCCGCTTCGGCCAGCGACCTGAGCAGCAGTGCGTGGTCCTCAGGCGTGAGGGTGGCCCGCGCGTCGGCGACGGCCCGCGCGATCAGCGGGGCCGGGGCGGTCGGCCCTTCGGCGGCCAGGAGCGACCGGGCGTCGGCCAGCGCCTTGTCGGCTATGCGGCCCGCCAGGCGCAGCAGCATCTCATGGGAGTGCTCGGAGAGCTCGTCTATCACTGTGCTCGGCCTCTCGGGAATTTCGTCGACGTCTGGCGGAGCCTAACCGGCCAGGATAGGGCCCTGCTCGGCCGGGTGCCGCGACGTTGAGGTTCGGTGGCGGGGGTCAGGTCAGGTCGGGTCAGGTCAGGTCAGCCGGTGCTCACCAATGCCAGGTCCTCGGCCAGATTCTCGGCCAGGTTCTCAGCCCGGTCCGGAACGGGCGGCGGAGGCACCATCCCATGCTTGATCGCCTCGACGATCGCGGCGAGGGGGTAGCCGCCGCTGAACAGGGAGTCGAAGGTCCCGGCGCCCCCGATGTCCGTGCCCGGCAGGACGGTCACTCTGAAACCGTTGTCCAGAAGCAGCTTCTGCAACAGAAGGCTCAGATGGGTGCGGCCGTTTCCGTCGCCGTAGAGGTGGCTGATGTGCAGGGCGCGCACGGCCTTGGCGATGGCGGTCAGTTTGGCGCCGTCGTCCGTCGCGGCCTTGATGCCCCTGACGTACTCGTGCATGATCGCGCGATAGATCGGCTCCCGGGCGCTCAACGAGTAGTTGGCGTAGATATTGGAGTCGGTGTGCACGGTGATGGGTAGTTCCGACTGCTTGTACTCACCCCACGGCACCAGATTGGAGCGCCGGTAATAAGGGTCATCCAGCGGAGGATCGTCCGGATGCCGGGTTACATCCCGTTCGCTGACGAGTTGGGAGAGATTGTTGTCGGCAGACTCCCTCTGGATTAGGTGCCGGCCGAGGTAGGTCTCATTCTCAAGGTCGTCCGCGGGCTTGCCGGATATGGGGAACTGTGTCTTGGCCTCGTCGGGCTCGTGAAGAACGGTACTGGGCTTGTGGAAGCCGGTGAACTTGTTCCGCGGCATCAGTTTGACGGTTTCGGCATGGAACTGGTGGTACTCACCGAAGCCCAACTGCGAGCCGTCCGCAGAGTCCAGGAACTTCTTATAAGAGCTCTCCATGCTGTCGCGGAACGGGTATTGGCCGCGGCCGGGGACGACGTCGCCTGAATTGGCCTCGGGCGGACGCCCGCGCTCGCTCTTCGGCACCCGCTTCTCGACGTCGTAGAGATCGCCCGGGCGGCTCATCCCCGCACCTTCCCAGGCCGGATTGTGGAGCACCTCCTCAGCCAATCCATGATCCTTCGGGTTGATGTAGAGCTTCCACCACTCGGGTTCCGGCAGCACGTCTGAGAGGTTTTGTCGGCTGCTGTGGATCAGCTCCGAGTAGCCGGAGCCCAAAGCCGTGTCCACGTCCGTCCCGACGACGTACTTGGCGCCAGGGAAGTTGTTGGCGGCGTCGGCCTTGAACCGCTCCCACGTCGTCATGGCCACGCGGTTTCCCGCCGGGACGAAGGCCTCGACCATCGGGCCCTGCGGTCCGCCTGTCTCGACGACTCTGGCGGCGCCGACGAACTTGTCGTTCGCCAGCCAGATCACATCGCCGTGGGCCGGTACGTACCCGTCAAGGGAATCCAGGGTTCGCGGGTCGAACCACGCCAGAGCGCGCTCGGCTTCCTTGGCCTGTGCGGCGAGATCGTAGCCCGGCTGCCATTCGTGCAGGTCCATCAACGCCGAGACCATCTTCGCCCGAACCGCCGAGGGCAGGCTGGAAAAGGGAAGACTGCTGTCCCGGCCGCCGGTCAACCAGTGCAACGCCAGGTGGTTCTGGAAGGCTCCGGCCGACTTCTCTGTGGAGAACAGGCCTCCGGCGGAATCCGAGATGCGCCACGTCCGCGACGAGCCGCTGTCTTTGTACACCAGCACCGGGTTGTCGGGCAGTTTCCTGTCCTGTCGGACCGTCAGCGTCGTTTCGGGCCGGGCCACCAAGAGCTGGACTTCGGGGGAGCCCTGGTGAGAGTTGCCCGCGCGGGTGATGCCGGCGACGAGCTCGTCGACGATCTCGTCCAGCGGCCTGGATCCTGAGAAGAGCTCGTCGGGATCAAGGTGCGGATCGAGGTGCGGATCGAGGGGCGGATCGAGGTGCGGCGCGGCCGTCTCGGCGTTGTCGGCCCACGGATTGTCGATCCGCGTGTTGTCGGCCCACGGGTTGGTCTCGAGAACCTGGGCGGAGCCGGAAACCTCCCCGGGCCGCTCGGGATCGAGCTTCGCGGTGCCGAACCCGCGATCCAACAGCAGCTTCTGGAGCAGGACGTTCCGGACCACCGACCCTTCACGACCGCCGAAGAAGCCGCTCACTTGCAGGGCTCTCACCGTCTTGGCGATCGTCCGCAGCTGGTCGTAGGGGTGGTCCGACAGGCGGGAGACATCCAACCGATAGCTGTCCAGGATCGTTCTCAGCAGCACCCTGCCACTGCCCGACGAGTAGTTCAGCCGCACCACGCCGTCCTTGACCAGGGCGACGGGCAGGTCGCTCTGCCGCGCGCCGAACATGGCCGCCGTGTTTCCCGAACTTGGCAGATCCTCGTGCAGGATACTGCTGGCCCGATCATAGGACGCGAGCAGCCGACGCCCCTGGTAGGTCTCCTCGGTGAGATCAGCGGCGATGCTGGACACTTTGCGGCCGCTGAAGGTCACGCTCTTCGGCAGACCGGTCGTTGCGTCGTGGAAGGGCGTCCGATCAAGACCCGGGAGGTCCTTGACCAGATCATCGCGGAACCTGCCGAACGAGTCGGCATCGAGGTGGAGCGGTGGACCGTCCAGGACCTTCTTGGCGGCTGCCAGCAGGCCGGACGACGGGGAGAAGCCGTTGCCGCCTTGCGAATCGATGCCCAACACCTTCTGGAGATCCGCACCAGGCCGCACCACGGACAGCTTCTCGGGGCCGTTCTGCCGCTCCACGGCGAGCGCGTTTTCGTGGGCCTTGCTGGAACGGGGACCCGACCACGAGTACGGCCCGAGCGACAGCGCCTTGCCGGCGAACGGCGACATCCGAGCCGTATCGGTGACGTGGGGATAGTACGTGGCCAGGACGTGCTGGTAGGTGCCAGTCAGCTCGCTGCCCAGATCGGACGACAGCACGCCGCCGCCGTGAACAGTCCAGACGTTCTGCGGGGCGTGCGTCGGCCCGGCCCCCGGCGCCCACCAAGGGGTGGCCCCCGGCAGGCTGACGGTACCCGGCACGTGGTCGGGCACGCTGGCCCGGACCTCGCCGCCGGCGATCTGCCAGACCTTTCCGGTCGTGCTGATGACCGGCACGTCCCAGCCCCCGTGACCGTGGAACATCGCGGCGCTCAGCGCTTCGCCGAGCGGCGCGCCGTTGCAGCCGATGACGGCGACCCCGTGGACGTACGGCGCGAGCGCGGGGTGGGCGAGATACCCGGCGAGGACCGGCGCCAGTTCCGCCGCGGTGTAGCTGCGGCCTCGGAGCAGGTAGTTGCCGGGGATCGCCGGATCGCCGTGGACGGCGATGTTCACGATGCCGGGCAGGCGCGGCAGGGCGGCGGCCATGCCGAGGTCCTCTGGCCCGTTCACCAAGGTGAAGCCCCCGATATGGGCGTCGCCGGGGTAGGCCTCATGGTCGTGCCACTGGAGGGAGTCGTGCACCGCGCTGAGCACGTCGGTCCCCGGCGCGAGCGTCGAGGTGTGCCGGCTGAGCCAGGTCTGGCGATCCGTCCACGCTCCCCAGACCGGAGCCGCACCGGGGAACGGAATGTGCCCCTCCTGCACGCCGGTGATGAACTCCGGTCGGATCCCGTCCCAGAACGCGACTTCGTACTCGTTGGGGAACGGCGACTTCGTGCCGAGGGTGGACAGCACGTCGATACCGCCGGGGGCGTCGATCGTGTAGCGGTAGACGCGGTGGTCCTGCCGGACGGCGAAATCCAGGGTGTGGATCCAGTCCGGCGTCCTGGTGGTGCTGATCAGGCCGGTGGCGTGCTTCTGGGCCACGTAGTAGCGCAGGCTCCGGGCCAGGTCGCGGTTGCCGGGCCGGAAGCCCGTGCCGAAGACGGCACCGGGCTCTCTCAGATCCCAGCGGTACAAGGGGGAATCGTCGTCGCGGTACCACAGCGGCGACGCCTTGAGCAGTGGGCTGTAGCGGCGCGCGCTGGGCAGCAGCTCCGGCTTGAAGTCCCGGGGGCCGCGATCGAACCCGACCGACGTCGTCGGGATCTGGGTGACCTTCGGCGGGAACGCCCGCCAGTGGGCGTCGAACTGGGCCTCGGTGATGTCGAACCGGTCGGAGGCGCCGTCGTTGAGCACATGGGCCGGGGCCGAGAACTCGGTGTCCGGGATGCGCAGCAGCTGCCCTCGCGCATCCCGGTACACCTGCTGATCGAAGATGTTGTCCCGGGCCGGATCGAAGTACCGGGTGCCCAGATTCCGGATCGCCGTCAGGACTTTGCCGATCCGGCGGTTCAGGAGCGCGGCGCCGAACCAGCTGTCCTTGTAGTCCTTCCCCGGCTTCGTCGTCCCGTGCAGATAGAGGTTCAGAGCCGCTTCGCGCTCGTCGGTCAGCGTGTAGCCGCGGTTCCGAAGGAACTCGGCGGCGGAGGCCAGGGTCAGGGGTCTGCGGATCCCGGCGGCGTCCACCAGGTCGAACCGGGAGGGTACGAGGCGGTCCGAGCCGCCGGTGAATCCGGTCCAGGTATAGGTCTCGTCGTCGACGGTCAGCGTCAGCGGTTCCGCCGCAGGCTTGCGAACGGATGCCGTGGGCCCCGATCTCGGCCCGGTCTCGGACTCAGGACCGGAGTTCGCCTTGATCTTCTTCAGCGCGTCGCCCAGGATCCGGTCGTAGCTGTGCTGCTTCTTGCCGCCGCTCCAATGGCTCACCGCCGGGACGTGCGTGGTCTCGTTCTGCGTGTTCCACCAGGACTTCGGGGTCGGCACGACCGCGGTGCCGTTCAGCTTCCCGGCGACGACGCGGCCGTCGGGGTACTGGACCGCCAGGTCGTTCATCGAGGCGATGTCCAGGTCCGGGTAGTGCTTGGTCAGGAGTTCGGCGAGCTTGTCGCCGCCGCAGGCGACCAGAGCCAGGCCCTGGCCGTCGGCGAGGGTCTTCTCGACCAGCGGCCGGAACAGCGCGAGGGTCTGGTCGTCGGTGAGCATGCGACCCTTGACGAGCACGTGTCCGGTCTCGGCGTCGAGGTGGACCGCGAGGGACTTCCAGCCGGCCGGCATCGTCAGTGCGGAGGCCGTGTCGAACTCGTCGCCTCGGTCCGTGACCGACCATCCGGTGGCCGTGGTGTGCACCGAGTCCTTGAACGTCACGGCGACGTCAGTGCCCGACGGGACCTGCAAGTAGCCGTTGGGATGCAACTCGTCGGCGTGCAGCCCGGGTATCGCCCGGTAGAGGTCTTCACTGGTCTTGATGAAGGCGTGGGCTCCGGGCTTGGCATAGCCGACGGCGCGCAGGGCTTGGACGATCTCGTAGGCGGAGTGGTCGTGTCCGGCCAGCATCCAGCCGGTGAGCGCACCGAGGAAGTCCTCGTGATCCCCGGCCGGATCGAACAGCTTCGCCAGGAGGTAGAGCCGCGCGGCGGTTCCGGACGGACCGGACAGCACCGGCATCCGGCCGTCGGTCACCACCTTCTGGTACCAGTCGGTGCCGGTCTTCACCTCCGACCACAGCTGACCGGTGATCCACGGCAGCGGCTCCTTCTCGTCATCCCCGAGTTCGGGATGCGTACGGAGCAGATGCGCCAGTTCGTACTTGCCGAGGCCGACACCGTAGCCCTTGAGATCGACCTGAGTCATCCGGAACAGCGCCTTGGCCGGATCCGGGCGCTTGTCCCGGAAGCCGGCGGAGCGCAGCAAGTCCGCGGCCGCCTCGGTCTTCGGGGTGAGCGCCGTGCTGGTCGCGAGCCCGCCGAAATGGTTCGCCAGGTGGCCGGACTCAGTGAACTGGATCGCTTGGGCCGCCAGAGAAGCCGATCCGGCCGCCGCGTCCGGCGTCGCCTCGCGAATGTGCTGGCGGTAGGCGCCGAGCTTGTCGACGTCGACGCGGCCCGCGGTCTTGAGCAGCCACTGGTGGCCGAGATTGTCGCGGCGCAGCATCGTCGTGAGGAAGGTGTGCTCGCCCCGGCTGAAATAGGCGCCGTTGTAGAAGGCGGTCATCAGCTCCCGGGTGTTTCCGTCCCTGAGCAGGTCGTCCAGTCTGACGGTGGGTCCGACCTGGCCGGAGCCGGTGACGTCGTCCTGGAAGAACGCCTTGTCGAGGACCGCGTGGTCCACGCCTGGGTTCAGGTTCCGCAGTGTCGTGCGGAGCTTGACGACCATGTCCCGGGCCGCCGTCAGGCTCGACTGCTTGGCGAGCAGATACCCGCCGATCCGGGCCTCGTGCGCGGCGTCCTGCTTTGACGACCCCCATGAGTACGTGGTCACCGAGGACAGCAGATCGGTGGAGGCGATCGAGTCCGTGGGCGGGCGTACCCAGACGTCGTCCCGGTCCGACGGCTCGAACCCGTGCCAGGACTCGTCCGAGACCCGGCCGTTGGGGTTCGCCTTGTCGAAGGTGATGAACGCACCGTTGACCTTCGGCTGGAGGGCATCGCCGGCGTCGTGCGCGACGGTGACGGCGCGTACCTGTCCGTTCCGGAGGTTGACGAACACCGAGGAGTTGGGCGCGGTGACCGATCCGTCCCAGACCTTGGCCAGCTGTGCGGCGAAGGAGTCCTGACGATCGGGGACGCCGTTCTTCATGACGACCTTGATCTCGCCGTCCTTGACGGCGACGATCCGGCCGGCCTTGACCGCCTGGGCGTTCTCGGCGGCTTCGGACATCAGCAGCGTCAGCTTGGTGTCCGGCGTGACGCCGGCCTTGGTGAGCAGGCCGACGACGTTCTCGACGGCCTGCTTCCGGTCCTCGGCCTGAACGAATTCACCGTGGCCGGGCAGGATCACGGCCACTTGCCCGGCCGGCACCTTCACGTTCTCGAAGGCCGTGCGCAGCGCGGAATCGGATTCTTTGCCGCCGCCCAGCCACACCACCCGGCCGTCCGAGGACCGGACGGCGAGGAACAGGGTGCTGTGATCGGCCTGGGTCGACTTCAGGCTGCCCGGGGTGAATTCGGGCTTCCACCTGTCGTCGGCCCCGGAGCCCGCGTCCGATGGCCCGTCTTGGTGCTTCCTGACGACCCTGTTGAAGAGCATGCTGTCTTTGCGATGACGGAACGCCTCCCCCTTCGGGGTGAAGCCTTCCTCCTGGCTCACGCTGTCCCGCAGCACCTTGAACGCCGGGTTGGCGCCGAGCTCGCCCAGGACGGCCTTCTCGATCGGCGCGTCCTCGAAGTAGAAGCGGCGCAGGGCCTTGATGTAGTTGGCCAGGTGCTGGGTCTCGGTCAGGACGCTGTACTCGTCCAGGCTCGCCGCCGGGGGCTCGGGCTCGTCGAGGCTGAGCCAGTAGGTGTCCTTGGGCGCGGTGAGGATGAAGGGTTTCTCCACAGCCCAGTTGAAGGACTCGCTATTGGCGCCGCCGTCCGACCGGCGCAGCGAGGAATCGATGTCGGGCAGCGAGCCGATCTCGTTGGCGACGGTGCGCATGGCGGTCAGAGTGACCTCATGGCCCGCGTTCTCACCGGCGCTGTCCGGGAGCTTGGCCCGCGGGTCCGGACCGTCCGGGAAGTCCACTCTTCGGGACCCGCCGGGCTCCACCTTCATCACGGCGCCCCACTCATCCACCGTGAGCAGGCCCTTGTGCAGCGACGGGTCGAAGACGTACTCGGTCCGCAAGCCGTTCTCGTCCAAGCCCTCCACGATGGTGGCGACGTGATAGCCCCAGGTCACCTCCTTCGGGTCACCCCAGAAGCCGCCGACGGCGGTCTCCGCGCTGACGGTCAGCTTCTGACCGCCGGATCGGACCGCGAAGACCTTGCGCGGGGCGTATCCCCATTCGGTCAGCTTCTCCGCCAGAACATGCGCGCGGTCGTAGCAGCCGTCCTCCGGATAGTCGAAGGGGATGGGCCGGTTCCCGTCGTCGCTGTCCTTGTACGTCTCGCGGGACAGCCGCGAGAACAGATCCTGGGCCACGTCGGAGGTGACCTTCGGCCCGTTCCCATAGAAATCCCGCACAGCCGAGAGGTCGACGTCATCGCTCGCGCTTGCCGCCCGCTGGACGGCGTGCAGGAGCTGTTGCCCTTCGCCGGTCGTGATCGGGCCGTCATGACGGCCCGGGTGGACGAGTTCGGCCAGTCCGGCCAGGGCCTGGTGCGGATCGAAGGCCCCTGAGTCGTCCGGTCCGAGGCCGTTCTTGCGGATCAGGTCGTAGAGCCGTCGGGCTTGGGTCGCCCGGTCGATGTCGAGCTCGGCGCTCGGACGCAGGACGTCGGCGAGGCCGCCGACGTGGGTCAGCCGGGCGTTGCGGTCCTCAGCGGTGAGGACCAGGCCGCCGAGCCGGTCCTGGTGGCCGACTCCGATCTGGTCGGCCAGGTTCTTGACCTCGGCGTTGGTCGCCACCCGGTCGCGGTTGCCGGCAGCCAGGTCCGAGACCCTGTCGGGGACACCGGGGTGTTTCGTGCCGGTCGGCGGCAACCAGCGGTGCGCACTGGCGATGTCGGTCTCGCCGACCGACCGTCGCGCCGACGGTGCGAGTTTGGCCATCGCCTCGGCGAGGTCCTCGGTGTCGGAGTCGAAGACCCGCTCGCCGTTCCGGTAGCGGCTCCAGGTCGGCTCGTCGGCCGGCCTGATCTCATTGCTCCAGAAACGATGCGCGGGCGGGGGCGTCGTCGTGTGACTGGTGACGACGGTGTGGCCGGGCAGTTGCCAGACGGTGCCGTCGGCGGCGATCACATCGCGTCCGGTCAGCCGGCTCAGTACCGCGGCGAAGTCGGCGCCGTCGCAGCCCACGAGGACGATCGGCTCTTCCCCGGGGCCCAGCCGGTCGATCAGGATCCCCGCGGCCTGCTCGTAGGTCAGGGACTGGGTCTCCGAGTCGAGCTTGACCGTTCCGGTGGCCTTGTCGATGTGCGCCGCGACGGTGCGGTGCCCGTCGAACCGCGGCAGCGCGGTGAACGCGGCCTGGTCGTCGGCGTGGCTGGGGAACACCAGGTGCCCGGACTGTTCAAGGAGCAGATGCGCGTGCTCGGAGAGGTGGTCGACGCCGGGGACGACGTGTGGATTCCCGACGTGGGCGTTGCTGGGACCCGCGACCGGATGGTGCGAGCCGCTCGCGTCGAGGGTCTGGACGTGGGCGTTGGGGTGCGAAGCCTCGGTCTGCGGCCCGTGGAACTCGGCGGTCCGGGCGATCGAGGAGCGCAGCTCATCGACGATCGTGTCCAGTGAAGCGCCGCCGTTGAAGAGCTTGAAGAAGGTGCGTTCCGCATCCTGGCCCACGGCGCCCTCCGGGGCCGCGGCCGGCAGGACCGCTACGCCGAAACCGTTGTCCAGGAGCAGTTTCTGGAGCAGCAGGCTCAGGTGGGTACGTCCGTTGCCGTCCGGAAAGAAGTGCGCCACATGCAGTGCCCGAACCGCTTTGCCGATCGCGCGCAGCCGATCGCTCTCGCCCGCCGAGTCCCGGATTCCGCGCAGGTACTCGCGCATGATCGCCTCGTAGAGCGGGCGGCGGGCGGCGAGCGTGTAGTTCACGTCGATCTTGAGGGAGGTGCCCGCACCGGCCTTCTCTTTGCTGTACGTGCAGATCGGCAGGTCCGATTCGTCCTTGCCGATCTCGCGGATGAGCTTCTGGGTCACCTTCAGCGACTCGGGCAGCTTGGTGGCGAAGATCGCCATGGCGTCGTTGGCCGACGTCCTGGGCGCCAGCAGCGGCCGGTTCAAGTAGCGCTCGGACTCGGCGTCCGCCGCCGGATCGCTGACCCAGGCCGAGAAGGACGTCTTGTTGGCGTTGTCCGCCTCATGGCGTCCCAGGACCGAGGACTTCTCCTGGAACTGCCTGTCCGCCAGCTTGGAAATCGCGAGGCTGTGCAGCTTCTTGTAGGAGTCGAAGTCGACCCCGGGAAGCTTGGACAGCTCGCGCAGGGCTTCCGCCATCCCGTCTCGGAACGGGTACGCCCCCTCCGGGAGCTGCTTAGTCTTGTTCTCCGGATCGACGCGGTCGTAGTAGTCACCGGGTCCGGTGACGCCCCGCGCCTTGGCATCGGCCAGGTTGAGCGACGCCAGCGCCTTCTCATGGTCCTTGGGGTCGATGTACAGGCGCCACCACTCGTCCTCGGGCAGGACGTCGGTCAGATCCTTCCGGGTGTCCTTTATAAGGTCCCGGTAGCCGCCCTTCAACGCGGACGGCAGTAGGCCTCGGAGCTTGGAGCTGAACCCTGCTCCCCGCAGCTGCTCGTCCGAGCCGCCGGGCGATCTCGTCACCGTCGGTGCCCCGTCATGCTGATCGAGCGATCGCACGGCCTGGTAGTGCGGTCGCGGACCGCTCGTGTCCAGGAAGAGCGTGACCTCTGTGGCGCCGTCGGGGTTCAGCGAGGTGGCCGTGTGGTCGGAGCGGACCACGGTGATGTGCAGGTCCAGCAACACCGCCACGCTCTCCGGCAGGTCGTCGCCGAGCGGGGAGTCCCACAGGCTCGGCAGTCGCTGGGCGAACTCCAACATAGAGGAGTAGGAGGGGAGTCCCTTTCCGCTCTCGGTGTCGGTGCGGGCGTACTCGGCGAGCGCCGCCATCCCGTCCTTGCCGTCGTCGGTGTAGCGGTCCGAGAGGCTGCGGAGCAGGCTGGTGCGCTCGTGGAGCGTGCCGTTGTCGAGGAGGTCTGTCAGGCGCTCCAGATGGATGTTCTTGGCGGTGCGCGGTGCGGACGCGGAGTCCGGCGGCACGTCGGAAGGCCTGGTCACTGTCGTCGAATCCAGATGGAGCCGCGAGAGTTCTTGCAGCCGGTCGTCGCTGAGTTCGGAGAGCAGGACCTGAGCGCTTCGGCGGCTGGTCGGCGATTCCTCGCTGCCGATCGTCAGAGGTGTTTCGCCGGAGTGGTCCGAGCCGGTGGCGGACTGACGCAGGCGGTCGGCGACACTGTGGCGCCAGGCCGGGACCTTGGCCGGGTCCGGGCCGATGCCGTGGATGTCCAGTTCGCCGAGCGAGGCGGCCAACGCGTGGTGGAAGCAGTTGCCCAGGGTGAGCGCCGATGGCGGTAGGTCTGGTTCGAAGGGCACGTACGAGGTGTCGTCGAGCTGGAACGCGGACGACGGGGGGCGGTCGTCGTCGGACAGGGCCCCCGCGTGGCTCTCACGGCTCCCGGTCCACTTGTAGGCCGGACCGGAGATGTCCTTGTCCCCGGCCGGCAACGCGCTGAAGCCCTTGTCCGCTTCGGCCAGCGCGTCGGAGAGCTCTGATTCGCCCAGGCCTGATTCTTCACGGCCGTCTCGGTAGCGGCTCCAGGTCGCACTCGGCTTCGCCGACTTGTCCCACCACTTGCCCTGCTTCGGGACGGAGTCGCCGCGTTCGGCCACGACGTGGTGTCCCGGCAGCTGCCACACGGTGCCGTTCGCCGCGATGACGTCGCGGCCCAGCTCCTTGCTGAGGACCTTGGCGAACTCGGCGCCCTCGCAGGCCACGAGGACGACCGGGGTGGCGTCGGCATCGTCGGCGAGCGTGTGCTTCACCAGGCGCGCGGCTTCGTCGTAGGTCAGGGATTTGCCGCCGACGCGCACGGTCTTCGCCGCCGCGTTCACGTGGGCCGCGACGGTCCGGGTGTTCTTGAACGTCGGCAGTGCCTCGAACGCGTCCCGGTCCTCGGCCCGGTCGGTGAGGACCACGTCGCCTCGGTCGTTCCTGCTGATCGCCGAGGCGAACTCATCGTGCAGGGCCTGTCCGTCCCGGGCGGGCCCGGACCGCTGGTGGCCCTCGGCGTGACGGCCGGCCAGGCCGTCGTGCAGCTTGCTGACCGTGAGCCTGCCGCGATTGTCCAGCGCGGCCTGGAACAGTCGGCGCTGTGCGCCGGCATCGGTTTCGTGATTCGGAACGAGCTGGTCCAGCAGCGGCTTCAGGGCATCGGCGCCGAGCGGCCCGTCGCCGGTGCGCGCTGAGGTCGAGCGGGCCAGGGCGATCAGTTTGTCAGCGGCCTTCAACCGGTCGGTGACACCGTTCGAGGACGCGTCGAGGGAGTGACCGGCGGCGTGGACGACGTCGGCCGCCTCGATGACCCGCCCTCGGGACAGGCCGCTGGCCTTGGTCAGCGCACTGACGGTGGCGCTCGCGGCGACCGGGTCGGCGTCGAACTTCGTGGTGAGCCGTTCGTAGCGGAACGAACGGGCCAGAGTGTCCGCCCCGGCCCGGCCGCGCGGGATCGCCCCCGCCGCGTTGGCCAGGAGCTTCAAGGTCTGCGGCGTCGCGGTCAGGTTCTCCTCACCGCTGAGCTTCCTGACGAAGCCGTTCAGGTCGTCCAGGCCGAGTGCGCTGTCCCGCGGACCCAGATCGGCGACGGCGAGGATCCGCGCGAGACTGCCGATCTGCTCCCGGTAGCCGGGCCCGGCCGCTTCATAGACCTGCTTGTGCAAGGTGAGGGTGTCCAGCGCACGGTTCAGACCGTCGTAGGGTCCTGCGTCTGTCAGCCCGCCGATGATCTGGTCCGCGGTCTTCACAGCGGTATAGGCATCGCCGTCGGTCAAGGTGTCCACGTGGCCGCGAACAGATTCGGGCAGTTGTTGCCACTGATGCTCGAAGCGCAGGGAACCGGTGTCCAAGGTGGACGACGGGTTCTGCTCGGCCTCGCGCGCGCCGACCGCGTCGGCCAGGCTCGCCAGTTGCCGCAGGCCCTCGTCGTGGTTCTTCGGCCCCGGTCCCAGCACCCGGTCGAGCAAGGGTTCGAAGTTGGCGGCGCGCAGCGGCCCGACGACGCTCGCCGCCGACTCCTTGTGGTCCGACCTGAGCAGGTCGGACAGGCGGCGCGCGGTGACCAGCGTCGGCGCCAGGCCGTCCGGCCCGAGCCGGGCGAACTCGCCTTCGCCCAGCAGGTGGTGGGTCAGCGTCAGCAGTTCGACGCCGCGTTCCCGGACGGCGAACTCGTCGAGCCGGCCGGTCGGGACCCCTGCGTCGGCGAAGGCGCGCGCGGCGTCCTCGTGGGTGATCCCCAGATGCTTCTCGACCGCGGCGAACGCGGCGCGGGCCCGCAGACTGGCGAGGGTGACGTCACGGTGCCCGGTGAGGTCGTCGATCACTTTGCCCAGACCGGTCAGGTCCTCATCGGGGGTCCGCTTCGGGCCGAACACCTTGTCCAGCACCATGTCGACGTGCTGAGCGCGCAGCGGACCGCGGGCCGCGGCCGCGGTCCTGGGCAGATCGCGCCGGACGACGTCGACGACCGCGGCCAGGTGCGTGAGGCTCTGGTCGCCGGGATCCTTCAACCCCATGTCCCGCACCAGGTTCTGGACGTCGAGGACGCGTTCGCGCCAGTCGCCCTCCGGTGGCACCCCGGTGCGTTCGGCCAGGTTCGCCAGGTCTTGGGGCTTGAGCCGCAGATCGTGCGCCAGATCCTCGTAGCGCAGCTTGACGGGAAGCGCGGCGAGCGTGAGGGGCTCGTCCTGGCGGTGGGCCCGCAGGGCGAGGTTCGCCACCTTGGCGACGTCCTGCCGCCATTTCGGATCCAGCCTGCCGCCCCGGACCTCGTGGATGAGGCGCCGGAAGTCGTTCAGGGTGAGCGGTCGGTCCTCCGGCAGCATGCCGGGCAGTTCGCGGCGGGACAGCGCGACGAGCTGGTGCAAGGCTGCCAGCTGGCTGATCCGGTTCGGGTCGGCCGCCCCGAAGGTCTCGCGCTGGAGACCCAGGAGTTCGGCGGCGTGGTCGTAGTCCGCGCGGCCGCCCCGGCCCGTGCCGTCGGCGATCTCGGGCTTGCCGGAAAGCTGTTCGATCTCCCGCTTGCTCACGGTGCGCAGGCTCTTGGCCGACACGTCCGGCACCGTGCCCAGGTCTTCGCGCAGCCGGTCGAAGGCGACCCGCCGCCGCTGTCGCAGGGCATTGATCTGCTGGAGGTCGGCCAGTTGGTCCAGGCCCTCCTTGAACCCGGCGATCCGCCGCGCGCTCGGTTTGACCCGCATATCGGGGACCTTCGCCAGCAGCGTGTCGAGCGCCTTGGGACTCCCGCCCCGCGCCGCCTTCACCATCTGACCCAGCAGGGCCAGGTCGGGGTCGGGCTTCGCGTCCTCGGCCGCTTTGAGGACGAGATCGAGACCGGATTCCTTCTTCCCCGAGAGGAGGTCGTACAGATGGGTGACGTCGGCGAAGTCCGCCAGCGACCGGGCACCGACCCCGGAAGCCCGTGCCGCATCCTGGACCTTCTTGACCGTCTCCTTGTAGTCCTTCAGGTCCGGCAGCCGATCGCGGACCTTCCCGACCAGATCCTGACGCACCGCCACCGACGCCCGCGCGGTCTTCGCGACGTCCTGCGCCGACGGCCCACGCTTGAGCAGCGAGGTTTCCTTGCCGTCCTTGAGCAAATACAGCTGATGGTCGCTGTCGGGGTTCAGGTGCAAAGGGTGCTCGCCGTCCTGGAGGACGACGACGTTCACATCGTTGGCGCGGGCGAGTTCGGACAGCTTGTCCAGGTCCGGATCGGCCGGCTTCCCGGCTTTGAGGGTGCTGATGAGGTCGGCGACCGGCTCGGGGAGGGCTTGCAGCTCCGCCGGGTCGATCTCGGCCTTGGCCAGGCCGCCGGGGTGGACGTCGAACCCCTGGTCCCGGCCCAGCACGACCCGGCCGCCGCCGGCGAAGAAGACGACCCGCGGGTCGTAGACCGGCCCCACGGACTTCTGGTCGGCGGACGGCCGGACCACGACCCAGTCGCCCGGCTCGCCGTCGCGGCCCCGGACCGGTACCACGACCTCCAGCTTCGGCGGCGTCGCGCCCGGACCCAGGTCGGGCAGCTTGGCTGCGAAGTCGTTCACGGCGTCCTGGACCGCGTCCAGGCCGTCGCGCCCGACCGGGTCGGTGAGCACGATCCGGTTGTCGCCGGCCGGTGTGAACAGCTTGCCGGCGTCGAAGTTCTTCTCGTTCGAGACCAGCTCGTTGAGCTTGGCGACGATGGCGTCCGGGGTCCGGCCCCCGCTGTTTCCCAGATACAGGGTCTTGACGCCGGGGTCCGAGGGCGCGTTCTTGACCAGGCTGCGCAGGTCGCCCAGGTCCGAGGGCAGCGGGCTGGATCCGGAGTCCCCGGTGAAATCGGCGATCCGGGGCAGCGACACCGGCGGTATCTCCGGGCTGTCCAGGTGCAGGTCAAGGTGCAGGTCGGCGTCGAAGTCCGAGCCGTCGTCCGAGCCGACGTCGAGATAGTCGAGCTCGTCGTCGTGGGACCCGCCGATCGGGGGCGGTTCCTTGAACGTCAGCAGGTTGGTGTCGGCCCCGACCTTCTGGAGCGCCAGGTCGGGGGAGAAGTGCTCGTCGACGGGCGGCTTGAAGTCGTCCCCGGCGAGGTTCATCTCGTCGAAGTCCTCTTCGTGGAAGCCCTCCCCGCCTCCCTTGCCGCCGTGGTTCGCGCCGAACAGCCCCATCGCGGTGCCGCCGGCCAGCGCGCCGACCGCCTGCTCCCAGTCGATCTGCTGGTTCTGCGCGACGTCGCCGATCAGGGTGCTGGCGAAGTTGGAGACGCCGCCGATCCCGCCGACCAGCAGCTTGTTGCCCCACCCGGTGCCCTTGAGCAGGTTCGGGGCGAACTTCATGAACCCGCCGGTGATGGCCCCGTCGAAGAAGCCGCCGAGCGCGCCGATCCCGGCGGAGATCCCGACCTCGCCCCAGTTGAACCCGGTGCCGAATTTGACGTTCGTCAGTTCCTGGGCCAGCGCGTCGTTGACCGCCGACTGGCCGCCGAACATGGCGACCTTGCCGAGCAGCTGCTTGCCGATGTCGAGCATCGTGATCTCGGCCTCGGGGATCTGCTCCTCCTCCAGGGCCTCGCCCGAGCCCGGGAAGAAGGCGTCGACCACCCGGTCGTAGAGCAGCATCACACCGAGCTCGGCGGTGTTGAGGATCATCGAGATCTTGCTCTCGTAGACGCTCGCGGCCATCCCGTAGGAGGCCTCGCTCTGCGCCGTCATCATCTGCACGATCTGCGGGATCGAATCGCCGGTCAGACCGTTCATCGTGTCCTGGAACATGTCGATCCCGGGCCCGTTGACCGCGCTCGTGACGTCGACGGTGTCGCCGTGCACCTCGCTGCTGAACTCCAGGAACTGTCCCTGGTGTCCGGTCCAAAGGTCGCCGAGGCCGCCGAGCTGGTCCTCGTCGGCCTGCGGGTACACCGAGTCCATGTTGATGATCCGGGCCACCCAGCGCAGTGGCTCCGGCAGATCCAGGCCCACTCAGGTCTCCGCGTTGATCTCGGCTTGCCGATAGGCCAGCGCGGTCTCCTGGAGGTTCTGCCCCGCCGAGCCCACGACGCCGGACAGGCCGCCGGTGGAGTCCAGGACGGACCGGGTGCCGGGGTTGTAGTTCTCGGAGAACTGCACGCCGTAGATGTCCTGGCCCCACACCTCGCCGTAGCCGTCCAGATCGGCCTGGAGGCCGCCCACCATGCCCACGAGGCGCGCCCCGTGCTCGACGAACTTCGTCCCGTGGTCGTACACGCCGTCGGGGTCGGCGGCCAGCGTCGTGGGCATGGTCAGTTCCTCATATCGATCGTCTACTCGCCGGCGACCGGCGCGTAGGAGGGGAATCCGCCCTTGAAGATCTCTTCGACGTCCACCCGCGGCCGGGCCGGCCGGAACACGGAGGTGATCTCCACGGCCTCGCGCTGCGCCTCGGCCTGGGCCGCCCCCACGGTCTCGGTCACCAGCTTGGACAGCTCGACGGCCGAGAGCTCCCGATGGGCCCGGCCGGAGAACTTGGCCTCGATCAGGCGGCCCCGGGCGTCCACGGTGACCGTCAGCTCGCGCTTCTTCGAGGTCTTGCTCACCCGGACGGCGGTCAGCCGGCGCTGCGCCTCGGCGGTGTCGGCGACAGCCCGTTGATACCGCTGCATCGCGTCGGCTATCCGCTGGTCGAAGTAGGTCGGGCCCATGGCCACGGCCTCGGCCCGAGTCAGCAGCTCCTTGCCGTCCGCGGAGCGGATCAGGCCCTCGGGCGCCGCCTGGTCCGGCCCGGTCATCGCATCATGCCGGGGTCCAGGTCGGACAGCCCGAGCCCGTCCCGGCTCGCTCGGCGCTCGGACTTCGGGTCCGACAGCCCGAGCACCGGCGGTGCCAGCTCGACTCCGGCACCCCAGACGTCCTCGTCCTCCTCCAGGAAGACATCGCGTTCGCGGCCCTGGCTCTGGCCTTGCTGGCCCATCATGCCGCCCATCGGCGGGTAGAACGGCATGCCCGTGGAGCCCTCCGCCGCGGCTTCCTGCGCCGCGGCCTCGGATCCGAGCGCTCCGGCCGAGCCGGCGCCCAGGGCACCCAGGGATCCCAGACCGCCCATACCGCCCACGGCGTCGGCGCCGCCCAGACCTCCGAGGCCGCCCAGGCCGCTCAGGCCACTGCCTCCGCCCAGGCCGCCGAGCCCGGCCAGGCCGCTGGTGCCGTTCAGACCACCGATGCCGGTGAGCCCGCCCAGGCCGCCGAGCCCGTCCTTGACCGAACCCAGGCCGGCGAGGTTGACGTTCGGACCCGGTCCGCCGAGCCCCTTGAGGAGATTGTCCAGGCCGGTGCCCAGGTTGGAGTCGGACTTGCCGAGCCCGTTCAGGCCGTCGCCGATCCCGCCGAGGCCTTTGCTGAAGTCGTCGCCGATCCCGCCCAGGCCCTTACTGAAGTCGTCGCCCAGGCCGCCCAGGCCTTTGCTGAAGTCGTTCCCCAGGCCGCCCAGGCCCTTGTTGAAGTCGTTGCCCAGACCGCCAAGGCCGCCCAGACCCTTGTTGATGTTGTCCAGGGTCTTGTCGAGGTTCGGATTGTCCGTGTTCTGATTGTTGTTGGTGTTGTCGCCCGTACTCGGGTCCTTGCCCAGATTCGGCGCGGCGGGGTTGAACGTGACGTTGTTGAGGATGTCGATGGTCGGAATCAGTCCGGCGTAGACGTTCGACGCCCACTGGGCCATGAGCTGACTACAGTTCCACATCGTGACCGGGGTCAGAGCCGGTTCGCTCAAGGTGGCGTCGGTCGCCGACCACGGAGAGGTGTTGCTGGGGGTGTAGAACATCATGAGGGCCATCCGGTCGTGGCCATCGCCGACCGCCGAGTTGCTCCAGAGCAGGCCGCAGATGTCGTTCATCTTGGAGAGCATGGCCGGGATGTTGGTGAGCACGGTCGGGGCGGTCGGAGTCGTGCCGACGTTCGCCGCGGTCAAGCCGGTGAGCTTGCCGATCTCGTCGGCCACCCCGTTGATGTAGGTGTAGACCTTGTCGGCCAGCTGGTAGAAGACGTCGGCCGCCTGGCCGGACCACGCCGAGCCCTTCTCCCCGACCGCGGCTTCGATGGCGTCGTTCATCCAGGTCGCGTAGGCGTAGAGCGCCAACTGAACGCCGGCCAGCGATTCCCACGCGATCTGCCAGGTCTCGGGCTTGCACTCGGACCACGTCATCGGGATGGAGCCGCCGCCTTCCCAGCCGCCGAACATCGCGACGTAGGCCTGGTTATAGGTGTATCCCTGGTTCGAGGTCGGATCGCCGACGAACTTGAAGGTATCCACCAGGTTCGCGATCGGCGCGGTTCCGCTGTCGCTGTAGGGCCCGACCCCGCTGTGCTGGTACAGATCGCCGAGATTCTTCGCGTTGGGGTTCACCGGATTGGCTACCGGCGGCGTGTAGTGGTCCAACAGATGTCTCCTCGGAATCCTGCGATGGTCGGGGGAACGGTCCTCAGAGCTTGGGCGGAGGCGGCGTCGGAGCCGTCACGCCGAGCTCGGACTCCAGACTGGTCAGGTCCGTGTAGGCGACCTGCTCCCCGTTCGCGTATTCGGTGGCGGCGTTGATCAGACCGTTCGCCAGGTCCTTGACCATGTCGTAGATCGACAGCGTCACGTTGTTGAGCTTGCCGGTCTGCAACAGCGACAGGGCCACGGCTATCTGCGTGTTGTACTTCAGCTTGGCTTGGTACGCGTTCTTGTAATAGCTACCGTCCTGGCAAAAGCCCGGCAGCAGACCGACCCCGTTCTGCGCCACGGTCCCGTCGCCGTCCTGGCTGTAGGTCTGTGCGGTCAGGCCGAGTCCGCCCGAACCCACCGGCTGACCGATGGCCGCGGGCAGGGTGACGAACAGTTCCTTGCCCGCCGCACCGCTGCCGGCGGTCGTGTCGGCCCCGGTCAGGGAGCTGAGAAGCATCTGCCCCAGCGCGTTGATCGCCTCGTGGTCCGCGGAGACCCCGGACCCGCTGTCGCTGTTGCCGCTCTTGCCGTTGCCGTTGTTGTCGCCGGACCCGCTCACTTTCCGAGCGTCCAGCTGTTCTTGACCCGGCCCTCGGTCGCCTTGAAGTTCTCGTTGACGTTGCCCAGCGTCATCGACGCCCGGGTCAGCAGGTCCTGCATCCGCTTGGCGTCGTTGTCCCACGCGGTCTGGCAGATGTGGTACTCGTCCTGCGCGGCGCCGGACCAGGACGCCAGCATGCCCTTGAGATCGCTGTCCAGACTGTCCAGCTCGGCCTGGAGCTCGGTACTGACCTTCTGAAGGGCACTGATCGTGTCGTCGACGCCGTTGAACTGGATGGCGAATGCCATGTCTTCACTCCTCCTTGCAGCCCGGTCGGGCAGCGGGTCAGACGCCGTCCAGGATGGCCTGGAGCTTGCTGATCTCGGTGTCGTTGGCCTGCTCGTTGGCGTCGTAGTGGATCCCGGTGCCCTTGAGCGTGTCCCGCATGTTCGACAGCTGCACGATCACATCGGCGAACTGCTTCTCCCAGGCCACGACCACCTGAAGGTACTTCTGTGCCGAAGGCCCACTCCAGGGCATGGCATCGACGTAGCCGTTGACCGCCTTCAACAGCCCCTCGGCGGAATTGACCGTCTGGTCGATCCGCGAGGCGCCCTTCGCCATCTCTACCGGGTCACCGGTCGTCTGCACCACTGGGACACCACCTCACCATGCGTCAGGCCGGCGCGCCGTGTTCCGGCGGCCGGGTTGCGGTGTCATCTCATCGGGGGCGTCAGGGTGACCGCAAGGCTCTGTCTAGAGTCGTTGAGGGGAACGTTGAGGTTTGATCGTCTGGCGCGGTGGCGGGCTGCGTTCGCGCTGTTGGTTTGGTGGGTTCTGCGGGCGGGGCGGGTGGTGGGTGTGGGTGCGGGTGGCAGTACGGGTGGCAGGTACGGGTGGCGGGTGTGGGCGGCAGGGTTTTGGTTTGTGGCTTGCGGTTGGGGTGTTGGTTAAAGGCATTTTTACGGAACTACCTGGTATTGACTAATCACGGATCGAGACGCAGTTCGTTGTGGTGCTCGATGTGCGTGGGCGGCTGCCGGTTGTGTGGGTGGTGCGCGCGGGTCCGAGTCACTGCGCACGCGTTGTGTTGGCGGCAATCGGCGCGTGTGGTGGGTGCCTGAAGTCAACGGCAGGCGCCTCCGGCGGGGGCTCTTGGCTCCCTCGGGGAACTGGCGCGGTTCCATAGGGTGGTCGAGCCAGTCTCAGCGGCGGCGGTTTGTGAGGTGGTGCGGTTCGTTCCCCACGGTCGCGTCGTCAGCCCCAAGGGGTACAGCGCCGAACCCCGGGAGTAAAGTCCGCGCCCTCACGGTAAGCAGGCAGGTGGCGGCCGCGTACAGCGCGAACTTGACTCCCGAGAACCGGCACTGTAGGCAAAGCCCTGCCGACGCGACCGAGGGGAACGAACCGAAAACCGACCGGAAGAAAAGCAGCCGCAGGGTACGAGGGCACGGGTCAGCAGTGCGGCTGCCGGTGTGGTGTAGGGGAACTTCCTCGGTCCACCACTGCTCGACACGCCCGAACGCGTGACGATCAGCATGGATGTCAAGAACCGGCCATCCTGGGGGCGCATTTCATTAACACGCTGACTTGATCTAGTGGCCGAGGGCGGCGGTGAGGCGGTCCGGGGTGCGCAGTGGTTGTTCAGCGGGGGTGAAGGCGAAGCCGAGGCCGGCCAGAGCGCGGATGGTG
>NZ_JAAFZA010000250.1 GCF_015356865.1 Catenulispora pinisilvae
GGGCGGAGGCGAGCAAGCCTGGGCAACCGGGAAGCAGCCCGGCGTGACCAGATCAGCGGCCTGGACAGCCGAGGAGCAGCCAGAGGCGAGCATGTCGGCGGGCGGAGACGGGCAAGCCTGGGCAACCGAGCAGCTGCTAGCGGCGAGCATGTCGGCGAGTTGGGTCGAGCGCGCCCGGGCAGCCGAGGCGGTGCCACTGGGGGTCGGCTATGCGTGGGTGAGCGAGGAGCCGCAGGGTTTTGAGGTGGCGCTGGCTCCGGTGCGTCGGGCCGCTGCGGGCGGGCTGGAGGGCGTGTTGGCGTCCGGCGTCGAATGGGCGCTGCGCGAGGCGGGCCTGATAGCCGTGCTGGAGCGGGTGACCGGCGATGCCGAGGCTCTGCACGCTGCGGCGACGGCGTGGCTGGAGCAGGCGGTGGCAGTGCGGCGGATATCCATACAGGTGCGGCACAGTGGGATTCCGGTCGCTGGGAGCTGGGGCGGGGAGGCCTCGGCGAAGTTCGGCGCAGCGATGGGCGCGTACCTCGCCTCGCTGGACCAGCTCGCAGCCGGGATGGCGGCGACCGCGCAGGTCCTCAACCGAGCCGGGGTCGCAGCGGGTGCGGCGCAGGACACTGTGACCGGCATAGTCGCCGACGCCGCGGCGTGGGCGGCGGCCGAGTTGGCGGCGACCGCGGTGGCCGATGTGCTCACCTTCGGGCTGGCCACGGTCGGCGGTGCGCTGGCCGAGTCGGCGACGCTCGCGGTCTTCGTGGCCCGCGCCGAGCGGATATCGGCGGAGTTGGCCGCGGTGTTGGAGCAGTTGGCGGCGGAACTCGGCGAGTTGAAGGCGGCGCGGGACGCGATCGGGTCGGCGCGCGGACTCAGCATCCTGCGAGCGCTTCGGGAGGCGCGGGGCACGGTGAACTCGCTGCGGGGCGCCGGCGGGATCTATCGCGCGGCAGAGCGTGCCGTCGACTCGGCGCTCGGGCAGGTGAGCGGGCTACCGCTCGACGCGGACGGGCCCAAGAGCCTGGGATCCCAAGTCAGGCACACGATCTCGGATGGGGTGTCCAGATGGGGTGGGGGCACTTGACATGCCAGAGCAAGTACTAGACGCTACTCGTCAAGTAGTCATGAACCTGCTCTGAACCAACCGGGGAGCCCCACATGCCGAAAACCTGGCGCGCCGCCCACGAAGAGCTGGCGCGAGACCTGAGCCGCCTGGTCGAGGCCCGCGTCCTGGGGCCGGTCGACGTCCTGTTCGGGCTCGACAAGGGCCTGCGACGCCGCGCCTTCGAGGCCGTGCTGGTCTGGACCGAGGAACTGCTGGGTCCGGACGACGACACCGCCCGGATGACCGCCATCCGCCTGATCAGCACCCTGTTTCCCTCGGACCAGCCCTTCGATCCGCCCTCGAACTGGTGGACCACGCCCTTCGGCCGGGCCGTCCTGCTCCGGGCCGGGCATCCGAACGCCGAGGTGGTGTCGTTCACGGTGGCCGCGGCGATGCTCGGGATCACCCGGCAGGGGGTGCACGACCTCGCCCGGCGCGGGAAGGTGCAGGCGCATCCGGACGGCGGCGTGACCGTGGATTCCGTGCAGGCCCGCTTGAAGGAGCGGCTGCTCAGCGACTCCGAAACGAGCGGCGGGAGCGCCGGCACTTCCGGAAGCAGCGGGAGCAGCGAGACCAGCTGATCGAGCACTGAAGGGAACCACCGTGCAGACCCTCACCCCGACCAACGCCCCCGACCTGACCCTCACCCGCCTCGGCTACGGCGCCATGCAGCTCCCCGGCCCCGGTGTCTGGGGCCCGCCCGCCGACCGCCCCTGCGCACTGGCCGTCGTCCGGCGTGCCGCGGACGCCGGAGTCACGCACTTCGACACGAGCGCCGCGTACGGCCCCGACGTCGCGAACGCTCTGCTGCGCGAAGCACTGTCGCCGTATCCGGCCGGACTCACCATCGCCACCAAGGTCGGTGTGGATCGCGCGCCGGACGGCACCTTCCTGGCTGCCGCGTCGCCGGAGGAGCTGACCGCGCAGATTCAACAGAACCTTGCGACACTCGGCGTGGATCGCCTCCCGCTGGTCTACCTCCGCGTCGGCGGCGACGGCCTGCTGCCACCCGGCCCGACGCCGTTCGCCGAGTCCTACGCCGCCCTGGCCGAACTCCGCGCGCAGGGCCTGATCAGTTACCTCGGGCTGTCCGGTTGCACCGTCGCACAGCTCGAAGCGGCGGAAGCGATAGCTCCCGTCGTGGCCGTACAGAACCGCTTCTTCCTGTTCGACCGCGGTAGCGCGGATGTGCTCGGCGAGTGTGAGCGGCGGGGCATCGCGTTCGTGCCCTACTTCCCGCTAGCGGCCGGCATGGAGTTGCCGCACGCCGCTCAGCGCGCCGCGTTGCAGGTCCTCGCCGATCGCCACGGCGCCTCGCACGCGCAAGTCACCATCGCCTGGCTGCTGGCGCACTCCCCCGCGATCCTGGCCATCCCCGGGACCAGGAATCCGGCGCATCTGGAAGAGAATCTGGCCGCCGCGGACCTCGAACTCGACGCCTCCGGCCTGGCCACGCTCAATGACATCAGTACTCTGACAGGCTGATAGGCGCAACGCTTACCGGCCCCGCAAAACCGAAAGCCCGGCGGAAGCGAACGCTCCCACCGGGCTGACCCGGGCAACCGGGCTAACCACCCACTGAACCCGCTACACGTTCTCCGGGAAGTGGCAAGCCACCTGGTGCGCGTACCCGGCCGCGGACAGCGAGCCGATCTGCAGCAGCGGCGGCTCCTGCGTGCGGCACACGTCCTGCGCCTTCCAGCACCGGGTGTTGAAGCGGCAGCCGGCCGGCGGGTTGATCGGCGAGGGCACGTCGCCGACCAGGCGGATGCGCTCCACCTGCCCCTCGGCCTTGCCGTCCTTGCGGTCCGGGTCCGGGATCGGCACCGCGGACAGCAGGGCGTTGGTGTAGGGGTGGTGCGGCTTGGTGTACATGTCGGCCTGGTCGGCGATCTCGACGATCTTGCCCAGGTACATCACCGCGACCCGGTCGGAGATGTGACGGACCACCGACAGGTCGTGGGCGATGAAGACGTACGCCAGGTTCAGTTCGGTCTGGAGGTCCTCCAGCAGGTTCATCACCTGGGCCTGGATGGACACGTCCAGCGCCGAGACCGGCTCGTCGGCGATCACCAGCTTGGGCTTGAGGGCCAGGGCCCGGGCGATGCCGATGCGCTGGCGCTGACCGCCGGAGAACTCGTGCGGGTAGCGGTTGTAGTGCTCCGGGGACAGGCCCACCAGGGACAGCAGGTCCTGGACCGCCTTCTTGACGCCGTTGGGCGTGGCGATGCCCTGGATGTGGAACGGCGCGCCGACGATGGTGCCGACGGTGTGCCGGGGGTTCAGCGAGGACTGCGGGTCCTGGAACACCATCTGGATGTCCCGGCGCAGCGGCCGCAGCTGGCCCTGGCTCATGTGCGCGATGTCCCGGCCGTCGAACATGATCGAGCCCTGGGTCGGCTCGTCGAGCCGGGCCAGCAGCTTGCCGGTGGTGGACTTGCCGCAGCCGGACTCGCCGACCAGGCCCAGGGTCTCCCCGGCGCGGACGGAGAAGCTGATGCCGTCCACCGCCTGCACCGCGCCGACCTGGCGCTGGAGCAGGCCGCGCCGGATCGGGAAGTGCTTGACCAGATTGTTGACCTGCAGCAGCGCGTCCGGGTCCACCGTCGCGGTCTCGGACGTCTGCGCCGTGGTTTCCGTGCTCACAGCGACCCCTGGATCTTCTCGGTGTATATCTCCCGGCGCCGTGCCGGGTCCATGTGGCAGCGCACCAGGTGCCCCGGTGAGGTCGCGGCCAGCAGCGGGATCTCGGTGTCGCTGCGGCCGCCGGTCTCCGCGGCGCCGTAGGGGCACCGCGGGTGGAAGGCGCAGCCGCTGGGCACGTTGATCAGCGAGGGCGGGTTGCCCTGGATCGGGGTCAGGCGCGCGGCCCGCTCCCGGTCCAGACGCGGCATCGAGGCCAGCAGACCCCAGGTGTAGGGGTGCTCGGGGGCCTTGAAGATGTCGTGCGCGCTGCCGTACTCGACCGCCTTGCCGCCGTACATCACCATGATGTCGTCGGCGAGTTCGGCCACCACGCCCAGGTCGTGGGTGATCACGACCAGCGCGCTGTTGAACTCGCGCTGAAGATCGCGCATCAGGTCCAGGATCTGGGCCTGCACGGTCACGTCCAGCGCGGTGGTCGGCTCGTCGGCGATCAGCAGCGAGGGGTTGCAGACCAGCGCCATGGCGATCATCGCGCGCTGGCGCATGCCGCCGGAGAACTGGTGCGGGAAGTCGTCCACCCGGGTGTTCGGCTGCGGGATGCCGACCAGCTCCAACAGCTCGATCGCGCGCTTGCGGGCGACCGACTTGGAGACCTTGTTGTGTACCCGGTAGGCCTCGATGATCTGGGCGCCGACCGTGTAGAAGGGGTGCATCGCGGACAGCGGATCCTGGAAGATCATCGCCATCTTCTCGCCGCGCAGCCGGCGGACCTCCTCCGGGGAGGCGGTCACCAGGTCCTGGCCGTCCAACCAGATCTCGCCGGAGATCTGGGCCCCGCGCTTCTTCTTGCGGTCGTTCGCGGTGCGGTGCAGGCCCATGATCGACAGCGAGGTGACCGACTTGCCGGAGCCGGACTCGCCGACGATGCCCAGCGTCTTGCCGCGCTCCAGCGCGAAGGTGATCCCGTCCACCGACTTCACGACGCCGTCGTCGGTCGGGAAGTGCACCTTGAGGTCACGGACGTCCAGGAAGGCGCGCGGGCTGGTGTTCTCCAGCGCGATGTCCTCCACGACGCCAGAGGATGCTTCGTTGCTCATGAGACCCTCACTCGGGGGTCGACGACGCCGTACAGCAGGTCGACGACCAGGTTCGCCAGCACGATGAAGGCGCTGGCCACGATCGTGACGCCCATGATGACGGGCAGGTCGGACTGGTTCACCGCGTCGACCGCCTCCCGGCCGATGCCCGGCAGGTTGAACACCTGCTCGGCCAGCACCACGCCGCCCAGGGCGAAGCCGAGGTCCATGCCGAAGATGGTGACGATCGGGGTCAGGGCCGCGCGCAGCGCGTGCTTGAAGATGACCGTCCGCTCCGGCAGGCCCTTGGCCCGGGCGGTGCGGATGAAGTCCTCGTTCATGGTGTCCAGCATGCCGACCCGGGTGAGCCGCGCGTACAGGGCCGCCAGCCCGAACGCCACCGCGATCCAGGGCAGGAGCATGTGGGTGAACCAGGAGACCGGATTAGAGGTGAACGCCACGTAGTCCGGATCAGGGAAGATGTGCCAGTTGACCACGAACGCCAACGCCAGCAGCGGGCCGACGAAGTAGACCGGCAGCGAGACGCCGATCAGCGCGGTGATCATGCCGGCCCGGTCGATGAACGAGCCCTTCTTCAGCGCCGAGGCGACGCCGACCGAGACCCCGAAGATCAGCCACAGGATCGAGGCGCCGATGGCCAGCGAGATCGTCACCGGCAGCCACTGCGCGATCGAGGTGGACACCAGGGTGTTGGTCTTGAAGGAGTAGCCCAGGCACGGCGCGTAGCAGTGCGCCATCTGGGTGCCGGTGTCGTAGTCGTAGCCGAAGAAGATGCCCTTGACGAACCGCCCGTACTGCACCCAGATCGGCTGGTCGAAGCCGAAGCGGTGGATGACGCCCTGGATAGCCTGGGCGCTCTGGGTCTTGCCGACGAACTGTGACGCCAGCGACTCCGTCGTCTGCCCACCCAGGCGCGGGAAGACGTAGAAGATGAAGAACGTGATCATGCTGATCACGAACAGCAGCACGACTGCTGCGAACAGACGTCTGATGATGTAGGTAACCACGGAGTGCGGCGGCGGTCGCCCGGCGGCGCCGACGAAACCTTGTGAGTTCCGTCGGCGCCACCGAGGTTCCCTGCCTTCACCTGCCTATCTGTGAAAGCGAAGGGTTTTGGCCTTCGACGGGTGCGTGTTACTTACTGCACACCCAGGGCCGACATCAGGTACATCCCGAGACCCTGGCTGAAGATGACGTTCGTCAGCGACTCCGGCCGGTAGACCAGGTTCTTGTCCCAGACCAGCGGCACGACCAGCGCGTCGGACAGGGCCTGGTGGTCCACCGCCGCGTAGTCGTTGCCACGGGTGGTCGGGTCGGTCTCGGCCAGCGCCTTGGTGATGCCGTCGTCGATGGCCTTGTCCGCGTCCCACGACAGGTTGTAGCCACCGGCGTCACGGATCGAGGCACCGTCCAGGATGCCGTACATGAAGCCGTAGCCGGACGGGAAGTCCGCGCCCCACTTCATGAAGCTGACGGCGACCCGGTGCTGCTGGGCGTACTGCTTGTTGCCGGCGAACGCCGAGTTGTACTTGTCGAACGGCTTCAGGTCGATCGTGACGCTGATGCCGATGCTCTTGAGGTTGGTCTGAAGCGTCTGGACCATGTTCGCTTCCTTGACCGCGTTGTCACGGGCCATGACCTCGAACGAGCCCTTGACGGTGCCGTCGGGGTTGAACTGGTCCGGCTCGGCCTGCTGGCACAGCGCCAGTTCCTTCTTGGACTGCGCGACGTCGCCCTTGTTGCCCGGCGTCAGGTACTGGTCGCCGGCCTTCCAGCCCGGGATCGTGGGCGGGTCGATGGTGCTGGCGATGTCACCGCCGCCCTGGGCGCCGCCGGCCTCGGTCTGCATCGTGGCCTTGTCGACGACCCACTCGATCGCCTTACGGCAGTCGACGTTGTCGAACGGCTTCTGCAGCGTGTTGATCGCGAAGTACTCGGTGGAGTTCGCGTACGCGGAGTCCGCGTCGGCCTTGTACTTCGGGTTGCCCAGGATCTTGCTCTGGGTGGCCGGCTGCACGCCGACACCGGTCAGGTCGACGTTCGCCGCCCCGTCGAACAGGTTGTCGTCGATGGTCGAGACGTCCTGCTTGAGCTTGATCACGATCTTCGAGGCCCGCAGGACGTGGAGCTTGTCCGGGTCGGTGCTCGGGTCGAAGGCCGGGTTCGGCGAGAGGTCCAGCTCGTTGCCGACCTGGTAGTTGTCGATCTTGTACTGACCGGTCGAGTCGTAGGTCTTGAAGTAGTCCGCGCCGGTGTCCTTCGCCCGCGGCACCGGGGCCGAGCCCGGCAGCGCCATCAGGTAGTCGAAGTCCGAGAACGGCGTGGTCAGGTTGAACACGATGGTCTGGTTGTCCGGCGTGGTGATGCCCGAGACGCCGTCGTTCGGGTTCTTGTCCGCGTAGGGGCCCTTGTAGTGGGTGTTGTCCTGCACGAACTCCGGGAAGTACGACGGGCCGTTGATCAGGATGTTCTGGCCCCAGTTGGAGCGCTCGATGGCGTACTTGACGTCCTGCGACGTCACCACCGAGCCGTCCTGGTACTTCACACCCGGCTTGATCTTGTAGGTCCAGGTCAGACCGTTGTTGGAGACCACGCCGGGCGCCTGGGCCAGGTCCGGGACCACCTTCGCGCCGGCAGCGCCGGGCTGCTGGGCGTAGGTCATCATCGGGCGCGACCAGTCGTCCATGATCGCCCAGGCGAACGCGTCGTAGGTGTTGCCGGTGTCGACCGAGTCGAAGTCCGACCGGTCCACCATGGTCAGGGTGCCGCCCTCCTTGTCAGAGGGGCGGACGATGCTGGTCACGGCGGCGTTGAAGCCGGTACCGGCGCTGGTGTTGCCCGAGGGCAAAGTGGTTACGGCAGAAGTCGGCGAGGAGCTCGTTGAGTTCGTCTTCGAACTGGAGCACGCCGAGGCTGCCAGAGCGACGGACGCGAATAGCGCCACGCCGCCCAACAGCTTGTGACGATTCATTGCGGGTGGACCCCCTTGGTCAGCCCGGCATCCCAGAATGTGGAATGCTTTCGGTGTCGATGCAACTGATCTTGCTGATCTCGCAGGTGACGGCAGGGCCGGCTCGGAAATGGGAGACCGTCCCGCCTGGGCCCCCGGCGGTGCGACGCCGGGGGAATTCTCGTTTAGTGCGCCTTCGGGTCGAAGGCGTCGCGCAGGCCGTCGCCGAACAGGTTGAAGGCCATGACCGTGATGAAGATCGCGGCACCCGGGATGATCAGGAACGCGGGGTCGACACGGTAGTACTGGATCGCGTCGTTGAGCATCTTGCCCCACGACGGTGTCGGCGGCCGGATGCCGACGCCCAGGAAGGACAGGGCCGCCTCGAACAGGATGTTCGCCGGGATCAACAGGGTGCCGTAGACCAGAACCGGAGCGATCAGGTTCGGCATCAGCTCCTTGAGGATGATCCGGCGGGGCTTGGCGCCCAGGACCCGCGCGGCGTCCACGAACTCCCGCTGGCGCAGGGCGATGGTCTGTCCGCGGACGATGCGGCCGGCATAGGGCCAGCCGAAGAAGCCGATGATGAAGATCAGCATCGCTATATGAAGGGTGTCACCGGACATCCCGAAGGCGTGGTCGGAGACGATGGCGGCCAGCGCCAGCGCGAACAGCAGCAGCGGGAAGGCCAGGAAGACGTCCATGATGCGGGAGATCGCCGCGTCGATCCAGCCGCCGAAGTAGCCGGCGATGACGCCCATGGCGATCCCGATGATCAGCGAGAGCAGCGAGGCCGAGGTGGCGATGAGCAGGCTGATCCGGGAGCCGTAGAGCACCCGGGTCAGGACGTCGCGGCCGATCACCGGCTCCAGACCCAGCAGGTGGGTGGAGCTGATGCCGCCGGCTGAGCCCAGCGGCATCGAGGTGTTGGGGTCGATGCTGTCCATGAACTGGGCGTTCGGGTCGGAGTTGCCGCTGAGCGAGGCCAGCAGCGGCGCGAAGATCGCGATCAGCACCAGCAGCACGATGATGATGCCCGCGGCCATCGCCACGCGGTCCTTCTTCAACCGCGACCACGCGATCTGTGACAGCGACCGACCCTCGATGGTCTTCGCCGCCGGCGTAACCGGGTCCGGCGACTCTTCCTCGCCGAAATCGTCGTGCAGGGTGGAGGCGTCCCCTGGCAGCGTTGTCATGTGAATCCTCGGTGGTCGTCTGACTCGGAAGGCCTTGTGAGCGCACCGGAGAGTCAGGCAGGGCGGAATCGTGATCACGTCACGCCCGGCGGCCGCCCCGAAGCGAGTCGCCGGTGGTATTGCACATTGCACTGTCGGGCCGGGGCCCTCCACAGGAGAGTGGCGCCTGGGCCCCCGGCTTGGCTAGGGGGTTGGGGCAGCCTTGTCCGAACTGTGATCAATCCTGGATCGGCCGGTCACCGAGCCATTTCGGGGTATCAGGGGCCGCCTTCGCCACCTTAGAAGTGGGTGGTAACCATCCCTGAGGTTAACGGGGTGTTACCCGATCTGGAGCACATACTTAGGCGATTGCCCCTTGACACGAGGGACCTTAGAAGGGAAGTGATCGGCTACCTAAGGTAGGTGAGCGACCACCTGCTGGCGTCCTCGGCGTACCGATGGCGCGAAACCCTCACCGCGTGCCGCCGCCCGGCGCGTCAATCCAGCCGGATGCGCGGGTCCAGGACAGCATAGGCGGCGTCGACCACGAAGTTCGCGACAACGATGAAGAGCCCTGCGAACAGCGTCACGCCGAGCACCACCGGCAGGTCCTGGCCGTCCACGCCGTTCTGCGCCAGGTCGCCGATCCCGTGCAGCCCGTAGACCTTCTCGGCCAGCACCGCGCCACCCAACAGCAGGCCCAGGTCCATGGCGAAGACGGTGGCCACGGTCGGGAACGTGGTGCGCAGCCCCTGCCAGACCACGCGCCGCCGGGGCAGGCCCTTGGCCTGCGCGGTCCGGATGAAATGGCCGGACAAGGCATCGATCATGCCCGAACGGGTGAGCCGCGTGTAGAGCGCGAAGTAGCCGATCGCCAGCGTCACCCAGGGCAGTACGAGATGGTCGGCCCACACAAAGGGGTTGTGCAGGAAGGAGTAATAGGAGACCGAGGGGAACAGCCAGGTCAGTTTGGCCCGGGCCAGCGGGCCGATGAACACCACCGGCAGGCAGACCCCGACCAGGGCGGCCACCCGGATCACCCGGTCGACCAGACCGCCGCGGAACACCGCCGCGAGCGCGCCGGAGAGCACGCCGAACACCAGCCACAGCACCGCCGCGCCGACCGCGATGGAGACCGTCACCGGCAGCCGGTCCAGGATCAGCGCCAGCACCGACTCGTGCAGCCGCCAGGACCACCCCAGACACGGCGCCGAGCAGTGCGCGGCACCCGAGCCCGGCGGCAGGTCCGTGCCGGCCACCAGGGCTCTGAGATAGTCCCAGAACTGGACGTACAGCGGCTGGTCCAGCCCCAGCCGGTGCTCGATCACCGCCAGCTGCTCCGGGGAGGGGTCGCGGCTGGCGAACTGCGCGGCCAGTTGGTCCGTGGTGCGCCCGCCCAGGCCCGGCACGACATAGAACACCAGGAAGGTCACCAGGACCACGCCGAACATCAGGAGCACGGCGGTGACGGCCCGGCGCACCAGGAAGGTCGTCATACCGCCGCATCCCTCGTTTCGCAGTTGTTTCCGTCCGCCCGCCACGCCGGTCTGTACCGCGGCTACGCCCGTGGCCTATCCCAGCCGAACACCTCAGCCGAACACAGCGGCGCGGCGCGCGGACGCGCTCACTTCACGCCCAGGACCGACAGGTCGTAGCCGCCGCTGCCGGCCTGGTTGATCATCACGTTGGTGAGGTTCGAGGAACGGAAGCGCATGACGTTGCGCTGGGTCAGCGGGACGATGGCCGCCAGGTCCATGACCCGGTGGTCGATCTTGACCCAGTCCTGCTGCTGGGTGCTCGGCTCGACGCTGTTCAGCGCGTCCTGCTCCAGGTCGTTGACCGTCTTGTCGTTGAGGAACGCGTAGTTCTGGCTGCCGGTGGCCGAGATGCCGTTGGCGGTGACCAGCTGGTCCAGCATGCCGTAGCCGGTGAGCCAGTCCGGGCCCCAGTTGGCCAGGCACATGCCCAGCTTGTGCGCCCGGGAGTAGTCCTGGTTGCCGCAGTACTGGCTGTACTGGCCGAACGGGAACAGCGTCACCTGGGTGTTGATGCCCACCCCGGCCAGCGAGGACTGGATCGCGGTCGCGGCGTTCTGCAGGTCCGGGGCGTTCACCTGAGCAGCGATCTTGAAGGACAGGGCGCCGCTGCTGTCGAACAGCTGCGGTGAGTCCGACTTGCACTTGGCCAGCAGGGTCTTCGCCTTGCCCGGGTCATAGGTGTAGGTCGGGAACTGCACCGCGCCCGGGATGCTGGGCGGCAGCAGGTTGGTGGCGATCGAACCGCCCCAGCTGCCGCCGAGCTGGTTCTGCACCGTGTTCTTGTTCACCGCGTACTCGATCGCCTGCCGGCAGTCGACGTCCGGGATCAGCTGGGTGTTGATCGAGGAGTAGGCGATCGAGGAGTCCGGCGCGTCGTCGGTCTCCGACTTCAGGACGTTGTCCTGCAACACCTTCGCGTGGTCGGCCACGTTCAGCGCCGACCCCAGGTCGGCGTCGGCCTGGCCGTCCAGCAGTTCCTGGTCGCGCTCCCCGGAGTCCACGCCGAGCTGCACGTCCACCAGGGCGGCCCGGGCCACGTGCATGTGGTTCGGGTCCGACTGCTGGTTGTACGCCGGGTTCGGGACCAGCTTGAGCTCCTTGCCCGGGGAGTAGCTCTGGATCTTGTAGGCGCCGGTGGAGATCGGCTTCTTGGCGTAGGTGTCGCCGGCGTCCTTGCTGTCGATGCCGCGCTCCACCGGAGCCGTCTGCAACAGGGTCATGACGTAGTCGAACTCGCCGAAGGAGTTCGGCAGGTGGAACACGATCTTCGTCGGGTCGCTGGTGTCGATGATCTTGTCGAAGGCCTTGTCGCCGTCCTTGTAGACGTCCAGGTTGGCGAACTGGGCGAACCTGGGGTCGCTGGAGGGCGTGAGGATGTTGCGGAAGTAGGTCGGGCCGTTGCCGACCAGCGAGGACCAGTTGGACCGCTCGATCGCCCAGCGCACGTCGGAGGACGTGATCGCGGTGCCGTCCTCGAAGGTGGCGCCCGGGTCCAGGGTGTAGGTCCAGGTCTTGCCGTTGTCGGACTCCTTGCCCGGACCGGTCGCCAGGTCGCCGACGATCTGGTTGCCGCCGGGCGTGTGCTCGTAGGCCATCATCGGCCGGGCGAACATCCGGAACAGGTTCCAGGTCTGCGCGGAGTACGTGATCCCGGGGTCGATCGAGTCGAACGTCTGCGAGGAGATCAGGTTCATGGTGCCGCCGGCCTTGACCGAGGCGTTCAGGACCTGGCTGCTGGCCAGGTTGTAACCCGGGCCCATGGCCGAGGCGCCGCTCCCGCCACCGCTGCTGGAGCCGCAGGCGGACAGGGCCAGTGCGAGCGCCGCGGCTATGGCTCCCGCGCGGATCGAGATTTTGGGTATCACAGCGGTTTCCTTCTTCATGGCTAGCGTCGTGCCGCGAAGCGTCACTGTGCGGTGGGATCGGTGGCGTTGCGCAACCCGTCTCCGAACAGGTTGAACGCCAGCACGGTGATGAATACTGCCATGCCTGGCACGACCAGATACTCGGGGTCGGTGTACACGGTGGCGACCGCGTCGGTCATCATCTGCCCCCAGGAGGCGGTGGGTGGGTTCAGGCCGATTCCCAGAGCGGACAGTCCGGCTTCGAAGATGATGTTCGCCGGGATCAGCAAGGTGGTGTAGACCAGGATCGGCGCCAGCAGGTTGGGCAACAGCTCGCGCCACAGGATCCAGCGGGTCGTGGCGCCCATGGCCCGCGCGGCGGTGACGAACTCCCGCTCGCGCAGCGACAGCACTTCACCGCGCACGATGCGCGCGATGTAGGGCCAGTTGAAGAACCCCATCACGAAGATCATGATGGCGATCCGCAGCGCGTTCCCGGACAGGCCGAAGGCCTGGTCGGACAGCGCCCCGGTGAGGCCGAGCGCGAAGAGCATGAGCGGGAACGCCAGGAACACGTCGGCGATCCGCATCAGCACCAGGTCCACCCGGCCGCCGAGGTAGCCGGACACGATCCCGAGCGCGGTGCCCAGGCCCACGCTGAGCAGCGTCGCCCCGGCGGCGATCAGCAGGCTCACGCGCGCGCCGAACAGCAACCGGGCCAGGATGTCCCGGCCCATGCGCTGGTCCACGCCGAGCGGGTGGGCCCGGCTGATGCCGCCGAAGGACCCGTGCGGACCGAAGGTGGCGTCGGTGAGCTCGGGGTGGAGCTGGTTCGGGGCCACGCCGAACGCCCCGGTGACCACCGGGGCGAAGACGGCGAGCAGGATCAGGACCACGACGGTGCAGCCGCCGAAGACCGCCGCGCGGTCCGCTCTGAGTTTGCGCCACACGGTCGCGGTGGTGGAACGGGAGCGGATGGCGGTGGGATTCGGTGCTTGCGCGCGGTCGTACGCGTGGAACGGCCACAGGGACGCGGCCAGTTTGCGTCGGCCGCGGCGGCGGTGCCCGGGCGGGCGGGGCGAGGGCGGCGCCGATGCCGGCAGTTCGGTGGAGGGCTTGTCCTTTATATAAGTCTCCGGATACACGGCGGTCGCCACCGACGAAGCTTGGATCCCTTCCACCGCCACGGATTCGTGGATCTCCGCAGTTCCGGGCCCTCCCGCGAAACCCGGCGGCGGTGCGGGCTCAGCCGCCGTGTAAGGTATCTGATACTCGGGTTCTCGGTCGTCGCGAATCCGCGGGATCACGGCGGTCTCGTGTACATCCGGATCGATCGGGTAGTCGAAGAACTCCCGATAGTTCTCCAGCGCGTGCCGCCGCGCGGAACGGTCCGGGTCCGACCCGGCGTCGTGCGGCGAAGTCATGGCGACCGTGCTTCCGTGTGGCGGGCATATATGGTTCGCCACTTTGCCGAATCGGCGGCTTGGCGCGCCAGTTCGAAGCGCGCGCCGTTGCCGACTCGTGATCTGCTTCAGAGGTTTCGGGCGCACAGGAATGCCGGATTCGCCCATACCTGTCGGCGGCGCCGTACGGGGCGGCAGAGGTACCGACTGCCACCGCCGCGCGGCCGAGCGCCTTCGAAACTACTCCCCCAGCACGAACCTTTGCAGCACCTCGCGCGCCCGGGCGTTGGAGCGCGCGGTCTCGGCGATGGCCGCGGACAGCGTCTCGATCCAGATGTCCATGGCCACCTGCTGCCGGGACAGCACGATGCCGCGGACCTCCTTGCAGACCTCGCCGACCGGGCCGTGCTTGCCCAGGCGCAAGGTCATACGCTGCTCGCCCAGGGTGACGTCGACGCTCTCCACCCGGCCCTCGCGGCCGGCGGCGCGGTCGGACAGGCTGCGCTTGCGCTCCAGCCGGACCGCGCCGGGCGGCAGGGTCTCGATCAGGTTGGAGGACAGCACCCGCGCGTAGATCTCCAGGTCCGCGGTGTCCGCGCGCAGCGAGGCGGCGATCAGCTCGGCCGAGACATCGTCGTCGCCGGCGGTCGGTTCCGGCAGGTTGTCTGTGGTCATAGGGCTTACTCAACCACTGTTCGGGGG